>VGDO01000150.1 GCA_016869645.1 Alphaproteobacteria bacterium
GACTGTTCCAGGCCGCCCGCGCGCGGGCGCGCGGCTACAGAAAGACCGCGACCTACGTCACCATCATCTACCTGCTCGGCGCACCGCTCCCCGATCTCTTCAATTCCATCTGAAACGTCGAGGAGCCCGAAAAAAATGATCCGCACGAAGTCGAGGCCGGAGCCGGCATCGCGATTGTAGGTCCAGGTGAACCGGTGGGTCAGGATGTCGACTGCGCCGCTCTGCAGCGTGGTGAATGCGTCGCGCGGCGTCAGCGGCGTCAGCTTGATCTTGTTGGCGTCGCCGAAGATGGCCGCCGACATGGCGCGGCACAGGTCGATGTCGAAGCCGACCCGATTGCCCTTGTCGTCGGTAAAGGCGAAACCGGGGATGTTGGGCGCCGTGCCGCAATGAAGCACGCCCCGCTGCTTGACGTCATCGAGCGTTGCGGCGCCCGCGGCGAGCGGCAGAAGCACGGCCACCGCCGCGCCCACACGCAGAATCCTCGTGATCATCGTTCCCTCCTCCCGAAAATCGGCCAGACATTCGCGCCGGCGCTTTGCGCCAAGAATTACCATGCCCGCTCACCGAGGACCAGGGGTGGAACAGATCATTGAATCTTCAACGATCGTTGAGCATGCCATCAGGAAATTGACGGGCTGCCCGCGACGATCCGCTGACCAGAGTGGCATTTCTCAGCCTGGCCAGCGCATAGACCGCGTCGACCGCCGGTGTCGGCACGCCGAGCCGATGCGCGAGCTCGACAACAACGCCGACGATCGCCTCGACCTCGATCGGGCGGCCCTGCTCGACGTCCTGCAGCATCGAGGACTTGAAGGCGCCCAGATTGCGCGCAACCTCGATCCGCTGCTCGACTGTGACGGGAAAGCTGATGCCGAGCGCATGGCCGACCGCGATTGCCTCTGTCATGACGGCGCGGATCAGGTCGATGGCGCGCGGTTCCGTGAAGATCTGGTCGGTCCTGGCGCAACCGAGGGCGGCAACCGGATTGAAGGCGAGATTGCCCAGCAGCTTCCACCAGACCGCGTCGCGAATGCGCGGCGTGAGATCCGCTTTCATGCCCGCGGCGTTCATCGCCGCTACGATCCGCTGCGCGCGGGCGGAGGCGCTGCCGTCGAGCTCGCCCAGCGTAAATCCTGCGGTTGCCGTGGTCTGAACGACAAAGCCCGGATCCGCCACGTTGGCGGCGGCCAGCACCGTGCAGCCGAGAATGTGCGAAGGCTCGAGGGCTGCCAGCATGGCACCGCCCGGATCGACGCATTCGATCGCGCTGCCCGCAAAGCGCCCGCCTTCGCCATGGAAATACCACCAGGGAATGCCGTTGATCGCGGGCACGACGACGGTGGCGGACCCGATCAAGGGCCTCAGGCGCGTCAGCATCGGACCGATGCCGTGGGCTTTGAGGGTGATGAACACGACGTCCTGCACGCCGAACGATTCCGGATCGTCGCTGGCGGGCACGCGCACCGTGAAGGCGTCGGTGCCCTTGCGCAAGGTGAGCCCGCGCTCGCACATGGCAGCCAGATGCGCGCCACGAGCGATCGCTGAGACGTCGTGACCCGCGCGCGCGAGATAGGCGGCGATCAGGCCGCCGATGGCGCCCGCACCGACAACGCATGCTTTCATGACCTGCCGATAGCCCCGCTCCGCGCTGCGAATGACAGGACTATGCCAAGCCCGACAAATCTAGGCGATAGTCTTGCTCGGGCGTGCGCCACGCCAGCTTGTCGCGCCACACCCTTGCACCCTGCTCGGCCAGCCAGGATAGTGGGGGCTCAGGGCCAATTGCGAGGTCGCTTGCCCAGATTCCAGACGCCTACCAACCTGAGCGGGTCCGCGGTGCGCCTGTTGGTGAACCCGCATCGCCGCGATGGCTATGGCGAGACCGAGAACGCGGTCATGCAGGCGGCCGAAGCGGACACCGCCGCGGCCGAGATCAGGAGCTGGCCGGACTACGCGCCCACCCCTCTCATCCCCTTGCCCGCCCTCGCCAGGCGAATGGGCGTCGCCGCGTTGACGGTCAAGCACGAAGGGCACCGGTTCGCCGTCGGCAGCTTCAAGGCGCTGGGTCCGCCCTATGCCGCCATCCAGGTGATGAAGGCCGAGCTCGCGCGGCACGGCGCCGCCGACGCCAGAACCGCCGATATCCTGTCCGGCCGCCATGCCGGCTTGGCGCACTCGTTCACCTTCACGGCGGCCACGTCGGGCAATCACGGCCGGGCAGTCGCATGGGCTGCCCAGCGCTTCGGCGCCATGTCGCGGATCTACATGCACGCCGGCGTCAGCCCGGGACGCGCCGCGGCGATTGCCAGCTTCGGCGCCACCGTTGTGCGCGTGCCTGGCACGTTCGATGACGCGCTCAACCGCTGCCTCGCAGACGCAACCGGCGACAGCACCTTCGTGATCGCCGATCAACCTCACGCCCGCGCGCCGGACGTGCCCCGCCTGACCATTCACGGCTATGGCGTGCTCGGAATGGAGCTGGCGGTAAACGCGCATGACGCAACCCATGTCTTCGTCGGCGCCGGCAATGGCAGCCTGGCCGCGGCCATCACTGCGCGCCTCTGGCTGACCCTTGGCCGCAAGCGCCCGCGCGTCGTCACGGTCGAACCATTGACGGCGGATGGCGCACTGCGCGCCGCCACGGAAGGAAGGCCCGTCCCCGTGCCAGGCGACCTTGCGACCGTCATGGACGGGCTCGCCGTCGGCACCGTGTCGCCGCTCGCCTGGCCGGTGCTCGCGGGCGGCGCCCATGCTTTCCTAGCCATTCCCGATACCGCCGCCATCGCGGGCCTGCGCATGGCCGCCGCCGGCGACGAAGGCGACCCGGCACTCGCGATCGGTGAAACCGGCATTGCCGGCCTTGCCGGCGCGCTCACCGTGCTCGGCGACCGCGCTTTGCGCCGCCAGCTCGGCGTCACCGCCAACAGCCGGATCGTCGCGGTCGCGTGCGAAGGCGCTACCGATCCCGCCGTCTATCGCGGGCTGGTCGGGCGCGACGCCGAGCACGTCGAGCCGCGCGGCGCCGCGTCATGACCCGGCGGCGCATCGCGATCGGTGCGCTGCTGTTCGAAGGCAATACGCTCTCTCCCGTCATCTCCGACATCGTCGACTTCGAGAACCGCTACCTCCTGCGCGGCGGTGAAATGCTCGACGGGCTTGCTGGCACGGGCACGGAGGTTGCGGGCGCGCTCGAGCTGCTGCGCATGGAGGATGCCGAGATCATTCCGCTCATCGCCGCCAACGGGGGCTCGGGCGGCAGAGTGAGCGCTTCGGCCTATGCGACGCTGCGCGACGAGCTGCTCGACCGGTTGCGCGCCGCGCTGCCGGTCGACGGCGTCTATCTGGCGCTGCACGGCGCCTTCATCGCCGTCGGTCTCGACGACGTCGAGGGCGACGTGCTGACAGAGGTGCGCCAACTGGTCGGGCCCGACGTCCCGGTCTCGGTCAGCTGCGACCTCCATGCGCATATCACGCCCGCCATGATGCGGCTGGCCGACATGCTGATCGGCTATCAGCACTATCCGCATGACGACGCCTTCGAGACCGGACGGCGCGCGACAGGACTGCTGCTGGGGACGCTCGCCGGACGATACCGGCCGGTGATGCGCGCACGCCGCGCGCCGCTGCTGCTGCCGGCGCAAAGGCAGCGTACCAAAGGCAATGGCCCGATGGCGCATGCCTTCGGCCGGGCACGGGCGCGCGAGGCGACCGGCGAGGTGCTCACGGCCAGCTATTTCTGCGTGCAGCCGTGGCTCGACCTGCCGGGGCTTGGATTCACCGCCGTGGTCGTCACCGACGCAGACGCCGCCGCTGCCGACCGCGTCGCGCTCGACATGGTGCGCTGGGCCTGGTCGCGGCGAAGCGACTTCCAGGTCGCCACCGTGATGCCGGCCGACGCCATCCGTCAGGGCCTCGCGGTGGCCGGTGGCCCGGTCGTGCTCGCCGATCCGAGCGACTGCGTCGGCGGCGGTGCCAGCGGCGACAGCGCGATCGCGCTGCAGGCCCTGCTCGACCATGCCGGCGACGCGCCATCGGCGATCCAGATCGTGGATGCGGCGGCGGTGAGCGAGGCGCGGCGCGCCGGCATGGGTGCGCGCATTCGCATCGACCTCGGCAACAAGCTCGATCCGGCCTATGGCGCGCCCTTGTCCGTCGAAGCTCAGGTCGAGCGGCTGGTCGACGGCCGTTTCACCTATGCGGGCGGGCTGATGAGCGGCGTGACCGCGAGCATGGGCCCGTCGGCGGTGCTCGCGATCGGCAGCGTCCGCGTGCTCGCCACCAGTGCGGCCGCCTACGAATATGGCGCCGAACAGTTCATCGCCGCCGGCATCGATCCACACGGCCTGAAGTTCATCGTGGTCAAGAATCCGATGAACTACCAGCAGGCCTTCGCCGCCGCGCCGGCGCAGTTCGTGCTCGCCACGCGAGGCCCGACCACACCCGATCTGGCGAGCATCCCCTGGCGACGGCTCAGCCGTCCCTGCTATCCTATCGACCAAAGCTTCGAACCGGAGTTCACCCCAGTGTGATGGAATTGCCGCTGTCCCCCCGATGGCTGCGCGGCGCATATTCGATTCGCGCGCACCTGATCGCGTTCGGTCTGGCGACGCTGCTGCCCGTGACGATTCTCGTCGGCGTGCTCCTGGTCCGGTCGGCCCATCTGGAACGCGCTCAACTGGATGCGCGTCTGATCCAAGTTGCGGCCGACCTGGCCAACGATCTCGACCGCGAGCTCGATCGGCACATGACGGTGCTCCGCACCCTCGCGACGCTTCCTTCGCTGGCGAACGCCGACTGGGAGACCTTCCACAGCCAAGCCGCATCGGCGATGCAAGGAAGCGCGACGATCATTCTGATCGACCGCGAGCTGCGCCAATTGGTCAACACGGCCGTGCCTTTCGGGCACGCGCCGCCCCTCACCGGCGATCCGGAAACCGCCCGCAGAACGATCGAAAGCAAGCAGCCAGCCGTGTCGGACTTGTTCTTCGGCCTCGCCACCAGGACGTATGTGTACAATGTCGCCATTCCGATCACGCGCGACGGCGACGTGCAGTACATCCTGCTTCTCGGCCGCCACGCCGGTGATCTCCTGGATATCGTGCGAAATCCGAGTCTGCCGCCGGAATGGACCGTCGTCATCCTCGACCGGAAGGGTGTCGTCCTCGCGCGATCCACCAATCACGAGAAATGGGTTGGATCCAGACCTGATGCATTTGCCGCCGACCTTGCCGACGCCGACCGGGGCGTGCGCAATGCCGTAAACCCGGACAATGAGCCAGTGCTTCGCGCCGTCGCGCGTTCTGACATTTCGAACTGGCTCGTCACCGTCAGCGTGCCACTACCGATTGCCGAAGCGCCGCTCATCAGCAGCGCGTGGACCTGGACCTTCATCACCGTGGTCGCGCTGATCGTCACGGCCGTATCGGCCTGGTTGTTTGCTCGCACCCTCTCCGTGCCGCTCGCGGCCGCAACCGATGCCGCCGCGGCGCTCGGACGCGGCGAGCTCATCGAGAGCCCGGGCTCGTCGCTCAAGGAAGCCAACGCAATCATGACGGCGCTGCGGCGCGCCGGGATCGAGCTGAACGTTCGCGCAGAGCATCAGCGCTTCTTGCTCAACGAGCTCAGCCATCGCGCCAAGAACCTTCTGGCTGTGGTCCAGGCGCTGGTCATGCGGTCGTTCTCCGGCAGTCGCTCCCTCGCGGAAGGCAAGCAGTTGTTGCTGGAGCGCCTCCACGCGCTGGCGCGCGCCCACGAACTGCAGATGACCACCGATTGGAAAGGGGCGCCGATCAAGGACATCATTGCGGCCGAGTTGGAGCCTTTTGCGGCGCGCGTGGACGCGGAAGGGCCGGATCTGACCATCAACGGGGAGATGGTGCAGACGCTGGGACTGCTGCTTCATGAGCTGGCGACCAATGCCGCCAAGTATGGCGCGCTGTCGAATGACTTGGGCAGAATTTCCATGAGCTGGTCGACCGCGGGATCCGGCGATGACGCGCGCTTCCGCTTCCGTTGGCAGGAGACCGGGGGCCCGACGGTGTCGCCACCCGTTCATCGTGGATTTGGCAGCATGTTGCTCAATGGCCTGGGCTCCGCCAGCATCAAGCCGAAGCTCGCCTTCGCGCCGGACGGCTTCATCTACGAGTTCGACGTGGCGCTCGATTACTTCGTGCGTACAACGGCATAGCTCTGCCAATCTTTGGATGGTGCGCGGCCGGCGCTTCGCGGTCCTTCCGAGCGACGGCAAAATCCCCTGCCGGAAAAGCGGGCGAGGAGATCGCCGATGGATTTCAAGCTGGCCAGCGAGCAGGCTCAGTTCGGCGACGCGGTCGGCCGCTTTGCCGAGGCGCGGCTGAAGACCGACGCGCTGAAACGCGCCCACAATCCGGGCTTTCCCTTCGACGCCGCCCGGCTGCTGGGCGCACAAGGACTGCTGGGCATCACCATCCCGGCCGAGCACGGCGGACAGGGCGGCAGCCTGATGGACGCCGTGCTCGCGATCGAGAACGTGGCTCTCGCCTGCCCGCGCAGCGCCGATGCGGTGCAGGCCGGCAATTTCGGGCCGATCCGCACCCTGGCCGAATACGCGAGCGGGGACCAGCGCCGGCGCTTCCTGCCCGACCTGCTCGCCGGCCGGACCCTGATCGCGCTCGGCATGAGCGAGCCCGAGGCGGGTTCGGCCGTGACCGACCTGACGACCACGGCGACGCCAGATGGATCCGGCTTTCGCGTCACCGGCAGCAAGGTGTTCACGACGAATAGCGCCGACGCCGCCCTGTTCCTGATTTATGTACGCTTCGGACCGGGGGTCGGCGGCATCGGATCGGTGCTGATCGAGCGCGGCGCTACCGGGTTCGCGCTCGGGCAGAGGACGCGTTTCCATTCGGGCGACGAATGGTGCCAGCTCTATCTCGACCAATGCTACGTCGGTCCGGAGAACGTGCTGCTCGGCCCGGGCGGTTTCAAGAAGCAGATCGCAGGGTTCAATGCCGAGCGCATCGGCAATGCCGCGCGCTCGCTGGCGCTGGGGCGCCACGCCTTCAATCTCGCGCGGGACTATGCGCTCGGACGCCGCCAGTTCGGCCGCCCGATTTGCGAATTCCAGGGCATCCAGTGGAAATTTGCCGACATGCGCATGCAGCTCGACGCAGCTCAGCTGCTGCTCTACCGCGCCGCGTCAAACGCCGATCGCGGCTTGCCATCACCGGCCGAAACATCGGTCGCCAAGGCGTTCTGCAACCGTGCCGGATTCGAGGTCGCGAGCGAGGCGGTGCAGATCATGGGCGGCGCCGGCTTTTCCGAGACCGGCCTCGCCGAGTATTGCATGCGCCGCACGCGCGGCTGGATGATCGCCGGCGGCTCGATCGAGATGATGAAGAACCGCATCGCCGAGGATGTGTTCGAGCGACGCTTCTCGCAACGGCCGTCCCGCGGGCCCGCCAATGATTGACCGCGACGCCGCGGCCCTGTTCAAGGCTCTCTTCACGCCCGACGCCGTTGCGCTGATCGGCGCGTCCGACGATAGGTCGAAGAACGCGTCGCGGCCGCTGCGCTTCCTGCGGCGCCATGGTTTCGCCGGCACCATCTATCCGATCAACCCCAACCACCCCACGATCTTTGACGAGCGCGCCTTTCCGGAGCTGGCTGCCGTTCCCGGCCCGGTCGACCACGCCTATATCCTGCTCGGCGCGGAAGCGGCGGTCGGCGCCGTGGCGGCGTGCGCCGCGGCGGGCGTGAAGGTGGCGACCCTGCTCGCCGACGGCTTTGCCGAGGCCGGCCCCGCGGGCATCGAGCGTGAGCGCCGGCTCATCGAGGCCGCGCGGCGCGGCAACGTCCGGCTCGTCGGTCCCAACAGCCTCGGCGTCGTCAACGCGGCCAATGGCCTGGCGTTGAGCGCCAACGCGGCGCTTCAGGCCGAGCGCCTGCTGCCCGGACGCCTGATGGTGCTGTCGCAGAGCGGCAGCGTGATCGGCACGTTGCTGTCGCGCGGCCAGGCGCGTGGCATCGGCTTCTCCAAGCTGGTCTCGGTCGGTGGCGAAGCCGACCTCGACCTCGGCACGCTCGGCGCGCTCGCGGTGGATGATCGGGAGACCAGCGCCTTCCTGCTGTTCGTCGAAGCGGTGCGCCGGCCGGATCGCCTCGCCGAATTCGCGCGGCTGGCGCACGAGGCGGGCAAGCCGGTGCTCGCCTATGTGCTGGGCCGCTCCGAGTTCGGCCAGGAGCTCGCCTTCTCGCACACGGGCGCGCTTGCCGGCGGCCGCCAGGCGCTCAACGCCTTTCTTGCGGATATCGGCATTGTCAGGGTCGACTGCCTGGAGAGCCTGATCGAAGCGCCCGATCTTTTCATCGGACGACGTCCGCAGGCACCGGTGCGGCCGACGCGCGCTGTCGGCATCGTCACCACGACGGGCGGCGGCGGAGCGATGATCGCCGACGGCCTCGGCGCGGCCGGCATCGAGGTGGCCGCGCCGACGACCGCGACGCGGGCGGCGCTCGCCGCAGCAGGCGTCAAGCCCGGCGAAGGCCGTATCGTCGACGTGACCCTGGCGGGCACGCGGCCGGACGTCATGACCGGCGTGCTCGATGCCATGGTCGCCGCACCGGAATTCGACGTCATCGTCGGTGTCATCGGTTCCTCGGCGCAGTTCTATCCCGAATTGGCGGCCGAGCCGGTCGCCGCCGCTGCCAAGCGATCGGCCAAGCCGGTTGCAGCCTTCGCGCTGCCCGAAGCGCCGGGAGCCCTCGATCTCCTGGCGCGCGCCGGCGTCGCTGCCTTCCGCACACCCGAGGCCTGTGTCGATGCGGTGCGCGCGTTCATGTCGTGGCGAGAGCCGCGCGCACGACCGTCGCCGGCGCGGTCGCTCGAGTCAGTTGAACGTCAACTTACCGGTGTTGGCGATCAGCTCGACGAGCAGGCAGCGCTCGCCTTGTTCACGAAGCTCGGCATCGTCTGCGTCAGATCCATCCTGCTCGGCGACGCTTCGCCCGCCATCTCCTATCCCGCCGTCGCCAAGATGCTCTCGGCCGACATCGCGCACAAATCGGAGCTGGGCGGCGTCGCGCTCGACCTCGCCGATGAGGCGGCGCTTCGGTGTGCCGCCCGGGAGCTGACGGAGCGCGCGGCGCGCACGCAGCCGCAATTACGCCTCAACGGCATTCTCGTGCAGACCATGGTGCGCGGCGTCGGCGAAGCCCTGATCGGATATCGGCGCGATCCGCAGGTCGGGCCGGTGATTACGGTGGCCCCGGGCGGCGTGCTGGCCGAGCTTTATGGCGATGCGGCCACAAGGCCCGCTCCCGTCGACGCTGCCACTGCCCGCGCCATGATCGCCGAGGTCCGAGGTCTCCGGGCGCTCGACGGATTTCGCAATCTGCCGCGTGGCGATCTCGATGCCTTGGCCGACGCCATCGCGCGGCTCTCGGAGCTTGCGCTCCTCAAATCGGCCATTGTGCTCGATGCCGAGATCAATCCGGTGATCGTCAAGCCGGCGGGCCAAGGCGTCGTGGCGGTCGACGGACTCGTGCGGCTTCTGAGCTAGGCTTCTGAGCCAGGCTTGGCTGGCCGACGAAGCCGCGCTAGCCTGCGAATGGCGCCGCGAAGAATGCACCATGTCCGCCACCACGTCCGGCGATATCTCCGCCATCCCCATCGTCGACGTCAGCCCGCTCCTGAGCTCGGACGATGAGGCGGCGCGGGCGACGGCCGCCGAGCTGTGCCGTGCATACGAGCAGCTCGGCTTCGCGCTGATCATCGGCCATGGCATTCCGCCCGAGGTCGTCGAGCGTACCTTCGCCGCGTCGCGCGCGTTTCACGCGGCACCGCTCGCCCAGAAGCAGACCATTGTCATCAACGAGTTCCACCGCGGCTACATGGGCCTGGCGAGCTCGACCGTGGTCACCTCCTTGGTCGCGCACAACACCAGGCCCAATCTCAGCGAGTCGGTGCTGGTCATGCACGAGCTGGCGCCTGACGATCCCAACGTGCTTGCGCGCAAGCCGCTGCAGGGCCCGAACCAGTGGCCGTCCTGGATGCCCGGCTTCCGGGCCACGATCCTCGATTACATGGACGCCATGGAGGCGCTGGCGCGGCGGTTGCTGCGCGGCCTCACACTGGGTCTCGACCTGCCCGAAGGCCTGCTCGCGCCGATGTTCGCGCGCCCCACGCTGTTCGTGCGCCTGTTGCACTATCCGCCCCACCCGGCGGACGCGCCGTCGGATCAGTTCGGCTCGGCGCCGCACACGGACTATGGCTGCCTGACCATCCTCGCCCAGGACGGTTCCGGCGGCCTGCAGGTGCGCGCGCCGGACGGGCGCTGGCTCGATGCGCCGCCGGTCCCCGGCAGCTTCGTGCTCAACCTCGGCGACCTCATGCCGCTCTGGAGCAATGGACGATTCAAGTCGACGCCGCATCGCGTGATCAACAACCGTACGGGCAGGGACCGCTATTCGCTGCCCTTCTTCTTCGACCCCGGCATGGAAACCATCATCGAATGTCTGCCTGGCTGCACCGGGCCCGGCAATCCACCGCGCTACGAAGCCATGCGCTATGGCGACTATCTCATGGAGCGAATCGACAAGAACTACGACTACCGCAAGAGGCGCGGCTAGACCGGCGTCACAACAGGCCTGCGCGCGAGCGGCGATGGATCGCCGCGCCGCGCCGTCGATGCTATCCTGACGGACCGACACGAGATTTCGTGGTCAACGACGCACGACGAGACAGCACATGGCGCGCATTCTCATTGCCGACGACGATCCGATGGTCGTTCAGCTGGTCGAATTCAAGTTAACCCGCCGCGGTCACCAGGTCGTCTCCGCGACCGACGGCGCCTCCGCTCTGGACGTCGCCACCCGCGAGCGGCCGGACCTCGTCGTCCTCGACGCGATGATGCCGGCGCTCAGCGGCGTGGAGGTTCTGCGCCGCCTGAGCGAGAACGCCGACACCGCGAGTATTCCCGTCGTCATGCTGACCGCCCGGCGCCGCGAACAGGACGTTGTCGAAGCTCTCAAGCTCGGCGCCCGGAAATACCTGGTCAAGCCCTTCATGCCGGAAGAGCTGATGGCGCGGATCGAGGCCATTCTCGCCGCGCAAAAGACGGCGCCGCGCCGGGCGCCATAATGCCGTTGCTGCGTGTCGCCGTCGGCTTCGCCCTGATCGGCGCCTGCGCGACAGGTGCGCTTTCCCTCGAAAGCTCGGCAAACGAAGCGAAGCCTGCTCTCGCGCAGATCGCAGCACCCACCGCCGATTTCGACGGGCTGATGGCGCAAGCCGTCGCCGCGCGCCGGGCCGGCGATTTTCCGGTCGCCGAAGCCCATGTGCGCCGCGCGCTGGCGCTGCGGCCCGGCGACGCCGAGGCGCGCTCGCTGCTCGGCCATGTTCTGGTGTTCCAGCAGCGCTTCGACGAGGCGCTGGTCGAGCTCGAGACCGCGCGCCGCGCCGTACCCGCCGATCGCGATATTCAGCTCGCGATCGCGCGCGTGCGCAGCTATCGCGGCGAATACGCGCAAGCCGAGGCGGTGGCCGACGACGTGCTCAAGCAAGAGCCCGACAATGTCGGCGCCATCGGCCTGAAGGCCCGCCTCGCCTACTATCAGAAGCGCTACACCGACTCCGAGGCGCTGTTCCGCCGCGCACGCAGCTTGGCGCCGCGCGACCTCGAAGCCGTCATCGGCCTCGGCGACGTGCGCGCGGCCGCCGGCGACAGGGCCGGCGCGATGGCCCTCTACCGCGAAGCCGAGACGATCGATTCCGGTTCGGCCGACGTGAAGATGCGGATCGAGCAAGCCGGCGCCACGGGCGGCACGCCATGGCGCCTCGACATGGGCCACACGGCGAGCTTCTTCGAGCGCCAGGGACGCAGCAACTGGCATGAGAGCTTTGTCCAGCTCGCGCGCAGGCTGGACGAGGCAACGAGAGTGCGCGGCCGCGTCGAGCGCGATCTGCGCTTCGACAATGTCGACACGTTCCTCCAGGCAGGAATCGACCGGCGGTTCAGCGAATGGCTGACCGGCTACGCCGAGATCGGCGGCTCGCCCAACACCGATTTTCTGGCGGTCTGGTCGGCTGCGGCGGGCCTGGGCGCCCGGCTGTGGCGCGGCGACCGGGCGATCGGGCCGACCGTCTTGACGCTGGAAGGTGCCCATGCCCACTACCGGACCGGCAATGTCGAGAAGCTCAATCCGGGTTTCGAACAGTACTTCCTGTCCGGACAACTGTGGGTCACCGCCAAGTGGATCAACGTCTTCGACGAAACGGATCGACATCTCGACGGATGGCTCGTGCGCGCCGATGCCCTTGTGACCGATCGCATGCGCTTCTACGGCGGCCTGGCCGATGCGCCGGAAACCGTGCAGAACGCAACAGTCAGCACGCGATCGATTCTCGGCGGCGTCATCTACGATGTCACCGACCGCTTGAGCATGCGGCTCGACTACGCCCGTGACGATCGGGCGAACTCCTACATCCGGCACGCCGTCGGCCTTGGCCTGTCGGTCAAATTCTGAGTGACCTCGATGGCGTTTCTCAAGGCGATCTGGCTGATATCGCTTTGCATGGCGGCAGCCTCGATCGTCCTCATGATGGTGCTCATTCTGTGGCGACTCGTCCGCGACGCCGCGGCCCGGCGCACCGGCAAGCGGCGCTCGGAGGTGACGCAAGTGCTGCTCGAGGCGCTGGAACAACCGACCAGCGACACGATGCCCGAGGTGCGCATCGCTACCCGCGACCTGCCCATCCTAGATGACGTCATCGGCGAGCTGCTCGACGTGGTGACAGGACAGATGCGTGGGCGCCTGGTCGACATCCTCCGCTCGATCGGGGCGGAGACCCATGCCATCCAGTCTCTGCGCCACGGCAGCGTGACCGAGCGACGGCGCGCGGCGCGCACCCTCGGCCTGTTCAGGAGCCCCGCGGGCGCCGACGCGCTGCGTCGCGCGCTCGACGACCCGCACGTCGATGTGCGGATTGCGGCGGCCGAAGCGATTTCCAGCACCGGGGTCGCCATCGCTCTGCCCGATCTCGTTGTCAGTCTGCGCATCGGGGTCGAGCCGCCGTCGCGTCGCCTGCGCAAGATATTCCGCTGGCTGGCGGCAACTCAGGTCGATGCGCTTCTTGCACTGCTGCGCACCGCTGCGCTGCCGCGGGTCAAGATGCTCGCGGTCGACGCCCTCGCCCACTCGATCGACTACCGAGCGGTCGAGGCGATCCTCGCGGTCAGCGGCGACGCTTCCGATGAGCTGCGCGCCGAGGCGCTGCGCGGACTGAGCGTACTTGGGCATCCGGCCGCGCTACCCGCGGTGCAGCGCGGCCTGACCGACCCGGCCTGGCCGGTTCGCGCCCAGGCGGCGCGCTGCGCCGGACGCATCGGCTTCGCCCAGACGGGCAACGAAGTCGCGCATCTGCTCCACGACGACGCCTGGTGGGTCCGCTACCGTGCCGCCGAAGCCCTGCTGGCGCTCGGCGGGCCCAGCGCGGCGCTGCTGCACCAGATCGCCGGGGAGGCATCGCGCGCCGGACGCATCGCACAGCTCGTGCTGGCGGAGAAAGCTGCGGCATGAGCGAAGTCGGCAATCTGCTGATTCACTGGATCGGCCAGGCCTCGCCCTGGGTCTCCGCGATCATCATC
>VGDO01000151.1 GCA_016869645.1 Alphaproteobacteria bacterium
CCGCTCAACGCCCGTATCAACCGTTACCGTCGTCATGTGCCCTCATTGATTCGCAAATCAATGGGCACACCATCTCACGCGTAACGGCGCACCGTAAGGCGGCCTCTACCGGACGCGTACACATGCCGCGCGAGAACATCGTCATCGTCACCGCCGAGGAGCGCGGCCGCGAAGTCGCGGCCGAGTTCGGCGTCGACTTCCGCGTGGCGCCGCTGACCCGGGCGAACTATCGCGACATCCTCGCGCCGCTGCTGCGCCGGGGCGACTTTTTGCTCAACCTGTCGGTCGACGTGTCGTCGGTCGCACTCATCGAGCTCGCCCAGGAGCTGGGTGCCTTCTACCTCGACACCTGCATCGAGCCCTGGGCCGGCGGCTACACCGATCCCGCGCTGACTCCGTCGCAGCGCTCGAACTACGCGCTGCGCGAGAGCGCGCTGGCATTGGCGCCGCGCTTCGCCGGCGGCCCGACTGCCGTGCTGACCCATGGCGCCAACCCGGGCCTCGTCTCGCACTTCGTCAAGCAGGCGCTGCTCGACATCGCCAAGGACACCGGTCTTGTGGTTCGCACGCCGCGCGACCGCGTCGGCTGGGCGCTGCTTGCGCGCGACCTGGGCATCAAGGTGATGCACATCGCCGAGCGCGACACCCAGGCCGCCGCGGCACCCAAGCGTCCGGGCGAGTTCGTCAACACCTGGTCGGTCGACGGCTTCGTCGGCGAGGGCTCGCAGCCCTCCGAGCTCGGCTGGGGCACGCATGAGCGTCACTTCCCGGACGATGCGCGCCGGCACGGCTTCGGCTGCGACGCGGCCATCTACCTGATGCGCCCGGGTGCGGCGACGCGCGTGCGGAGCTGGACGCCGATGGAGGGGCCGTATCACGGCTTCCTCGTGACCCACAACGAGTCGATCTCGATCGCCGACTACTATTCGCTGGTCGAGGGCGGCACGCTGCGCTACCGGCCGACCGTCCACTACGCCTACCACCCGTGCGACGACGCGGTGCTGTCGCTGCACGAGCTGGCCGGCAAGAACTGGGCGCTGCAGGCCAACAAGCGGCTGATGATGGCCGAGATCGCCAAGGGCGTGGACGAGCTCGGCGTGCTGCTGATGGGCCACGCCAAGGGCGCCTACTGGTACGGCTCGCGGCTGTCGATCGACGAAGCGCGCCGGCTGGCGCCGCACAACAACGCGACCAGCCTCCAGGTCACGGCGGCGGTGCTCGCCGGGCTGATCTGGGCGATCGAGAACCCGCGTGCCGGCATCGTCGAGGCGGACGGCATGGATCACGCCCGCATCCTCGACATCTGCAGGACCTATCTCGGCGAGGTGGTCGGCGCCTATTCCGACTGGACCCCGCTCGAGGGCCGCGGCGCCTTGTTCCCGGAGGCGGTCGACGCCGCCGATCCCTGGCAGTTCAAGAATTTCCGCGTCGCCTGAAGCACGCAGGCGAGAGGAGTGCACTGACGATGACCAAGAAGATCGAGAAATTCCTCGCCGAGCGACGACCGGCGACGCCCTGCCTCGTCATGGACCTCGATGCGGTCGCCGACAACTACCGGCGGCTGCGCGCGGCCGTGCCGCGCGCCGGCATCTATTACGCCGTCAAGGCCAACCCGGCGCCCGAGGTGCTGGGCGTGCTGGCGAAGCTCGGCTCGTCCTTCGACACGGCGAGCCTGAACGAGATCGACATGGTGCTGGCCACGGGTGCCGGCGCCGAGCGCATCTCCTACGGCAACACGATCAAGAAGAAGGCCGACATCGCGGCCGCCTTCCAGCGCGGCGTGCGGCTCTACGCCTTCGACGCCGATGCCGAGCTCGGCAAGATCGCGGATGCAGCACCTGGATCGCGCGTGTTCTGCCGTATCTTCACCTCCGGTGCGGGGGCAGAATGGCCGCTGTCGCGCAAGTTCGGCTGCGATCTGCCGATGGCGAGGAAGCTGCTGATCGCCGCCGCCAAGCGCGACGTCGTGCCCCATGGCGTGTCGTTCCATGTCGGCTCGCAGCAGCGCGACCCGGCGCAGTGGGATGCCGCCATCGCCGAGGCGGCCTGGCTGTTCCGCGAATGCGAGGAGCAGGGTGTGGCGTTGTCGATGCTCAACATCGGTGGCGGCTTCCCGACGCGTCTGCGCCGCACGGTGCCGGGCCTGCAGGCCTATGGCGCGGCGATCGAGGACAGCCTGCACCGGCATTTCGGCAACCGGATCCCCGACGTCATCGTCGAGCCGGGTCGCCAGATGGTCGGCAGCGCCGGCGTGATCCAGACCGAGGTGGTGCTGATCGCGCAGAAGTCGGAGGACGACCGCAAGCGCTGGGTCTATCTCGACATCGGCAAGTTCGGCGGCCTCGCCGAGACGATGGAGGAGGCGATCCAGTACCCGATCGTGTCGGGACGCAACGGCGCGCCGATGCCGGTCGTGCTGGCCGGGCCGACCTGCGATTCGGCCGACATCCTCTACGAGAAGGCCGACTACCGCCTGCCGGAGGATCTCGCGATCGGCGACAAGCTCGAGATCCGCGCGGCCGGCGCCTACACGACCAGCTATTCGACCGTCGGATTCAACGGCTTCGAACCGTTGAAGACGCACTTCGTCTGAGCAGGAGGGAATAAAGCATGGTCACGCTCGTTGACGAGCGCGACGAACACGCGCCGGCGGTCGAGCGTCTGCTCGACGTCGCTTTCGGCGAGGCGCGCTGGCACAAGACGTGCCAGCGCCTGCGCGACGGCAGGTCTCCGCTGCGGGGCCTGAGCCAGGTCGCCCTCGCTGGCGATGCGCTGGTCGGCACCGTCCGTCTGTGGCCGGTGCTGGCCGGGCGCCGCCGTGCGCTGCTTCTCGGGCCGCTCGCCGTCGATCCGGCGCACCGTGACACAGGCATCGGCTCCAAGCTGATGGACGAAGCGTTGCGCCGGGCCGCGGCAGCGGGCGAGGCGAACGTGCTGCTGGTCGGCGATCCCGAATACTACCGCCGCTTCGGCTTCCGCCAGGACGCGACCAGCGGGCTATGGCTGCCCGGCCCCGTCGAGCGCAAGCGCTTCCAGGCGAAGGCACTCAGGGGCAGGGGGCTGAAAAGCGTCAGCGGGCCGGTGCTGGCGATGGCGGCGTAAGTGCTTCCACTTGCTTCGTAGGGGCTCAGCATGCTGAGCCCCTACAGGCCCATCTTCGTGAGTGCGACGCAGCATGAGCGCGAACCGCATGAGTGCAAGGTCCACGCAGTGATCGTGAATGACGGGTTTTCCCGTATGTCGTGCAAACTCGTGTGGGCTCCTAAGCAGACTCCGTCGGAATCCACCACTCCTCGCCGCGCACGGTGGTCACGTATTCCGGCCAGCGGAAGTGGACCGGCGCCTTGAAGCGCCGGGGCAGCAGCGGCGGCAGCCAGGTCTTGCCGCCGATGCCGCCGCCGGTGCGCTCCTTGAACTCGTCGCGGCAGCGCTTGAGGCCTTCGGGATCGGTGAAGAGATCGATCAGCGTCGCGCCGACGCAGCGCGCCGCCGTCTCCCACAAGGGGTCGATCGCCGGCGGATAGCCGCCCAGCGCGTTGCGCGGCCAGTCGGGATAGCGGTAGCCGGGCTTGGGCGGACGCAGCATGGCGCGGCCGACATAGAGGCGCACGGTCGGCGCGTGCCAAGTGTATTCGACGTAGTCGTCGCTCGTGTAGTTCT
This sequence comes from Alphaproteobacteria bacterium, assembly GCA_016869645.1. Lineage (GTDB taxonomy): Bacteria > Pseudomonadota > Alphaproteobacteria > SHVW01 > SHVW01 > SHVW01. The sequence continues at coordinate 3,661 of VGDO01000151.1, forward strand.
TCTGCCAGGGCGGCAGGCTGGCGCGCAGCGCGGCCTCGGCCTTCTCCGGCGTGGTCAGCCGGCTGACCTCGGGCATGAACGGGTTCGCCATGGGCCGCATGCCCAGATTCTTCTGGATGCGCCGTGCGAAAACCTTGGCCTTCTCCGGGAATTGGGGCGGGCCGACCATTTCGAGATTGCGATAGGTGATGTCGGCAAGCGCGCGGTTGGGCAGGCCCGGCCGTGTCTTGGTGACCCAGTGCCTTGTCACCGTGCAATGCGTGATCTTGGCGACCTGCTCGGCGTTCTGATCGAGGATCCCGAACACCTTCTCCATCATGTCGAGCGTCGGCGCGCGGCAGGCGTACTGGATCTGCGCGATGTTGGGCGCGAGATTGTCGGCGGTCGCCTGGCCGCCCACGAGTATCGCCTCGTTGAGAGTCCACGAACCGTGATGCGGCAGCATCGACTCCTTGGTGTACTTCGTCGTCGTGTACATCAGGCAGAGCGCGTCATTGGCGCCCGGCGCGCGCGACACGGAATGCGAGTTCTGCGTGCCCTCGCGCGCGAGCGCGCCGACCCAGCTCTCCGGGCTCTCGCATTCGAAACTGTAGATGGCGCTCCAATAGGCGCCGCAATGGGTGTCGAGCAGGCAGGTGTTGGCGAGCGCCGGCAGCGAGGTCGGGTGGAAGCTGATCGCGGCGTCAAGATCGTCATAGTAGCCGTGCGCGGCGTGCACGGGCTTGGAGCCGCACATCTTCTCGGCCGGCTCGCCGAAGAACTTGATGCGGCCCTTGATGCCGTGGCGCGCCATCGCATGCTTGGCCGCGAGCATGCCGCCGAGCGCGCCGAGGCCGAGCGCGGAATGCGGATCGGTATGGCCGGCCGCCCATTTGTGCAGGCCTTCGCGCGGCTTGCGGCGCGGCACGGCCGCCTGGCTGGTGCCGGGCACGGCGTCGTACTCGGCATAGGCGCCGAGCGTCGGCCCGCCCTTGCCCCAGGTCGCGCAGAACGCGGTCGGCATGCCGGCCGAGCCGGCCTCGACCTTGAAGCCCTCGCGCTTCAGCACGTCGACATACCACGCCGCCGACTTGTACTCGCGCCAGGACGGCTCGGCGAAGTCCCAGATCGTCTTGTGCCACTTGGACAGGCGCGAATGGTTGGCCGCGACCCAGGCGAGCGCGGTCTTCTGTGCGGGCTTCATGCGAGGGGCTCCGATGGTGAAACGTCAGGTCGTGCCGGTGCCGAGCCTGGCCCGGCGCGCGCGCAACGCGAGCTCGGCGCTGAGCAGGATGAGCGTCATCAGAATCAGCGCCACGGCGACGACCGCGATGGTCGGGTCGAGGTTTTCCTGGATGCCGTTCCACATCATGCGCGGCAGCGTGAAGATCGTGCGGCTGGCGATGAACAGCACGACGATCAGCTCGTCCCAGGAATGGACGAAGGCGAAGATCGCGCCCGAGAGGATGCCGGGCATGATGTTGGGCAGAATGACCATGCGGATGGTCTGGCCGAGATTGGCGCCCAGGTTGCGCGCGGCCTGCTCGAGCCGCGGATCGAAATTGGCGAGCGAGGCGGACACCGTGATCACGACATAGGGCACGCCGGTCACGGCGTGCGCCGCGATCACGCCCGTGTAGCTGCCGAGCAGGCGCAGGTCGACGTAGAACTTGTAGAGGCCGAGCGCGTAGATGATCGTGGGGATGATGATCGGCACGAGCATCAGCGTGCGCACCGCCTCGGACAGCTTCGACGTGATGCGCCAGCAGCCGACCGCGCACAGCGTGCCCGCGACGACCGCGATCGCGGTCGAGGACACCGCGATCACCACCGACTGCCAGATCGAGCGCAGCCAGGCCTCGCTGGTGAACAAATTGATCCAGTGACGCAGCGACAGGCCCTCCTGCGGCAGCGACAGGAAGCGCGTGTCGGTCAGCGACACGGGGAAGACCACGACGAGGGGCAGGACGAGGAAGCTCAAGACCATCCAGGCGAGGGCCGGCATCACACCGAAGCGGCGGTCGATGGTCATCTCAGCCCGCCCCGAACAGGCGCTTCAGGTTGACGAAGCGGCCGAGCACGGCCATCAGCACGAAGACGAAGATCATCAAGGTCGAGGCGAGCATGGTGCCGAGGCCCCAGCGCAAGGTTTCGTTGATCTGGACCGCGATGTATTCGGCGATCATGAACACCTTGCCGCCGCCGAGGATGGCCGGCGTCACGTAGAAACCGGTCGAGAAGATGAAGACCAGCACGCCCGCGCCGACGATGCCGGGCAGGCTCAAGGGCAGGAAGACGCGCAGGAAGGCCTGGATCGGCGTGGCGCCGAGGCCGCGAGAGGCCGCGACCAGGCGCTGGTCGATGCCGCGCATATTGGCGTAGAGCGGCAGGATCGCGAACGGCACCATGTAATGGATCATGCCGATGATCACGCCCAGCTCGTTGCGCACCAGCGCCAGCGGCTCGGCCAGGAAGCCGGCGCCGATCAGCAGATTGTTGACGATGCCCTCGCCGCGCAGCAGCGTGACCCAGGCAAAGGCGCGCACCAGCACGGAGATCCAGAACGGCACCAGCACGAAGAAGATCATCCAGCGCTGCACGCGCTCGGAGGAGTGCACCATCACGTAAGCGACGATGTAGGCGAGCACCATCGATACGCCGGTGGTGATCAGGCTGATGCGCAAGGTCACGGTGAGCATGCGCTGCACCGATGCGCTGGTGAACAGCCGCTCGTAATTGTCGAGACCGAGCGACGGCTCGGTCACGCTGATCCACAGCACCTTGACGAGCGGATAGAGATAGAAGGCGGCCATCAGCACGACGGACGGCAGGATGAGCAGCCAGTAGACGTGCTGGTGGAGGGCGCGCGGGCGCCGTGCCGGCGCGGCCTCGATCGTCGCGGCGGTGGCGGCGGTCATGAGAAAGGTGACGCTAGATCATGTTGGGCAGGGACCCCCCACCCAACCCTCCCCCGCAAGGGGGGAGGGCTTACTTTCGCGACGACCCCCACATCTTTCCCTCCCCCCTTGCGGGGGAGGGTCGGGGTGGGGGGTGACCGCCGCGAGACTCGTGACCAGACGGGCGAGGCGCTCGGCCTCATCACGACGAGATCAGGTCGAGGAACTCCTGGGTCGCCTGCGCCTGGTTCTTGCCGTACCACTCGCCGTCATAGACGCACTGCACGCGCGCGTTCTCCGGCGTCATCGGATCGAACTTCTTCCACTCCGGCGGCACCAGCGCGGCCGCCTGCGGATTGGCCGGCCCGTTGCCGAAGAACTTGAGCAGCTCGACCTGCGGGCCCGGATCCTGCATCGAACGCAGCAGGTGCTGGGCCGTCTTGCCGGCCGGATTGTTCTTGAGAATGACGAAGATGCCGGGCTGCAGGATGCCCTGGTTCCAGGTGAAGTCGAACTTGCCCTTGCCTTCGTCGAACAGGACCTTGGCGCGCGTGTTCCAGATCAGGCCCATGACGGCCTCGCCCGTGCGCATGATCTGCTCGCTCTCGGAGCCGTTGTTCCAATAGACGGCGTCCTTCTTGAGCTCGCCGATCTTCTTGAGCGCGCGCTTGAGGTCGATCGGGTAGACCTTATCGGCCGGCACGCCGTCGGCCATGATGGCGGCGTCGAGCATCGCCGGCACATCGCGCCGGAGCATGCGCTTGCCCGGATACTTCTTGAGGTCCCAGAAGTCGGCCCAGGTCTTGGGCGGGTTGTCCTTGAACTTCTCGGCGTTGTAGATGATCAGCGAGCTGAAGCTGTAGGCGGCCGCGCCATGGGTATAGGCGAAGCCCTTGGGCGGCAGCATGTTCTTGTCGACGATCGAGTAGTCGATCGGCTCGAGCAGGCCGCGGTTGCCCAGCTCGATCGAAGTGCCCGCGCTCGAATCGCAGATGTCCCAGGTCGGCTTGCCGGATTCGGCCTGGGTGCGGATCTTGCCGGCCGACGGGCCCGACGTGTCCTGCACGACCTTGATGCCCGGGTTCTTCTTCTCGAAGGGCTCGCCGTAGAAGCGGCCGAAGGCGGTCGATGCCATGCCGCCCCAGTTGACCATCACGACTTCCTTGGCCTGGGCGTGCGCCTCGGGGATCGAACCGAGTGCCGTGCCGGCGAGGCCGAGTGCGGCGCCCAATTTGAGGAACTGGCGGCGATCGATCTGGCCCCGGGCGTGCTTCTCGTGCAAGAGCTGGATCAGATCGGCATGGAAACTCTGCGATTCGTGCATCTCTGCCTCTCCTGTTCGGGTTGGTTATCCGTCTTGGACTCCGTGATATCTTCCCGGGCCTGCTGCTCCCGGGCAAGCGGATTCGGTCGCGCCCGCGGAACGCGCATCGGCAGGCGGAATGGCCGGCAGCGCCGGCACGTCAATCCAAGGAGCAGCGATGATTCACGCGGATCTGGTGCTTCAAAGCGGCCGCATCGCGACGCTCGACCCGCGCCGTCCCGAGGTTTCGGCGCTCGCCGCCTGGGGCGGCCGCATCGTGGCGCTCGGGACCGATGACGAGATCGCCCGCTGGATCGGGCGGCAAACCGAGGTGATCGACCTGGCCGATCGCCGCGCGGTGCCGGGCCTCGTCGATTCCCATTGTCATCCCGACGGTCATGCCGCGCGCATCGCGAACTGGCACGAGGTCGATCCGGCTCATGTCGGCAGCCGCGACGAGCTGCTGAAGCTGATCGACAAGGCGACCCGCGCGGCCAGGCCCGGTGCGTGGTTCGCGGGATATCGCCTGAACGAGCGCCGCTCGGGCGGCTATCCGAGCTTGGCCGAGCTCGACCGCGCGGCCAACGGGCGTCCGCTCTTCATTCTGCGCACGGACGGGCATATCGGTCTCGCCAACAGTGCCGCTTTCAAGCTGTGCGACGTGACGCGCGACACGCCCGATCCGCCCTTCGGTCGCTTCGACCATGATCCCGCGACCGGCGAGCTTACCGGCCTGGTGCGCGAGACGGCCGCTCATCTCTTCCTCGAGGAGGTGCATCGGCACGACACGGTCGAGGATGTCGCCGCCGGCCTCGAGCGCGTGTTCCAGCAATACCTGTCGCACGGCATCACCAGCCTGCACAATTCGCTGACCTCGTCGCGCGCGATCCAGGCCTACCAGATCATGCGCGCGACCGGCCGGCTGCATCTGCGCGTCGGCGTCATCCTCAGCGGCCGCGAGCGCGGCCTGATCGAGTCGGCGATCCGCGCAGGCATCCGCACCGGCTTCGGCGACGAGTGGGTGCGCGTGGTCGGCGCCGAGTGGTGCCCGGATTGCAGCACCAGCGGCCGCACGGCCGCCTATTACGAGCCCTATGTCGGCGCGCCCGTGCTGGGCGAGCCGCCCGACAACACGGGCATGCTGCTCTACGAGGCGGAGGATCTGAAGGCGCGCGTCACCGAGGCGCACAAGGCGGGGTTGATCGTGTGTCTCGACGGCGTCGGCGACCGCGGCATCGACTTCTGCCTCGACATGTTCGAAGCGGCACTCGCCGCCCATCCGGTCGCCGATCACCGCATGCGCGTCGAGCATTGCTGCTACGTGACGCCCAAGCAGCAGGCGCGCCTCAAGAAGCTCGGCGTGATCGACTCCTCCGCGACCGGTTTCATGTACGATCTGGGCGAGGCCTATGCGGCCAATCGCGGCGCGGCCGCCATGCGCTGGATGTGGCCGCATCGCACGCTGCTCGATGAGGGGGTCGTCGTCGCCGGCCATTCCGACGCCGCGGTCTGCCAGATCAACCCGTGGGTGGCGCTCTACGCCATGGTCAACCGCAAGAGCGAGACCGGCGTCGCGCTTGGCGCCGAGGAGGCCGTCACGATCGAGGAAGCGCTGCGCTGCTACGCGATCACCGGCGCCTATCTCGGCCGCGAGGAAGCGATCAAGGGCACGCTCGAGATCGGCAAGCTCGCCGACGTCGCCGTGCTCGATCGCGACGTGCTGTCGATTCCGTCCGAGGAGATCCGCGAGGTGCGCGCGGATGTGACGATCGTCGGCGGCGCGGTGAAGTATCGGCGATAGCGCGAGGCGACGCTGCGGGGAGCACATGGGCGAGGCCAAACGCCGAAGGCTCGCAGAGCAAAAGCTGCTCGCTGCCAGACCTATGCGTGCTTCGGCAGCGGAGCATGATCTTGGTTCCAGTCTCAGCGACCAGGAGCGCGCAGCGACTCTGGCTCTCTCGCAGGCTGCGCGACAGGCGACACGCGAGAGTCTGAGAAGCGCTCGGTCAGCGTCCGGAGCGGAACGGATCGGCTTTGTCCAGATGATCGCGCAGGGCAGCGCCTTCGGTTTCGAGCATCACATCAAGAAGTGCATGGAATCGAGTCCGGAAAACCGGAAGGCGTTCGAAACGGTGGCGTGCAAGGCCGGTTGCCATTTCTGCTGCCACGTCAATGTCGCTGCGACGATTCCGGAGGCAATCTTCGTCGCGGGGGCGATCAGGCAGAAGGACATGAAGGACGCGGAGGCGGCTGTCAAGGCGACGGCCCCCTGCATCGCCAATTTGGACAACGCCAGGCGGCAGGCGAAGAGGATTCCCTGTCCCATGCTTCAGAACGGACTGTGCTCCATCTACCCGTTTCGCCCGATGGCATGCCGGTCCCACGTTTCCATGAATGCCGACGAGTGCAGGGACGATCTGGAGTCGATGGCCTCGACCGGTTCTGGACGACCGATCACGACATTGGGTGTCCCGCGCACCATCGCGCGCGCCCTTCACCACGGCGTCGCCCAAGGATGTGCGGACGAAAAAATTCAAGGATGCACAATCGAACTGACGGCGGCCGTGAACCTCCTGCTCAGCGACGCCGCGGCCGTAGAGCGATGGCTCGAGGGCGAAAAGGTGTTCGAGCCGCTTTGAGCGGGACGCTCCGGGATTCCCTGCTCATTTTTGATCTTGGAGGGGCTGTGACGGATCGTTCGAGGGACTTCATCAGCAGCGCGAATGGTCCCTTGCCCAGCCGCGCACGCAACCCGTCCTGGGCACGGCGCCACAAGCGGAAAAGGGGGGAAAAGGGGACATTCATCTTTTTCTAAAAAGATGAATGTCCCCTTTTGTCTTTGTCCCTTTTTCTAAAAAGATGAATGTCCCCTTTTGTCGGAAAGGTAAAAAGATGAATGTCCCCTTTTGTCCTTCGAGCCGCTTTGAGCGGGACGCTCCGGGATTCCCTGCTCATTTTTGATCTTGAAGGGCTGTGACGGATCGTTCGAGGGACCGCATCAGCAGGCCGAAAGGCTCCGCGCCCAGCCGCGCACGCAACCCGTCCTGGGCACGGCGCCACAATGACAGACCATTGCGGTAGGCGGCGCGGCCGGCTGCCGTCGCGCGCACCGCGCGCGCGCGTCGATCGCGTCCGGGGCCAATGGCGACCAGCCGGGCGGCAGCGACCGGCTTGAGGTTACGCACCAGCGTCGTGCGGTCGAGGTCGAGTGCGGCAGCGAGAGTTGTCACCGTCGGCGGCTCGCCGCGCTGGCGCTCGAGTGCGACCGCCATGCCGATCAGGCTGAACTGCGCGATCGTCAGGCCGGTCGGCCCAAGCGCGTCCTCATAGAAGGCGGAGATGCGCCGGCTCGCCTCGCGGATGCGGAAACAGGCGCAGACCTCGCGCCCGTCCGGCGCCGGGGCGGGATAGACGTCCTTCAGATGCTTGCGTTCCCGTGGCGCGGCCATATAGTGTATATACACGTATTCAGCCAAACATACCACGGAGCCCGGACATGTCGATAGCGCCCTTGGCAGGACTTGCGCGCGCGGTCGGCGAGATCCCGATCGAAAAGCTGCGCGAGTATTCGGGCATCGAGCTGTTCCGCGCCATGATGGCGGGCGAGCTGCCGTCGGCGCCGATCGCCGCCACCCTGGGCTTCTGGCTGCAGGAGGCCGAGCCCGGCCGCGTCGTGTTCGCCGCGGTGCCGGAGAAGCGCCACTACAACCCGATCGGCAGCGTCCATGGCGGCTTCGCCGCCACACTGCTCGACAGCGCCATGAGCTGCGCCGTGCACTCGCAGCTCGCCAAGGGGTTCGGCTACACGACGCTTGAATTCAAGATCAACCTGGTGCGACCGATCACCGACAAGACCGGGCCGATCACCTGCGAGGGAAAGTCGCTCGCCGTTGGCAAGCGCATCGGCACGTCGGAGGGCCGCATCATCGACGCCGCGGGCAAGCTCTACGCCCACGGCACGGCGACCTGCTTGATCTTCGAGATCTGATTCGGCTCAGGCGACCGAGCCGATCCTTAGCTGCCACGGCGAGATGCGCGCGGTCACGAGCAGCCCGTTCTCGACCCAGCAATCCACGGCAAGCCGTCGTTTGATCTCGTCCTCGTCCTCGGCTGGGACGATCAGCAGGACGTCGCGCGAGCCTTCGAGCGGACCCACCAGCAGGAAGAACCCTTGAGCCGCCAGCGCGTTCATGAAATCGGCGTGGCCGCGCCAGTCTTCCTGCTGCTCCATCGGCACGGCGTCGTTCCACTTGGGCCCGCGCGAGCGGATGACGGCGAAGACGCGCGGCATCTCGCTTATACCAACTCGCGCTGCACCACCGAGGCGTCGGGATCCCAGGCGAGCCAGACGCCGAGGCCTTCCTCGGGCTCGACGCGCGCGCGCCAGGTCGGCTGGCTGACATTCATGTCGCCGAGCGCGGTGCCGACCAGGAAGTGGAACTCGTTGCCGCGATAGCTCCAGCTCTTGATCGTGCCGGCGATGCGGTTGACGGCGTCGGTCGGCTCGGCGGTCGAGATGCGGATCTTGGCTGGGCGCAGCGCCACCAGCACTCTGGCCTCTGCCGGCCTGGCGCCGGCCTGGCGGAAACTAGAGCCGCCGGCGCGGTAGGCAAAGCCGTCGCCCGAGGCTTCACCCGCTTCTGCCGCGAGGAAGTTGCTCTCGCCCAGGAAGTCGGCGATGAAATGGCTGACCGGCCGGTCATAGAGCTCGCGCGGCTTGCCCTTCTGCACGATCTTTCCGTTGCGGATGATGGCGATCTCGTCCGACATGGAGAGCGCCTCCTCCTGGTCGTGCGTGACGTAGATGAAAGTCGTGCCGACGCGCCGGTGCAGCGCGCGCAGCTCCCACTGCAGGCCGGCGCGCAGCTTCTTGTCGAGGGCCGACAGCGGCTCGTCGAGCAGGAGGATGTCCGGCTCGAAGACCAGCGCGCGCGCCAGCGCCACGCGCTGCTGCTGGCCGCCCGAGAGCTGGCGCGGCAGCCGGTCGGCCAGCGTGCCGAGCTGCACGAGATCGAGCGCGGCTTTGACCTTTTCGGCCTTCTCGGCCGCGGGCCGGCCACGCACGGTCAGCGGAAAGGCGACGTTGTCGGCGACCGTCAGGTGCGGGAACAGCGCATAGCCCTGGAACACCATGCCGAAATTGCGCTTCTCCGGGGGCAGATGGGTGATCGGCCGTCCGTCGACCCGGATCTCGCCGGCGCTCGGCTCGACGAAGCCCGCGATGCTCATCAGCACGGTCGTCTTGCCCGAGCCCGAGGGCCCGAGCAGTGTCAGGAACTGGCCGCGCTCGATGGTCATCGACACGTCGTCGACCGCGGCCAGCTTGCCGTAGTACTTGCTGATGTTGTGCAGCGACAATGTGTGCGCGACGGCCATGGCGCCGACCTTAACGACACGGAGGCGCCAGGGTCAAGGCGACGGGCCGGTATGCCGCCATCGCATGATGACGTCTTGGGCATTTCCGATATAGTGGCGCCCTCATTTTCCCTGCCTCCGCGGAGCGCCCGTGTATTTCGACAGCCGACTCTGGGCTT
>VGDO01000152.1 GCA_016869645.1 Alphaproteobacteria bacterium
CGCGCACTCGATCTGCTCGCCGTCAAGCCCAGCCTGTAGTCAGGACCCGCAGACAAACGCGAGTCACATCAGTGGCTTGGTCAAAATTCGGGCAAAGTTCAGACTAAACATCGGTAGACCCGTGCAATTCCGCCGCAGGCGCAAGTTGGCATGTATTTTGCCGTGCGCTTGGGTTAGAATCGCCGGCGGCCGCATGAAGCGGCATGAGCGGAGCCTGAATTGACAGCCCAGACCAAGAAGCCGGGAGCCCCCGGCGCGGACAGCGCCCCCGGGCCAGCCGCTGACGACCGGCCGCGCAGCGCCGCCAACCGCGTCATCAGCGTCGAGGTCGCGGGACTGGAAGCGCTCAAGCGCTCGCTCAACGACAACTTCGACCGGGCGATCGAGCGCTTGGCCGCGATTTCCGGCCGCGTGATCGTGACCGGCATGGGCAAGTCCGGTCATGTCGGCCGCAAGATCGCCGCGACGCTTGCCTCGACCGGCACGCCCGCCTATTTCGTCCATCCTGCCGAAGCCAGTCACGGCGATCTCGGCATGATCACGTCGGGCGACGCGTTGCTGGCGCTGTCCAACTCGGGCACGACGCCCGAGCTCAATGACCTGGTGGACTTCGTCAAGCGCTTCGCCATTCCGCTCATTGCCATCACGCGCCGGCCAGGTAGCGCGCTTGCCGAAGCTGCCGATATTGCGCTGGACCTGCCCGACAGTGCCGAGGCCTGCCCCATGGGTCTCGCGCCGACCACATCGACGACGATGATGATGGCGCTCGGCGATGCGATTGCCATTGCGCTGCTCGAACGCCGCGGCTTCACCGCCGCCGACTTCCATATCTTCCATCCCGGCGGACAGCTCGGCCGGAAGCTGCTGCACATTGCCGACATCATGCACGAGGGCGACGAGATGCCTTTGGTCGGTTCTGGCACGCGCATGGCCGACGCCATCCTGGTGATGACCGCCAAGAGCTTCGGTTGCGTCGGCATCACCGGCGGCGACGGCAGGCTGATCGGCATCATTACCGACGGCGATCTGCGCCGTCACATGTCGCCGCAATTGATGGAGGCCACGGTCAATTCGGTCATGACGTCCGCGCCGCGCACCGTGGCACGCCAGATGCTCGCCGGCGAGGCGCTCGGCATCATGAATGGACTTGGCAATCAGCGCAGGATCACCAGCCTGTTCGTGGTCGAGCGCGGCCGTCCGATCGGCATCGTCAGCATCCACGATCTGTTGCGCGCCGGCGTGGTCTGATCATGGCCGTGGCCAGATCATCCGACTCGGTTTTCGGCAGCCTGGGCACGGCAAACCTGGGAGATGACGGCGCCGCGCGGTGGCGACGGTCGCCCCAACCGGTCAATGCCAGCCAGGGACGCTCGAGCCGCGTCGTCGGGCTGATGAAACTGCTGCTACCGACGACGGCCGCGGCGCTCATCGTGCTGATCGTCGCCTGGCCGCAGCTCAAGACCGACGACGGCCGCTTCCGACTCGGCCAGGCCCGCATCAATCCTGGCGATGCCGAGGTCGTGCGCATGGTCAACGCGCGCTACCACGGCACCGACGAACATGGCAGCCCCTATGCGATCACGGCGGTGACCGCGACCCAGCCGGTCGGCGCCGCCAATGTCATCCAGATGGAAGAACCCAAGGCCGACATCACCTTGCAGGACGGCTCCTGGGTCGCGCTGACCGCGGCGAGCGGCGTGTTCCATCGCGACCGCCAGCAGGTGCTGCTCGGCGGCGGGGTCAACATCTTCCACGACCAGGGCTATGAGTTCCGCTCGCCGACCGCCGAACTCGACCTCAAGGCCGGCACGGCGACCGGCAACGAACGGGTCGATGGTCAAGGTCCCTTCGGCCAGATCCAATCAGAGGGCTTCCGCATCCTCGATCGCGGCCATCGGCTGATCTTCACCGGCAAGGCGCGCATGGTCATGTACCCCGGCTCCGGCGCGGTCGGCAGCCCGGCTGCTTCGGCACAGCCAGAAACCGGCGCGCGACCTGCCCCGGCAGCTCCGGTGCCGAACGTGAATCCGCCGAGGAAGCCGTGATCGCCCGCACGCTGTTCATCGCCCTGCTCGTTGCGGCGCTGGTTGCAGCCGGCACGCCGGCACGCGCGCAGGGATTGGGCTTCGGCGCGGGCGCGCAGAACGTGCCGATCGCCGTCGAGGCGGACCAGGGCATCGAATGGTTGCGTGATAGCTTGAAGTACATCGCGCGCGGCAACGCGGTCGCCACCCGCGGGCAGGTGTCGGTGCGCGCCGACACGCTGACGGCGCACTATCGCAGCAAGCCGGGCGGCGGCACCGAAGTCTGGCGCCTGGAAGCCGAAGGCGGCGTGCGATTGTACTCGCAGACCGAAGAGGCCGTCGGCGATCGGGCGGTCTATGACATCGACCAGGGCGTCATGGTGCTGGTCGGCAAGGCGCTGCGCTTCAAGACGCAACAGGATCTCATCACGGCGCAAGACAGTCTCGAATACTGGGAGAAACGCCAGCTCGCCGTGGCTCGCGGCAAGGCGGTTGCCGTTCGCGACGCGCGCCGCATCCGCGGCGACGTCCTGACCGCCCACTTGCAGGAACAGCGGGGCGGCGATCTCCAGATCAAGCGCGTCGATGCCTTCGGCAATGTCGATGTCGCGACGGACAAGGAGGTCGCGCGCGGCGCACAGGGCGTTTACGACGTCGACCGCGGCATCGCCACGCTCACCGGCGGCGTCAAGATCACGCGCGGTGAGAATCAGCTCAACGGCGAATACGCCGAGGTCAACCTCAACACGGGCGTCAGCCGACTGCTCGCGGCGCCCCAGGGCCGCAACCCGGCCCAGGGGCAGACTCGCGCCCAAGGTGAGCGCGTCCGCGGCCTGTTGGTGCCCGATCGCGAATTGCGGCCGGGCGATGAACCGGCTGCGCGCGCGCAGCCGCCAGCTCCTGCCGTGGTGCGGCCATGACCTTTGCCGCCGCCGCCCCGTCGGCCACGCCGGGTGCCAGCCGCGGCCCGCGGCTGGTCGCCGAGAGTTCCGGATTGGTCGCCGACAACCTCGGCAAGCGCTTCAAGAAGCGACCGGTGGTGCGCGATGTCAGCGCATCAGTGCGCCGCGGCGAGGCAGTCGGTCTGCTTGGGCCGAACGGCGCCGGCAAGACCACGTGCTTCTACATCATCATGGGGCTGATCGCGCCGGATTACGGCACGGTCAGCCTCGACGGCATCGATATCACGGACCTGCCGATGTACCGCCGCGCGCGTCTCGGCATTGGCTATCTGCCGCAGGAGGCTTCGATCTTCCGCGGCCTGACGGTCGAGCAGAACATCCGGGCGGTTCTCGAGGTCGTCGAATCCGACGTGGCGCAGCGCGAAGCGATGCTCGACGATCTGCTCGGCGAGTTCTCGATCACGCATCTGCGTCGCGCCCCGGCGCTGGCGCTTTCCGGCGGCGAACGGCGGCGTGTCGAGATAGCCCGCGCGCTCGCGACGCAGCCGAGCTTCATCCTGCTCGACGAACCGCTGGCCGGCATCGATCCGATCGCCGTCGGCGACATTCGCGATCTGGTATCCCACCTCAAGGACCGCGGGATCGGCGTGCTGATCACCGACCATAACGTGCGCGAGACGCTCGACATCGTCGACCGAGCCTACATTCTGCACGAGGGGCGCGTTCTCATGGATGGCGCTCCGAGCGAGATCGTGGCCCACGAAGGCGTCCGCCGGGTGTACCTCGGAGAGCGCTTCAGCCTGTAGCGGGGCCGCGTCGCATGGCGCTCACGCAAAGATTGGACCTGCGTCAGACCCAGTCCCTGGTCATGACGCCGCAGCTGCAGCAGGCGATCAAGCTGCTTCAGCTCTCCAATCTCGAACTGACCGCCTATGTCGACAACGAACTCGAACGCAATCCCCTGCTCGAGCGCGACGAGGGCGAGCGCGACGAGATCCGCGCGAGCGGTGTCGATGCCGAGGCGCCCGCGGCGTCCCAGCCGAATGGCGAGGCCGTGCTCGACAGCGCCGACTTGACCGCGCAGGCGACCATGCCCGCCGAGCGCGACCAGCCGCTCGATTCCGATGACAGCAATCTGTGGAGCAGCGCCGGCGCCAGCGACAGCTGGGACGGCGAGGACGGCGCCGGTGCCTGGAAATCAACGGCCGGCGGACGCGGCGATTTCGAGGATGGCGACCGCGATGCCGAATCCACGCTGACCCGGGGCGACACGCTGCGCGACCACCTGATCTCCCAGCTCGGCCTCGACATCGAGGATCCGGTCGATCGCGTGATCGGCATGCACCTGATCGACCAGGTCGATGACGCGGGCTACCTGACCGGAGACCTCGGCGCGATTGCCCAGCTCATGGGCTGCGATGTCGCGCGCGTCGAGGCGACGTTGCGGCGCCTGCAGCGCTTCGACCCCCCCGGAATCTTTGCGCGCAGCCTGGCCGAGTGCCTGGCCCTGCAATTGGCTGATCGCAATCGCCTCGACCCGGCCATCAAGACGGTGCTCGACAATTTGCCGCTGCTCGCGTCACGCGATCATGGCCAGCTCATGAAGCTCGCCGGAATCGACGCCGAGGACCTGGCCGACATCATCGCCGAGATCAGGTCGCTCAACCCCAAGCCGGGCGAGGGGTTCGAGACGATGGCCGCACAGCCCGTGATACCGGACATCCTGATGCGCGCCAGGCCCGGCGGCGAATGGTCGGTCGAGCTCAATTCCGACACGCTGCCGCGCGTGCTCGTCAATCAGCGCTACTACAGCGAGGTCAGCCGCACGGTGCGCAAGAAGGCGGAGAAGGAATACCTGACCGAGCGCCTCCAATCGGCCAATTGGCTGGTGAAATCGCTGCACCAGCGCGCCACGACCATTCTCAAGGTCGCCACCGAAATCGTGCGTCAGCAGGACGGCTTCTTCCGTCATGGCGTTCAGCATCTCAAGCCGCTCATCTTGCGCGACATCGCCGAGGCGATCGGCATGCACGAAAGCACGGTCAGCCGCGTCACCACCAACAAGTTCATGGCGTCTCCGCGCGGCATCTACGAGCTCAAGTACTTCTTCACCTCGGCGATCGCCAGCACGGCGGGCGGCGTCGCTCACTCAGCCGAGGCGGTCCGCCATCGAATCAAGGATCTCGTCGAGAAGGAGGCGGCCACCGCCATCTTGTCGGATGACGATCTGGTCGAGGCGCTCCACAAGGACGGCGTCGACATCGCCCGGCGCACCGTGGCGAAGTATCGGGAATCGCTCAAGATCCCTTCGTCGGTTCAGCGTCGTCGGGAAAAATCAAGGCCAATCTGAGCAGGTGCAAAAAACCGCTTGCACCCTTGCTTCGGCAGGTCTTGACTCTAGATAAGGGTATGAATGGTCGCGTCGGCCGCTCCGCAATCGTCCGGGCCGACACATGGTGGGCGCGCAAGCCGTCCGACCCTTGGGAGCGCGGACAGAAGCGGCGATGCAGATATCCGTCAAGGGCAAGCAACTCGACGTGGGCGATTCCCTGCGCGGCCACGTCGAATCGAATCTTGGCCGATCGGTGGCGAAGTATTTCAACCGGCCCATCGAGGCGCAGGTCGTCTTTTCGCGAGAGGCGCACCTGTTACGCGCGGACATCTCGGTCCATGCGGGCCGCGGCATAACGGTGCAAGGCCACGGCTTGGCTGACGATGCCTACATAGCCTTCGACGGCGCGGCGGAGCGCATCGTCAAACGACTGCGTCGTCACAAGCGGCGTCTGGTCGATCAGCATCATGGCAAGGCACGCGGCCGCGACGAGGCGGTCGAAGAGCTACAGGGGCGTGCCTACGTGTTGACGGCGGATGGCGACGGCGGCGAGGGAGCGGCTTGGGAGACATCACAAGGCCAGCCTGCGATCGTCGCCGAGATGCCCATCGAGATACCCGCGTTGACGGTCGTCGAGGCAGTGATGCGACTTGATCTCGGCGAGATGACGGCCATGATGTTCCGCAATCGCGCGCATGGCCGGCTCAATATGATCTACCGCCGACCGGACGGGGCGATCGGGTGGGTCGACCCCGCCGACCGCCCGGCAGCCGAAACAGGCAACTGAGCGCCAATCCCGACATGGAAATTCACGACCTGATCACCACGAAAAGCGTGGTCGCAGCGCTGCGTGTCACCAGCAAGAAGCAGGCCTTGCAGGAACTCGCCAAGCGCGCGGCCCAGATCACAGGCATCGACGAGCGGCAGATCTTCGACGTTCTGCTCGAACGCGAAAAGCTCGGCACCACTGGCGTCGGCCAGGGCATTGCCATTCCCCATGGCAAGCTCGCCCCACTCACGCGACTTTACGGATTGTTCGCACGGCTGGACAGACCGATCGATTTCGAAGCGATCGACGAGCAACCAGTGGACTTGATTTTTCTGCTGCTGGCGCCGGAATCGGCGGGCGCCGATCACCTTAAGGCGTTGGCCCGCGTGTCGCGCCTATTGCGCGACAAGGCGACCACGACGAAGCTGCGCGGCTGCGACAGCGCCGATGGGCTGTATGCCCTGCTCACGGAGGCGCGCGCCAGCAATGCGGCCTGACAGGCCGTGCCGGCGCGCCCTCGCGTCATGACCGATCTGGCGCAGCATCGGTAGACGCTCAGTGAACACTGAGCGGCTCCAGTTCGTGCTGGCGGATGCCGGCAAACGCGGTGTTGCGGTCGGGCGCCATTCCGATCTGGTTGCCATCGGCCGAGTGAATCGAGAACACCAGCTGATCATTGATGATGATCGGTTTCACATAGGCGATGTCGTTCAAGCCAAGCATGGCCAGATCGCTAGCGCTGAGATGCTTCAAGCGTTCTTGGATGCTCGTCATGGCCGTTCTCCCGGTAGGGGCAATGGACTACTCGCCTCCCTGATCGGTGCCGAGCGGAATCGTCCGCGCGGATCTTGCCGTCCCTGAACGTGCACTCTTGATCCTGACTGTCTGGACTCGCGTCTCCGGCGACGGTCGCTTGAGATCGACATGGAGCAGGCCATTGTCGAGCTCGGCGCCGACAACTTCGATACCCTGCGCCAGCACGAAGCTGCGCTGAAACTGGCGTGCGGCGATGCCGCGGTGCAAATAGACACGATCAGCAGCCTCTTCCTGCCTGCCGCGCACGACAAGCTGGTTGTCCTCGACCTGAACCGTCAGATCGTCCATTCCAAATCCAGCCACCGCCAGCGTGATGCGCAGGCCGTCCTCGCCGATTCGCTCGATGTTGTAAGGCGGATAGCCTTCTGCGGAGGCTTTGCTGATCCGGTCGAGCGTGCGTTCGAAGTGATCGAAGCCTAGCAGGAGCGGACTGTTGAACAGCGATAGCCGTGTCATCTCTTACCTCCTCCTCCTAGACGAGCGAGTCGGATGAAGCCGGCGGTCAGAACCCCAGTGGCGCTCGGACCGGGCGGCCCATTATGGCGCCGCCGTTCGTTAATAATTGGGGTGTTCAAGACGTTAATCAAGGCCAAAGGCCCCAAGGACGGGCCCGTAGAATCCCCTTACTTGGCGGCGGATTCCATGGGTCTGGCGACCGGGGAACCGAGCACGGCATCGAGGTAGGCCGATATATTGTGCCGGGCGCGCCAGACGGGTGCGGCCTGCCGTGCGGCCGCGGCGAACGGGCCAAAATTTGCCACCAAATCGTCCAGGGCCTGGGACAGGGCGGCGGCAGAGAAGCTTGTCATGCGCGGCCCGATGGGCCCGGCCGAGGCGGCCAGGGCGGCCGCCTCACCATCCATCCAGGATCCGGCGGTGTAGATCACCGGCTTGGCGTGCGCGAGGGCGTCCACGAATACATGCGACGTGCGGTAGGTGTACTGCTCGGGATCGTAAGCGACGAGAAGCGCATCGGCCGAGGCGACGAGACGATGGTACGCCGCCAGCGGCAGCGGCTCGAGGACCAGGCTCACCCGGCCCTGCAACTCCTCGAACCGAGACTGCAGGAGATCGCGTTCGCGCGGCGCCGCATTGGCGCACTGAATGGTGACATGCAGGTGCGCATGACGCGCGACGGCCTCCCGCAGGATCGCCAACAAGAGACGTAGGCCCTTTTCAGGCCGCGCGTCGCCGGCGAAGAGGACGTTCAGACGGCCGCGTCCATCGGCCCGGTCTGGCGCAACAAGCTCGATCGGCGGGCTGAGCGGGATCGGCAGTACGGCGATCTCTCGCGGCCAAGCGGGCTGGAGCAGGCCGGCCAGCGCGCGGCTGTCTGCCGCAAAGGCGACCTCGTCCGCCGGCAGGCTGCGCCACAGCCGAAAAGCCTGTGCATGCAGCGCGACGGCGACGGCCCGGTCGTCTTCCTCGAGAAGATACCAGGGCGGAAACCGGAACGTCATGGCCAGACGCGGGCGGGGAGCTGCGAGCGAGCTATACCAGCCATAGACGCCGAACAGCTGACGCAGCGCAGGGGTGTGAACGAGGAATTGATCGCCGCACGCGAAGCCAGTGGCGACCGACGCCAGATCCTCCTGCGTCACGGTGCTCGACAGGGCCGTCGTGCGCAGCACGTCGAAGTCCGCGACCCTGCGAAAATGCGTATAGGGATGATGGCGGAACACGGCTCGGGCGGCGAAAGCGCGCTCATTGCCTTCGACAAAGTCGCGCGCAGCCCAGACCTCGAGGCCGATCGCACGGCGCATGCATTCGCCGGCGATCATCTCGTTGAGAATGAAATGATGGCCATACGCCGCATGCAGGCCCGGATCGATGACAAAAAGACGCACCTCTCAGCCTCCCGGGTAGGCGCCAGTTCCCAACAACAACACGATCATGATGTCCGAACGAAGTGCATGCAATGAAGGCCCATGCTAAGCTTGTTTGAACGAAAGGCGGGCAGTTTGTCGTCGCGTCCAAGAGTCCTGTTTGCCAATCCGCCCTGGTGGCTCAGCCCGGGGCGCGGCCGCCGTCCCGATGGCGCCGAATTCGACTACTGGCTGGCTGGAGTCCGCGCCGGCTCACGTTGGCCGTTCACATTGCCGACATTCTGCGCCCCGGACAATTTTCGCTTTGGCGGTTATCTGCCCTACCCGTTCTTCCTCGGCTATGCCGCCAGCTATGCACGCGCGAAAACCGGAGCCGATGTGGTCCTGCGCGACAGCATCGCCATGCGCGAATCCTATGATCGCTTCCTCGCGTTCGTGGCAGCCGGCCGGTTCGACATCATGTTCTTCGAATCGGCGACGCCGAGCTGGGAACACGACTCCGCATTGATCCGGCGCATCAAGGCGCTTCACCCGGACATGAAAATTGCCGTGACCGGACCGATCGCCTCGGTGGCCGAGCGCGTATTCAAGGAGGCGCCGGTCGCGGCGGTCATCCGCGGTGAATACGAGAAAGGCAGCGTGCGCGTCATCGAGGGCGCCGAGGGCCTGATCGACTTCGACCTCCTCACGGAGGAGGAAATGAACGCTGCGCCGATCCCCCACTATGACCAGAAGATCGGCCATCGCTACTGGGATTCGAATCCCAAGGGGCAGAAACCGCCGCACGCGCAGGTCTGGTCGAGCCGCGGCTGCCCCTACAAGTGCATCTTCTGCGTCTGGCCGGCGACCATGACCGGCAACGACCCGGACGGCACCCGCAAGCGCAGCGTTCGCCAGTACAGCGCCGACTACATGGAAGCCTTCCTCACCGAACTGATCGGCCGATTCCAGTACCGCTCGATCTATTTCGACGACGACACCTTCAACCTCGGCGATCGCCACGTGCTGGCCATGTGCGGCGTGATGACCAAGCTCGGCGTGCCCTGGTCAGCCATGTGCCGGGCGGACACGATCAAGCCCGATACCTGGAAGGCCATGCGGGACAGCGGCTGCTTCGGCGTCAAGATCGGCTTCGAGAGCGGCAACCAGCACGTGGTCGACAACATCGTCAACAAGCGCCTGGACCTCGAGGCGGCGCGCGAGACCGTGCATCTGCTCAAGCGGCTCGGCATGACGGTGCACGGCACCTTCACCTACGGCCTGCCTGGCGAGACGCGCGAGCAGATGCTCGATACCAAGCGTTTCATCGCTTCGCTCGATTTCGACAGTGTGCAGGAATCGGGCACGGCCGAGATCGAAGGCACGCCGCTGCATACCCTGGCGTCGGCCGGCGAGCTCAAGCGCTACAAGGCAGCGCGGCTCGACGAGGACTACGAGCGCGACACCGACGGCGCCCGAAAGGCGCGCCGCCTGGTCAGCCAACTCCAGATCGGTCCGACCGCGCAACCGGACTCGGACTGAGCCGGCCTACGACTGCGTGCGGTCGATCGTGAAAAGCTCCTGCGGCCGCGTCACGCCGCGGAGCGCGTAGCGACCGAGCGACACCAGGGTCGATCGCCGCGGCCCTGTCGCCTCGGCGAACGCCGACGACACGATGACCCTCTGATCGAGCGACCGGCACAGCGCGACGATGCGGCTCGCCTCGTTCACGGCCGGACCGAGGACCGTGAAATCGAGCCGCCGCCGGCTGCCAAAATTGCCGTAGAGCAGTTCACCCTGATGGAGCGCCAGATAGAAGTCCGTGATGCGCTGGGCCTGGCGGGCGCGGCGCTCGCTGAGCACGGCAATACGCCGCTCGGCCGCCGCCGTAGCATCGAGCGCGCGCGCCGAGGCGCGCGTGGCGTCTTCATCCGGAAAGATCGCCAGCAGGCCGTCGCCGATGAACTTGAGGACATGACCGCCGTGATCGGTGACCACGTCGACAAGACATTCGGCATAGTCATTGAGCAAGGCGAGCAGCTGGTCGCGCTCGACCTCATCGGCGATCCGCGTGAAATCGGCGAGATCGCTGTACCAGATGACGGCGCGTATGGTTTCGGCACGGCCGCGCTCGACCTGGCCGCTGAGAACACGATTGGCGGCATCGCCGCCGAGATAGAGCGACATGAGATGCCGCGCGATATCGACGTGGGCGGCGCCCGCAAAGACCAGAGCGAAGGTCGGTGCGATGCGCTCGAGCAGCCTCAGCTCCGCGTCTGAGAACCCCTCGGGACGATCGATCGCCCAGGAGAACATCACGTGGTTGACCGAGCCGAATGCGCTGATGCCGCCGAGCGGCACGAAAAAAGCCGTGTAGTCGGTGCTGCCGAGCTGCTTGATGTTGTCGAGAACGGGATACTCACCCGGCGGCAGATCGGACCCCAGGCGCTGGCGGAAGCGCGGCATGCGCGACTCGAAGAGCCGGCTGAACGGATCACGACGCCAATCTCCGCTGTCGTCGGGATCGATCTCGCGCCGCAGCTCGCGGCGTTCGATGCCCTCGCCACGGTGCCAGCGGACCAGGCGGGATTCGTATTCCGGATGCAGCACATCGGAGCCCGCGACCGCGCGGGTCAGCGGAATTCCGGCCGCAACCAGCCGCCGACACAAGCCGTCGACCAGATCGTGCTCGCCTTGTCCGGCCAGGCCGTCGGCAATCAGGGCGTCTATCAGCGTGACGGCCACTCCGTCATCCATGATCCGTGGTTCCGAGCAGTTGGAACAGAGCGTCGAGGTAGGCGCGCCGATTGTGGCGTGCGCGCACGACCGGCATCGCGGCCGCTGCTCCCGCAGCATATCGATCGCGGCTGGCAATCAGAGCATCGATGGCCTGCGCCAGAGCTTCCGCCGTGAAGTCCGGCATGGCAACGCCGCACACCGCGCCGGCCGGACACAGGCGCTCGACCTCATTCGCCATCCACGTCCCCGCGGTAAAGATCACTGGGCGGCCCTCGGCCAGCGCATCGATGAAAACGTGCGATGTGCGATAGGTATAGGCGGCCGGATCATAGGCCACGAGGACGCCGTCCGCGGAGGCGATCAATTCCCGATAGCGCTCCACGGGCAAGGTTTCGTTGCTCATATCGATGCGTGACGAAATGCGGCCGAAAGATTCGCGATAGGGTTGGAAGCGATCCGGTGGACAACCGGCGCATTGGATGGTGATGCGCAGATCGGCGTGCCGCGCAAGCGCGGCCGAAAGCGCCTGCGGCAGAAGCTCGAATCCTTTCTCCGGACGCGCCTCGCCGAGATAGGCGAGATGATATCCGGTCTTGGGCGCGCCGGAAGCGGCGATTGGCTCGTCGAATGCAAGCGGAATCGGCATCACCGCCACCTCGCGCGGCCAGTGAGGCCCCGCCAGTTTCGCAAGCGAGACGCTATCGGCGCCGAGCACGCCGCCGGTGCGGGACAGAATGTCCAGTGCCTGCACAAATTGCGCATGGCCGAGTTGCTTCTGCTCGGGCGGCAGGCGATGGTCGGACGGAAAGCGCAGGATGACGGCAATGCGGGGCCGCGGCTCCGGCAGCCGCGCATGCCAGGCGGCGATGCCAGCCAACTGCGTCGCGGTGATCGTATGGACGAGGATGGCATCCCCCGGATCAAAGCTCAGCTTGGCCGCGTCCAGATCCTCGAACGTCACGCTGTTGCCATTCATGTAGAGTTGCGCCTGCGACAGCTCGGGCAGGATCGGGCGATACAGTGCGGTATAGGGGCTGATCCGGAAGAGTGGCTGCGCTTGGAGCTGCTCGATGGCAAGCTTCGGTACACGGTAGGACGCGAGCAGGCTCCAATCGATCCCGCGACGCAGGCATTCCGCGCGAATCAGTTGATTGACGATGAAGTGATGCCCGGAATGCCAATGAAATCCGGGATCGATGACGACAAGCTTCATGCTGCTTCCTTAGACTGCCCGCATCGGCAAGGCCGCGTGAGAATGCAGCATCGGCCCAAGCAGGCCAAACGGGAATTTGCGCCATTCGGGCGCGTTGAAGAAACAGACACCCATGCGAGTTCACACCGGGATCCCAGGAGCCGTTGATGAAGCAAGTTCTGCTCGCCGCCATCTGTTGGGGATTGTTCGCGCTACCGACGGGAGCCGCCGACTTGCCCCCAGCAGGAGAAACCATCATTCGCCTGAGCGAAGGCGCTCAACTGTCAACGCCGGAGTAAAAATGCATCGGCTGGCCGGAGTAAAAGTGCGTCACGGCTGATGGCAGGAAGGCCCCCCGCGGGGGGCCTTCCTGCGTCCTCGGTTATCCCTGTGGTGGGCTGTCGGGCAG
>VGDO01000153.1 GCA_016869645.1 Alphaproteobacteria bacterium
ATCGCTGCTCGCCGATCTCGCCACGCTCACCCGCAACACCGTCCGCTTCGGCCGCGCAGCCTCCTTCCCGGTGCTCGCCACCCCGACCGAAATCCAGCGCCGCGCACTCGATCTGCTCGCCGTCAAGCCCAGCCTGTAGTCAGGACCCGCAGACAAACGCGAGTCACATCAGTGGCTTGGTCAAAATTCGGGCAAAGTTCAGTTTAGGCCGCGCTTGGCGCTCCGCGCGCCAAGCTACGATCTATCCTGCGAACATGGCGACGCCTGCGCGTTTGCCGGCACGTGCGAGCACCTGATCCAAATTTGCCAGCTGTGCGCCGCTGGATTGAGCAAGCACGAGATGGATCGCGTCATAGACGGTCACCTCGGTGGCAGGGATCTTGCGCATCGGATATCCGGTTGAAATAACCGGTCAAATTTTCCTCGTGGTTCGGCGCTCGGTCGCGGGACTGGTCTCAGGCGCCAAATATCAGGGATTTGCCAGAGCGTCCCGCGCTGGGGCGACCAGTGCCGGCGGCCCCGGCAGTCACAGCCCGCCGTCGAGTGCCGCGCGCAGCTTGGTCGCCAGCTCGATCTTGCGATAGGGCTTGGTCAGCAGGTTCTTGAAATCGTCCGAGCGCGGGGCGTTGAGCGGCGAGGACTTGGCGAAGCCCGAGGTCAGCAGCACTTTCAGTCCTGGCCGGAGCCGGCGCGCGATCCGCGCCAGCTCGTCACCGGTCAAATGTCCGGGCATGATCACGTCGGTGAACAGCAGATCGACGCTGGTACCCTGCTCGATCAGCCGCAACGCCGCTTCGCCATTGGACGCCTCGGTGACGCCATAGCCGAGCTCGCCGAGCTGGACGGCCACCACTTTGCGCACCTCCGCATTGTCCTCGACCACCAGAATCCGTTCGCCCGGCTTGGCGACCGGCGTCGTCGCCGGCTTGGGATCGGCGGCGGCGGGCGCGCCCTCCGGCGCGCGCGGCAAATAGAGTCGCACCGTCGTGCCGCATCCGACCTCGCTGTAGATCTTGATGTGGCCCTGTGACTGGCGCACGAAGCCGTAGACCATGCTGAGGCCGAGTCCGGTGCCCTCGCCGGGCGCCTTGGTGGTGAAGAAGGGCTCGAACACGTGGGCCAGCACGTCGGGCGGCATGCCCGAGCCGGTGTCGGACACCGCGAGCATGACGTAGTCGCCCGGCACGGCATCGACATTCTCCCGCGCATAGTCTTCGTCGAGCTTCTGGTTGGCGGTTTCGATGGCCAGGCGCCCGTTGCTCTTCATGGCGTCGCGCGCATTGATCGCCAGGTTGACCAGCGCCGATTCGAGTTGGGCCTGATCGGCCAGCGCCGGCCACAGCTCCGGCTCCAGGTCCGTCGTGATCTGAATACGCTCGCCGAGCGTGCGTCGCAGCAGGTCCATCGTGGCCGAGACGCGTTCGTTGATGGCGATCACGCGCGCATCGAGCGGCTGGCGGCGCGCGAAGGCGAGCAGCTGGCGCGTCAGCTCGGCCCCGCGCAGCGCCGCCTTGAACGCCGAATCGACCAGCTCGGCCGCGTCCGGATCGGCATGGGCGAATTCCTGCAGCAGCTCGAGATTGCCAATCACGACCATCAGCAGATTGTTGAAGTCGTGGGCGATACCGCCCGTGAGCTGACCGATCGCCTCGAGGCGCTGCGACCGGCGCGCGCGATCCTCGGCTGCGATGCGCTCGGTCATGTCGCGACCGATGAAGAAATGCTGCTGCTCCGGCTCGGACCAAACGCCAGTCCAGGCCAGCGTCACGATGTGACCGTCCTTGTGAACGTAGCGCGTCTCGAACTTGCTCATATGCCGGCCGCGGCGCGCCGATCGCATCTCGCGCCGCGTGCTCTCCAGATCGGCCGGGTAGAGGAACGGCTGGGCGTTCTTGCCGACGAGCTCTTCCGGCAGGTAGCCGAGCACGATCTCGGAGCTCGGGCTGACCCGGATGAAATCACCGGTGCGGCTGACGACGAGGATCAGGTCGAGCGAGGTGTCGAAGATACGCTGGTTGATGGCGCGGGCGGTTTCGAGCTCGCGGCCGCTCTCCAGCGTGGTGCGGTGCATGGCGCGCTCGGCCGTGACGTCCCGGAAGAAGATGGTGTAGCCGCCCGGATGGGGATGGCCGCGCGCCTCGAGCCAGATGTCGAAGATCTTCGAATAGGCGGTCAGGGCCACCGGTTGCCCGCTTGCCTTGGACGCCAGATAGCTCGCCTGGAAGGGGTTGTCGGCTTCGACGCTGAGAGCGTCGAAGATCGTCTTGCCGAGCAGCTCGTCGGCGCGGCGGCGCCACATGCGCTCGGCCGCAGCGTTGACATAGGTGAAGCGCCACTCGTTGTCGACGGCGATGAAGCCATCCGAAATGCTGGCGAGTATGTCATCGATCTGAAATGGCATGGGGGGATGCCAGGCACCTTACACTTTCACCGACGCGGGGCGCACCCTGGCGCCGCGCGGCTGCCCGGGGGCGGGGATTGCGTCGACGACGGTTTCCAACAGGCGCAGCGACCTCGGGGATGCCGACAAATTTAACGAAACTGCGCAGCCTTTCACCCGCGACTTGCCCCAAAAAATGATAGCAAAGATGTCCCAAGCGGTCCACGCGACGATAGGCCTGCGCGGCACATGGATGCACGGACAAGGCCGGCTTATGCTGTCGAGAAAGCCAGGCTTGTCAGACGATTGTCGTCAAGCTGAGCTGCCATGAGATTGTCGATGCCCGTGGCCGAACCGCCGCAACCCGCCTTCGCCGACATCTCGCGTCTGCTCGAGCCGCGCTCGGTCGCGATCGTCGGCGCGTCCGACCAGCCCGGCAATCTCGGCGGCACCGTCGTGCGCTACCTGCGCAAGTTCGCCTATCCGGGCGCCATCTGGCCGGTCAATCCGGGGCGCGACAGCGTCGATGGCGTGCCGTGCTTCAAGCGCATCGCCGATCTGCCGGGTCCGGCCGATCTGGCGATCCTCGCGCTCAACGCCGCCTCGATTGCCGGCGCGGTGCGCGAATGCGCGGCCGCGGGGATCCGCCACGGCGTCGTCTGGGCAGGCGGTTTTGCCGAGGTCGGCGGCGACGGCGCGACGCGCCAACGCGAGCTTGCCGAGGTTTGTCGCGCCACGGGCTTCCGGCTGTGCGGGCCGAACTGCATCGGCGTGATCAACACCACGCTCGGCATGACCGCGAGCTTCGCCTCGTCATTGCTCGAAGTGGACCGGCTTCTGCCGGGCAACATTTCCATGATCAGCCAGAGCGGCGGCCTCGGCTCGATCACGCACGCGCTGTCCCAGCAGGCGGGCTTCGGCTTCCGCTACGTCATCAGCAGCGGCAACGAGGTCGCGTTGTCGATGGCAGACTTCGTGCACGCGCTGGCGCACGATGCCGGCACCGAGGTGATCGCGCTCTATCTCGAAGGTGTCCCCGACGCAGCGCGATTCCTCGCGGCACTCCAGGCAACGAAGCGCTCGGGCAAGGCGGTCGTCGCCCTCAAGGGCGGTGCCACCCTCGCGAGCGCGCGCGCGGCGCTGGCGCATACCGGTGCGCTGGTCGGCGAGGACCGGGTGTGGGACGCGATCTTCCGCGAGCAGGCGGTCATCCGTGTCCGCTCGCAGGAGGAATTGCTGGATGTCGCGACCACGCTGAGCGGTGCGCCGCGCGCCAAGCTGCCGCGCGGGAGCGGGGTGGCAGCGATCACCTTCGGCGGCGGCATGGGCGTGATGGCGGCCGACCAGTGCGCCGACAGCGGCCTCGCGACGCCTCCCCTGAGCGAGGCCACCCGCGACACGCTCAAAGACCTCGTGCCGCCGATCGCCTCGGTCGCCAATCCGATCGACCTGACGCCGGACACCTACAACCAGCCCAAATGGCTGGCGCTCTTTCCCCGGGCCTTGGACGCGATCGCCGCCGATCCGGCGATCGATACGCTGCTCTTCCAGTGCGGCGCGGGCGGCCACAAGGCAAACGAGGTGATCGACAATATCCTGGGCGTGCGCGAGCGCAGCGACAAGACGGTCGTGGTGTCCTGGGTTCTGCCGCCCGGACCCGTCGTCGCGCGGCTGCCGCCGGCGGGCCTGCCCGTCTTCTCCGAGAGCGCACGCGCGCTGCGCGCCGTGCGGCAGCTCGTCGATTACCGTGCGGCGTTGTCGCGGCCGGACGCGCCAAGCCCCGCGCAAGCGATGTCGTTCGACTGGAGTGCGCACGTCCCTGCACCGAAGGCGGGACAGGTCATCGCCGAGGATGTGTGCCACCGCATCCTTGCGGCAGCCGGCTTGCCGATCGCCGCGGGGCGCCTCGCGCGCTCTGCCGACGCGGCCGCCGAGTCCGCGGCGTCGGTCGGCTATCCGGTGGCGCTCAAGGGCATCTCCGCTGCCGTCACCCATCGCGCCGGCGCTGGCTTGGTGGCGCTCGGCCTCGACACCGATGTTCGGGTCCGCGACACCTATCGCCGGCTCGTTGCCCATGCCGCGAGCCTCGGCGTGACGCTCGACGGCATTTACGTCCAACACATGGTCGGCGGCGGCATGGAGCTGCTGGTGTCGGCTTTTCGCGACCCGCAGTTCGGCGTCATGGTGTCGTTGGGCGCCGGCGGCAATCTAACTGAGCTGATCGATGACGTCACGGTCGAGCGCGCGCCGGTCGCCGAAGCGGACGCGCTGGCGGCATTCGATCGCCTGCGCATCGCGTCCCACGCGGCCAAGCTCGCAGGTCGCGCCGAGCGTGCGCTGCTCGCCGGTTTCGTCGCGCGTTTTTCGGCGCTCGCGGCGGGCGCGCCATGGCGTCGCTTCGTCATCGAGATCAACCCCGTCAAGTGGAGTGCAGGCGGCGTCACCGCCGTCGACGGCCTGATCGTCGTGGAGGAGCCCTGACAACCTCGAGGAACTCGACTGAACGACCCGAATGGCAGCCATGGCACGCGGACGAATAGCGTGGCGCGACGTGACTTGATTGAAGGCAGGGACACCATCATTGGAGCGCCCGTGAATCGATGCGGCAGATCGCAGGCTTGGCGTGGAGACACGGGCCGCGAGGGGCAAGCCGTGGCCGCAGGCATTCCTCCGCAGCCCAGCGCTTTCCGGTCGCTCCGGGATCGTGCAAGCTGGACGCGGCATCGAAGTGCGCGCGGCGCGCGCACCGGGCGCGTGCACACGGCACATGCACCCGGCCCGACGCTTCTTGCCGGGATGCGCGTCTCCATCGTCTCGAGCGATGCCGGCCTCACCGTCGAAGAGCAGCTCGCATTGCAGCTTCGGTCTTGACTTGCTCGGCAAACCGGTGAGCGTGTGCGGCATCCAGAGCCAGTTCAGGGATGCGGGCGTCCGCGGCCTGCACCAACCCTGAAACGGCACGGGCTAAATCCCGAGCTTAGGGCGCGGCTCGGTCGACCGGAGCAGGGACCAGGTGCGACGCGAAGCTGCGGCCAGGACCGTCAATCTAAGGAGTGCTTTTCCATGTCCGATCTCGTCAGGCCGCACGGAGCGACATCTCTGAAGCCGCTGCTGCTGCCCGAGGCCGAGCGCGTGGAGGAAATCAAGCGCGCCCGGACGTTGAAGCGGGTCGCACTCTCGAGCCGCGAGGTCTCCGACCTGTTCATGCTGGCGATGGGAGCCTACACGCCGCTCGCCGGTTTCATGGGTGAGCAGGACTGGCGCAGCTGCTGTGCCGACATGGTCCTGTCAGACGGCCTGTTCTGGCCGATTCCGATCACGCTGTCCTGCGACCAGGACGTGGCGGACAGCATTGGGATCGGAGAGAAGGTTGCGCTGGTCGACAGGGAGAGCGCCGAAGTCCTGGGCGTGCTGACGGTCGGAGAGAAATACAGGATAGACAAGCAACTGGAGTGCTCTCACGTCTACCGCACGACTGACCCGGCTCATCCCGGCGTACTGAAGGTACTGGAGCAAGGACCGGTCAATTTGGCTGGCCCCGTCGTCGCGCTGTCGGAGGGACATTTTCCGGCGACTTATCCGGGTCTGTACTACCGGCCGGCGGAGACTCGGACAATGTTCCAGGAAAGGGGTTGGTCAAAGGTAGCTGCATTTCAGACGCGCAATCCCATGCACCGCAGCCATGAGCATCTGGTGAAGATTGCCGTCGAGATCTGCGACGGCGTGCTGATCCACCAGGTGCTCGGCGCCCTGAAGCCTGGCGACATTCCGGCCGACGTCCGGGTTCAAGCGGTTGATGCCCTGGTCCGGCGCTATTTCGTGCCCGGCACCGTCGTCCAGGCCGGCTATCCGATCGAGATGCGTTACGCCGGACCGCGGGAGGCTCTGCTCCACGCTGTGTTTCGGCAAAACTTCGGCTGCTCGCATTTGATCATAGGGCGCGATCATGCCGGTGTCGGAAAATACTACGGACCGTTCGATGCCCATCGCATCTTCGACACGCTTGCGCCCGGCAGCATGGAGATTCAGCCGTTGAAGATCGATGTGACCTTCTACTGTTTCCAGTGCGCCGGCATGGCGACAGGCAGGACCTGCCCACACGACGCGAAACACCAGTTGTCGATCTCGGGAACCCGGCTGCGTGAGATGTTCGCCCGGCACGAAGACATCCCGCGCGAGTTCAGCCGGCCGGAGGTGATCGAGATCCTTCAGGCTTACTAC
This sequence comes from Alphaproteobacteria bacterium, assembly GCA_016869645.1. Lineage (GTDB taxonomy): Bacteria > Pseudomonadota > Alphaproteobacteria > SHVW01 > SHVW01 > SHVW01. Next base: position 6,602 of record VGDO01000153.1, read on the forward strand.
GACCGCCTCAAGTAGCGTGCTGCGGCTGGCCGCCAAATGTCGCCGAGTCGCCGATTTCCTGCATCGACGACGGTACAGCATCGCACCGGCTTGCTGACGCCATTCTCGAGGCCGCGCAAGGCACGCTCCGCGTCGAGCTCGCGGGATGCGTCGGCCCTGCCGCAAATGCCGTGTTCACAGCGGGCTGCCCTTGTCGCCACTTCGTTCGGCTCCGGGCGATGCCGCGCCTCGGTCTCGCGGCTCGCGGGCTCAGCCCACGTACGGCGATCGGCCTGAATGTGGCTCCGGCCCGAATCCTGTTCATGGTGCGATCAATTGACAGGCCAAAACCGCCATACTACGAGAGAGCGAGCGCAGTTCGCACGTGATACCGGTCAAGAACATGAATTTCGCGTGTGGACCAAAGGGGGGCTGCTGAACCGTCCATGTGCGGGTTTGGTGATAGCGGAACGTGCGAACGCCTCGGCCGCATGGACATTGGTCCGTTTTTTTGCCGCGTCTTTGACGAGAAATGGACGGCAACCGGGCGGATGCTGCCGGGACCCGATCACGTCCCCGTGCGGTTCGTCATGCCAGGAGCCGCCGCCGATTTCGACGTCGATATTGCGCGGGTAACTGCGGGGTCAAGTCATGTTCTCTAGAAATCCGTTTGCCGAGCTTTCGGCGACCATACCTCCCGCCGTTATGAAGACGTATGTCGTCATCATGATCGTCCTGGTCGTCGCCGGCACGCTGTTCGATATCGTGCACAAGGGAAGCGCCAAGTATTTTTTCGACAATTGGCGGAATTCGAAGAGCAAAGCGTCGCATCAGGTGAGCAGCGGCGAATTGGTGTCGCTCGCCATTAGAACGGGCCTTGTGGAGGTCCTGACATCCTCCGAGTTCTGCAATGCGCGCCGGCGGGTCGCTCATCTGCTCACCATGTACGGCTTCCTGCTCTACGTCGTCTCCACCGTCATCATGGTATTCGGCTATCCGACGCCAGCGACCCCGACTCCCGCCATGCTGCCGCAGCTGTGGTGGATCGGCGCCTTGATGGCTTGCCTGGGCGGATACTGGTTCTGGTTCTTCATTCGGGTCGATGTCGCCGCCGAGGGCAACACGCCTTTCCGCGTCACGCGCGCGGACTTGTTCATCCTCTCGCTCTTGGCGAGCGTGACCTTCGGCCTGATCTGGGCATATTTGCAGGCGCGCGGCAGCTCCTGGACCAGCGTGGTCCTCGGCCTGTACCTGATCGCTACCACGGTGCTTTTCGGATCGGTGCCATGGTCCAAATTCTCGCACATGTTCTTCAAGCCCGCGGCGGCCTTCGAGAAAAGAGTGTCCGAGGCCAACGGGTCGCGGAGCAACTTACCCCCGCCTGCCGACAAGCGTGAACAGTTCGGCAGCGCCCGCCAGCAGCCCCGGAATTACTGATCGGCCCATCGCCGGCCGCCGAGATAGGAGAGATACAGGCCCCATGCCCACATTCGTTTACATGACCCGATGCGACGGCTGCGGACACTGCGTCGACATATGCCCGTCCGACATCATGCACATCGACAAGACCTATCGCCGCGCTTTCAACATTGAGCCGAACATGTGTTGGGAGTGCTATTCCTGCGTGAAGGCGTGCCCGCAGAATGCGATCGATGTCCGCGGCTACGCCGACTTCGCCCCACTCGGCCACAGTGTCCGGGTGCTGCGCGAAGAGGCCAAGGGCAGCGTTTCATGGCGGCTCAAATTCCGTGACGGGCGCGAGAAGAATTTCGTGTCGCCGATCCGGACGACGCCGTGGGGATCGATCAAGGGACCTTCTGAGTACGACGCGCCTCGCAGCGAGGATTTCAATCGACAAGAACTTGCCCACGAGCCGGAAGCACTCAACATCACCGGCGGGTTGCCTGCATTGCGACCAGATCAGCTCAAGCCGGGAGTGGTCTAATGGGACTGTTCGGCGGCAGGAAAACGATATTCGTCGACGCGGATATTCTCGTCATCGGCGGCGGCATGGCCGGCTGCGGCGCGACCTACGAGTCCCGCTATTGGGGGCGCGATCTGAAGATCGTCTGCGTCGAGAAGGCGAATATCGAGCGCAGCGGTGCGGTCGCCCAGGGGCTCTACGCCATCAACTGCTACATGGGCATGCAATGGAATGAGAACAAGCCCGAGGACCATGTGCGCTACGCCCGCAACGATCTGATGGGGCTGGTGCGCGAGGATTTGGGCTACGACATCGCTCGGCACGTGGATTCCACGGTGCACAAGTTCGAGGAGTGGGGTCTGCCAATCATGCGCGACCCGAAGACCGGGCGGTACCTGCGCGAGGGCAAATGGCAGATCATGATCCACGGCGAAAGCTACAAGCCGATCGTGGCCGAAGCCGCGCGCAAGGCCGCGACCAAGGTCTACAACCGGATCATGGTCACCCACCTGTTGACCGACAAGATCAAGGCGAACCGCGTCGCCGGCGCCGTCGGATTCAATGTCAGGACGGGTGACTTCTACGTGTTCCGCGGCAAGGCCGTCATCGTTTCCGCCGGTGGCGCCTCGCACATCTTCAAACCGCGTTCCGTCGGCGAGGGCATGGGGCGGACCTGGTATGCGCCGTGGAGCAGCGCGTCCGCGTACGCTTTGCCGATTCTTGTCGGCGCCAAGATGACCCAGATGGAGAACCGCATCGTCCTAACCCGTTTCAAGGACGGCTACGGTCCGGTCGGCGCCTATTTCCTCCACCTGAAGACTTACACCCAAAACGGCTATGGCGAGGAATACGAGTCCAAGTGGTACAACCACACCAAGGAGCTGGTAGGCGACTACATTGACCGACATCCGGTGCCGACCTGCCTCAGGAACCACGCCATTCTTGAGGAGGTCAAGGCCGGCCGCGGCCCCATCCGCATGGTGACCACGGAGGCCTTCCAGGATCCCCACAAGGAGACCATCGGCTGGGAGAACTTCCTGGGCATGACGATTGGCCAAGCGGTCGTCTGGGCATCGCAGAATATCGATCCCAAGCACACCAATCCCGAGCTCACCACGTCAGAGCCCTACGTGATGGGCTCGCACGCCACCTGCTCCGGGGCGTGGGCGAGCGGACCGGAAGACTACGCCCCCGCGGAGTACCAGTGGGGCTACAATCGAATGATGACGGTCGATGGGCTCTTCGGCGCCGGCGATGCCATCGGCGGCACCGCCCACAAGTTCTCGTCGGGGTCCTTCACCGAAGGTCGGATCGCCGGCAAGGCGGCGGTCAAGTACGTGAAGGATTTGAAGGACCAGCCTCAGGTCAGCGAACAGGAGTATCGGGATCTCGAAAAACTCGTCTTCCAGCCCTTGGAGAACTACCGCGTCGGCCGCAACGAGATCGTCGCCGGAACGGTGTCGCCGCACTATCTTCTGCCGATTCACGGGCTCCAGCGCCTGGAAAAGATCATGGACGAGTATGTCGGAGGCATCAGCACCAACTACATGACGAACGGCGTGCTGCTCGACCGCGGACTCGAGCTGCTGGGCATGCTCAAGGAAGACATGAACAGCATGGGTGCCGAAGATCTGCACCAGCTTCAGCGTACGTGGGAGCTGCACCACAGGGTGCTGGCCTCGGAGGCAGTGACCCGTCACACGCTTTTCCGCGAAGAAACGCGGTGGCCGGGGTACTACTATCGCGGCGATCACATGAAGCTTGATGATGCCAATTGGCATTGCTTCACATTGTCCCGCTACGACCGCAAGACAGGCGAATGGCAGCTCGAGAAGGCGCCGGTCTACCACATCGTCGATTGAGCGGACTGGACCGGACGGCGGTGGTCGCTACGGCGCCACGCGAATCTCGCTGGTGAAGCCGCTGCGGGCGTCGAATCTGTGGATCTGGTAAAGCGGCGCGGACTGCGCGCCGTCGGGAACGGTGCCGAGGCGAAGATCGATCGCGACGCTTGGCGTGCTCGTCACCGGCACCCCGGCAATCTTGCCTTCGGCATAGCGGTGGGCGTGGCCGCAGAACGCGCGCAACACGTGGCTTTGCCCTTCAAGTGCCTGGCGCAGACGCTCGATTCCGTCTAGCGAATCGAATTGCCATCGATACTTCGATTCGCAGATCTCGAAGGGCGGGTGATGCATGAACAGCGCCGTCGGCTTGGCGCCGTCCTCGGCCAACGCCGCCCGCAATCCGTTCGCGCGGATGTCGCAGAACTCGCCCATGTTGGTCGTTTCGCTGAGCGTATCCAGCGCAATCAAACGGACCGGATAGCGATCGACGCTGAATTGCACGAAGGGCGTGTCAGACAGAAGATCGCGGCCGGCGGCAAAGGTCGAGCGGATGATAGCCCGGTCGTCGCGATTGCCCACTGCGACGTGAAGGGGGCACCTGAGACCGCCAAGAATGCGCGCCGCGATCTGGTACTTGGCCGCATTCCCGTTGTGTACAAGATCGCCGGTGTGAAAGACCACGTCCGGCAACGGGTCCAGACGATTGATGTCATCCACGCATCGTTCTAGCTCACGCACTCGCTGTGCAGCGTTTGGGCTATCGGGATCGATATGAGTGTCGGATATTTGAGCAATGATCATGCTGCGACGCGTATAGCAGGCGGCATGTCGCGTTGACAAGCGCTGCGACGGTCTGGGCGCGCCATCAATAGTGATAGTGCGGCACCAATCTCGGTTCCTCTCGGGTCGGCACCGGGCAATGCGACGTGGCGAGGGGGTGATAGCGCAGCCCATGCTCCGACATGAACTGCCGCACCTGACTCTGGGTCCAGGACGCCAGCGGGTCGATCCGGATCAACCGTCCCTCCTCCCGCGCGGGCGGTCCCGGCGTGTTCGGGTAGGGATGGTTATAGACTGCGCTGATCCAGCAATCGAATCCCGCCAAAGTTCGGTTGAGATGGACGCTCTCGTAGGCCCTGGTGTGATCGATCGGGTTCTCCGACCACAGCGCCTCGCAGTGATCGCGGTCGCCCGGCAACGGCCCGCCATCTTCGACGGGCTCGCGGATGTCTCGCAAGCCGAGCTCGCCGACGAGCCTGTCGCGGTATTCTACGCTTTCGGGATAGAGGTTCGGCATGTGACAAAACGCGATCGGCGTATGCGGGTCGATCTCGGAGATCATTTTCAGCACCACGACGCTGCGACCTCTCAGCGAGCAGGTGGCAACCGTCTTTTGCGGGAACAGTTCCGTGATCAAGATCCGCAGAAACGCGGATGCATCCGTCTTCCCGGCGATATCGAGAATCTGCTCAACGCGCGCCATCGCAACCTCCCCTGGGGTTGACCTCGTCGCGACATGCATTGCCGACGATGACCGGCTTTTTGCTGAATATACACCCCTCCATGACTTCGTCCATTGCCGGGAAGGGCAGATCGGATATGGTCGTCGCAGACGAGGCTGCGACAAGCCTGGAACGGTTCTCCTTGGCGAAGAGAACGGTCGTAGAGGGCGAGCGGGATCGGCGAGGAGAGCTCGATGCAGTTGGGCGCAGCCTCTATTTCGACGGGCTGATCGTCGTGGAGGAGCCCTAGTCAACTGGCCGGTAGGGGCAGCTCCAACCACATACCCCAAATGGGTGACGCCAATGACGGCCTTAGAGTGTTAGCGTGGCATGGAGTGGTTCTTGAAACGGGGGAACGCCATGATCAAAGAGGGATTAGCGGCCGCATCCGTGGTGTTTGGCCTGATGATGCTGGTGCCGTCCCGATGCTCCGCATCGCCGGCCGAAGAGGCCGCGCAGGCGCTTGTTGGCGAATGGATCGTCCAGATCGGCAAGGAGCGGCGCCAGCGCGCGCTCGGCATCGAGTCGGTTCGCGCCGGCAGCGACGGCGCGCTGATCGCTGCGGGCGCGTATGGGTTTGCCGATGCCGCGCTCGATCGATACGAGTTTCCGATACAGCGGAGCGGCAATGGCTATGCACTCAAGCTGACGACGCGCTTTGACAGTGTGCTGACCGGACAGAGCGAGAGCGCCGAGAAGATGCTCGGCGAGTTCCGCGTCAAAGATGGCAAGGTGTTGTCGGCCGAATTCATCCTGGCGACCCGGGAGCCGCCGACCCCCGGCAAGGTTCCGGTCATCCCGAGCGGGGCCAAGGTCACCATGCTCTTCGTAACGGCATGGGATTGCTACTACTGTGGTGTCTGGATCGCCGTACGCGTCCGGTAGAGGCCGCCTTACGGTGCGCCGTTACGCGTGAGATGGTGTGCCCATTGATTTGCGAATCAATGAGGGCACATGACGACGGTAACGGTTGATACGGGCGTTGAGCGGCGCCGG
>VGDO01000154.1 GCA_016869645.1 Alphaproteobacteria bacterium
CGAAATCCAGCGCCGCGCACTCGATCTGCTCGCCGTCAAGCCCAGCCTGTAGTCAGGACCCGCAGACAAACGCGAGTCACATCAGTGGCTTGGTCAAAATTCGGGCAAAGTTCAGTTTAGATGATGGGCATTCAGCTCGCCGCGGCGGCGAAGTAGCGGCTGGGCGGCGCACCCAGCGCGCGGCGGAACATGGCGGTGAACGCGCTCGGGCTGTCATAGCCGAGATCGAGCGCGACCGAGGTGACGGCCTCGCCATCGGCGAGGCGCGACAGCGCATGCATCAGGCGCGCCCGCTCGCGCCACTGGCGAAAGCTGAGCCCGGTTTCGATCGGAAACAAGCGCGCCAGCGTGCGTTCGCTGGCGCCGACGGCGCGGCCCCAGGCGGCAAGCGAGCGACTGTCGCCGGGCGCCACGATCAGCGCATCGGCGACGCGCTTGAGGCGCGGATCGGTCGGCGCCGGCAGGTTGAGCGGCGCCTCGGGCAGGCGCGCGATCTCGTCCATCATCACTTGGACCAGGCGACCTTCCGGACCGTTGGCGTCGTACAGCGTCGGCAGATCGATGGCGCGCAGAATGAGTTGAAGCAAGAGCGGGGTCACGGTGATGACCCGGCAGGCGGCCGGCAAGTCGGGTGCCGCATCGCTGTTGATGTAGAGCGTGCGCAGCGCGAGCTGGCCGCTCGCGCGGATCGTGTGCTCGACGCCAGCCGGCATCCATAGTGCCCGATGCGGCGGCACCACCCAGGTGGCGTCGCCGGTGCCGACCGTCATGACGCCGCGCGTCGCGTGGATCAGCTGGGCGCGCGGGTGACTGTGCCAAGGGATGACATGGCCGTTCGGATAGTCGACGGCAAAGGCCGCTACCGGGCGCGGCACAGTCTGCAATTCGACGACTCTGGGGTCGATGCCCTTTGTCCGATTTGCGACAGTCATTGGCTGACTATAGAAAGCACGCAAGGCCGCTCCCGTCTAGTATGAGAGGGCGACCAAGCGGAGCCATGCCATGCGCGCCGACCGGGTGACCTTCTTCTGCCTGAACCTGGGCCACTTCTACGACCACCTGTTCATGCTGCTGTTCACCACCGTGGTGATCGCGCTCGAGCGCGAATGGGGCATGCGCTATAGCGAGCTTCTGCCGCTCGCCACGCCGGGCTTCATCGCGTTCGGCGCCGGCTCGCTGGTCGCGGGCTGGCTCGGCGACCGCTGGAGCCGAGCCGGCATGATGATCATCTTCTATATCGGCATCGGCCTTGCCGCGGTCGCCACCGGCTTCGCGCGTTCGCCGATCGAGATCGGCATCGGTCTCTTCGCGATCGGCGTGTTTGCTGCGATCTATCATCCCGTCGGCATCGCCATGGTGGTGGCCGATCGCGACAATGTCGGCCATGTGCTAGCCGTCAACGGCATCTGGGGCAATCTCGGTGTTGCCTTCGCCGCGCTGATCGCCGGCTCGCTTGCCGATTGGTGGTCGTGGCGTGCCGCTTTCATCCTGCCGGGTCTGCTCTCGATCGCGACCGGCGTCGTGTTCGCACAAGCGCAACGCAGCATCGCCATCGGCAGCGGCGCCAAGAAGGCGGCCAAGCCCGACCCGCAATACACGCGCCAGGCCCAGATCCGCGCCTTCGTCGCCATGGTGCTGACCGCCATGTTCAGCAGCGTGATCTTCCAGGCGACCACGGTCGGCCTGCCCAAGGTGCTGGCCGAGCGCATGCTCGAATGGACGACCAGCACGGCCGGGATCGGCACGCTCGCCATGATCGTCTACACGATCGCCGCCTTCGCCCAGCTCGTGGTCGGCCGCGGCATCGACAAGCACCCGATCAAGCCGATCTTCTTTGCCGTGTGCGGCTTGCAGATCCCGCTTCTGCTCCTGGTTTCCAACGCGCAGGGCGGAACGATGATGGCCGCGTCGCTGGCCACCATGCTGCTCGTGTTCGGTCAGATCCCGATCAACGACGCGCTGATCGCACGCTACACCACCTCGGCCTGGCGCAGCCGTGTCTACGCAGTGAAGTACGTGCTCACCTTCACGCTCAGCGCCGGCGCCGTGCCGCTGGTGGCCTATCTGCAGGGCAGCGCCGGCGGCTTCGCCTGGCTGTTCTATGTGCTGGCGCTGGCGGCGACACTGACCACGATCTCGGTGCTGGTCCTGCCGGGCGAGCTGCGCCCGCCGGCGGCGGCGCCCAAGCCGGCGGCACAGCCTGCAGAGTAGCGGGGCGACTAGTCCGCCGCCGCCCGGAGCCGCCGCGAATCGTTTGCTGTGACGCTTTCGGCGCGCCGGTTGCGCCACCAGGCCTGCACATTGCCGCGCGCCATGAGCGCGGCCGGCGTCACCAGCAGCGTCAGGAAGGTGGCGAAGCTGAGGCCGAACACGATGGCCGTGGATAGCTGAATCCACCACTGCGTCGAGGGGGCGCCGACCGTGATCGAGCGCTCGATCACGTCGATGTTGATGCCCATGACGAGCGGCACCATGCCGAGCACGGTGTTGAGCGCGGTCAGCAGCACGGGCCTGAGCCGCTCGCGCCCGGTGCGCATGACCGCATCGCGCACGGTCGCCTCGACCTTGACATATTCGTCGAAGGTGTCGATCAGCACGATGTTGTTCTGCACGACCGTGCCGGCCAGCGCCACGACGCCGATGCCGGTCATGACGATGCCGAAGGGCTGGCCGGTCACGATCAGGCCGATGAACACGCCGATCGTCGACATGACGACCGCCGTGAGGATCAGTCCGGCGCTGTAGAAGCTGTTGAACTGCAGCAACAGGATCACGGCGATCAGGAAGAGCGCCACCATGAAGGCCTTGGACAGGAAGGCCTGCGCCTTCTTCTGCTCCAGATCCTCGCCCTTGAAGCGGAAATCGAGCCGCGGATCGAATGTCTCGCCCGCGAGCCAGGCCTTGATTTCGCGCACCTTGTCGTCGGCGAGTACGCCGGGCGCAACATCGGCTTGGACGGTGATGACACGCTTGCCGTCGACGCGGTAGAGCGTGCCGGTCAACGGCTTGGGCGTGCGCTGCACGAAGGGCGTGATCGGCACGAGGCCGAGATCGGTCTGGACGCGGATCTGGTCGAGCTGGTCGAGATTGCGCCAGTCCTGAGGATAGCGGATGACGATGTCGACCTCGTCGTCGCCGTCGCTCGGCCGATAGTCCGTCACCTTCATGCCGTTGGTGATCAGCTTGATCGAGTTGCCGATCTGGGCGACGTCGGCGCCGTATTTGGCCGCCTCGGCGCGGTCGACGCGCAATTCCCACTCGATGCCCGGCAGTGCACGGTTGTCCTCGACGCCGGTCAAGCCCGGTGTCTCGGCGAATTTGCGGGCGAGGCGCTGAGCCGCCGGCACGATCAATTCGGTCTCGCGCGCGGAGATCTGGACCTGGATCGGCTTGCCCACGGGCGGGCCGGCCTTCTCCTTCTGAGCCTCGACCTGGATGCCCGCGAGATCGCGCGTGCGCCGCTCGATCTCGGCCAGGATCTCGCGCGCCGGCCGGCGCCGCTGCCAGTCGACGAACTCGATCTGGATGACGCCGACGACGTCCTCGGCGATCTGCTGGACCTTCTGGCCCTTGCCGGTGCGGGCATAGACCGAGGCGAGCTCGCTTATGTCGAGGATGCGGCCCTCGACTTCGCGCACCAGGGCGTCCTGCTCGCCGATCGACAGATTGCCGCGGGCATGGACGTGAATGACCGCGCGCTCGGGCTCGATGTCGGGAAAGAACTGCACGCCCTGGCCGTGATTGGCGTAAGTCCACTGAACCCCGACGAGGAGTGCGGTGGCGAGCGCCAGGGTCTTCAGCGGGTGATCGACCGCCCGGCCGAGCAGCCGCAGATAGAGGCGCGTGAACGCTCCGCTATCCACGGCCGGCCGTGTCTCGCTTGGCTCCTGCGCCGTCTTGCCGCCCATAAAGGCGCCGAGCACGGGAATGAAGATCAGCGCCATCGCCAGTGCGGCCAGCAGTGTGACGAACTGCGTGATCGGCAGGAACTTCATGAACTGCCCGACCACGCCGGGCCAGAACAGCAGAGGCGCGAAGGCGGCGAGCTGCGTCGCGGTCGAGGCGATGATCGGCCAGGCCATGCGTTTGGCCGCAAGCGCGTAGGCATCGCGCCGGGCCATGCCCTCGGCGATCTTGCGGTCGGCGTACTCGCTGACCACGATCGCGCCATCGACGACATTGCCGGCGGCGAAGATCAGGCCGAATAGAACGACGACGTTGACCGTCAGGCCCATGACGGACAGCAAGAGAATGCCGGCGAGGAACGAGCCCGGCACGGCGATGCCGACGAGTGCGGTCGCACGCAGCCCCAATGTGGCGACCACGATGATCAACACCAGCAACACGGCGGTCGTGAGGTTGTTCTCCAGGTCGCCCAACATCGTGCGGATGTGGTTCGAAGCATCCTGGGTGTAAGTCACCTCGACGCCGGCGGGCCAGTGCGCGCGCTCGGCCTCGACCAGCGCCCGCACGCGCTCGACGGTGTCGATGATGTTCTCGCCGGTGCGTTTCGATACCTCGAGTGCGACGGCCTGCCGGCCGCCGAGTCGGGCATAGGTCTCGGCATCCTTGTAGGTGCGCCGCACCGTGGCGATGTCGCGCACTTTGACGACGGCGTCCCGCGTGACCTTGATTGGCAGGTTGAGCAGATCCTCGACCGACTCGATCAGGCCGGGCACCTTGACCTCGAAGCGGCCGCGGCCGGTGTCGAGAGCGCCGGCGGCGATGAGCTGGTTGTTGGCCGTGACGCGCCGGATGACGTCGGCTGCGTTCAGCCCGTAGCTTTCGACCAAGAGCGGTTCGATCACGACCTCGACGCGCTCGTCGCGGTTGCCGGCGATGACCACGTCCAACACGCCGGGCACGTTCTTGACGTCGTCCTTGAGATCGCGCGCCAGGCGCAGCAGCGTGCGCTCGGGCACCGTGCCCGACAGCGTCACCACGAGCACGGGGAAAAGACTGAAATTGACCTCGTGAATTTCCGGTTCCTTGGTGTCGCTCGGCAGCTCGGGCTTGGCCAGATCGACCTTGGCGCGCACGTCGTCCAGCGCCTTCTTGGCGTTGAAGCCGGCATCGAACTCCAGGATCACGAACGCGCCGCCGAGATAGCCGGTCGAGCGCATCTCCTTGATGCCCTCGATCGTGCGCAGCTGCTGTTCCATCGGACGCAGCAGAAGCCGCTCGGCATCCTCCGGCGAAATGCCGTCGTGACGCATCAGCACGTAGATGATGGGAATGCGGACGTCGGGATTCGATTCCTTGGGAATCTCCATATAGGCGGCCGCTCCCGCGATCAGGATCATCAGCAGCGCGGCGATCGTCACCCGCGCGCGCGTGAAGGCGGCATCGATCAGACGGCTCATGACGGCTGCCCTGGCTTGATCGCGCCGGCGTCGACCGGTTTGACCAACTGGCCGGGTTTGACGAATTCCTGGCCGACCGTGATCAGTCGCACGCGGTCGGGCAGCCCGCTCACCCAGATGCCATCAGCGCCTTGGCCCAGGATCTTCACGGCATGAAACTCGACACGCTGGTCGGAGCCAACCGTCTTGACGCCGACTATTCCGTCTTCGGCCAAAGTGAGCGTCGCGGGTGACAGCCTATGCGCGCGGCCCAGTTCGAGCGGCAGATGCAGCTGAGCCGTCGCGCCATCGACCTGCCGTCGCTGGGGATTGGCGATCGCGAACTCGACCCGGAAGGTCCGCGTCGCACTCTCGCCGGCAACTGCGATGTAGCGAACCTGGCCCTCGACCGTCGCGCCGTCGACCAGCTTGGCGATGCCGCGCTGGCCGATCTCGAGCTTGCCGACATCGCGCTCCGACGCGTGCACGACGATCAGCAGTGGATCCAGGTCGACGAGCGTCGCCACCAGATCGCCTTCCTTCAGATAGGCGCCGATTTCGGCCGGCCGGCGGTCGATCACGCCGGCAAATGGCGCGCGCAGCACGGTGCGTGCAAGCTCCACGTCCATGCGGGCGAGCTGCGCCCTGGCGGCTTCGAGCGCCGCATCGGTCGCGGCAACCTGGGTATCTGCGCGGTGTCCGCGTTGGTGCAGCTGGCGCGAAACGTCGGCTTCGATCTGGCGCTGGCGTACCAGCGCGCGCGCCTCGGCCAGCCGTGCCTCGCGATCCTCTGTCGCCAGGCGCAGCACGACATCGCCCTTGGCGACCAATGCACCCTTGTCGGCGCCGATTGCCGCAACGCGGCCCGGCGTTTCGATGCGCAGGTCGACGCGCCGGACCGCCTCGGTATGCCCGTGCAGTACGAGCACGTTCTGACGCGGCTCGGCGTCGAGCCAGAGCACCCGCACCAGGGGCGGCGGCGCCTGCGGTCGCTCGGTCGCCGGCGGCGTCGCGCGGCCGTCCTGGACATTGCGCGTGCCGATTTGTCCCGACAGCACCCACAGGACGACCCCAGCACTGATCACAACGGCGATGGACATGGGCGAGCCGAAGCGCGCCATCAGGCGGCGCACGGCCGTGACCGCTCGCACCTTCATGACCCGGTCCTCCGATTGGGCTCCGGATCGCCCGCCAGGAGCAGATGCCGATTGTCTTCGATATAGCGGGCCGCCGCCGCATAGATCGCCCGGCCGAAACCGCGCACGAAGCGCCGTCCGGGACCGACCGTCTCGGTCGCCAGCAGCCGACCGATGCGCTCGGCCTCATTGCGGTACCATTTCAGACGATCGTCGACCACGCTGGCGATGAAGCTTTGCGGCAGCAATGCGCTGAAGGCCATCATGACCAGGAATTCCGAGCGCACCTGATCGTCGGCCGGCCGCTTGAGCAGCGCGTGCACCAGCGCGTGGCGGCCGGCCGCCGTCAGGGCGTAGACCTTCTTGTCGGGCTTGTTTTCCTGGATGTGGGCGGTGACCGTGGCGAGGCCCTGGGCGCTCAGCTCGTTGAGAGCCGGGTAGATCGAGCCGAAGCCGGTCCGATAGAAGTGGCTGAGTGGCCCCTCCTCGAACTGCTTCTTGATCTCATAGCCGGTGGCGTCGCCCAGGCTGAGCGCCGCCAGGCACAAGGTTTTCGTATCCATGGAGAGGTTCGTCCGGATTGCTGCAGGCGCGAAGAAATAGCGCATGGCAGTGTTTATATCAAGGCAATATATATCGATCAGATATATCGAAGTGAATATCGCTTTGACCCCGCCCGCATCGTGGACGAGCATTTCACATGACGGGAGTCCCATTTGAATCGTCAAATCTTCGAGGCTCTTAACGGCGAGATCGGCACGTGTTTGAGAGGCCAAATCGGCGACGGCAAGCGGCGCCGCTGTCCGTCGTCCCGTGTCCAGTCGTCCGTCTTGTGCTGACAGCGGACTTCAACGCGTCGAACTAAGCCCCTTGCCAGGGTGCCAAGAAAGCGCTGGCGCGATGAGATTTGGCAAGCTATTGATAGAGGTGGAGGTTGCCGAAACCGCGTCGGCGTGGGGGAGTGAACGCCATTTCTCTCTGCGCGGAGCGGCACACGCGGCCTTGTCGTGGTCGGCAGGCGCACTGGGGGACATGCCTGTACTGCAAGTGGCATGACCCATCGGGCATTTGATGGTCACGGCCCCATTGGTCCAGCCGCACCGGCTTGCCAGGGTCGGACGGCCCGTTCGTGAGGTAGTTTTCAGCGTGTCCATGAATATGCATTCAAAACCCCGTGCCACGCAGGGCACGCGGGTTACCGCCCACGTCAAGTGGTTCAACGGTGAAAAAGGGTTTGGCTTCGTCAGTCCGGTGGATGGTTCGCCCGACGCATTCCTGCACGCCTCGGTGCTGGGCGCTGTCGGTCTTAACGCCATAGCCGAAGGTACGGAGATCACGTGCGAGGTCGGCCAGGGTCCAAAGGGACCCCAGGTCGTGCGGATCCTCGAGGTGGGCAACGTACCGCCGCGTCCCGCTGCGCCGCAGGGCGCCGCCGGTGGCGAGGAAGCTTCGGTTACGGGCGCCGTGAAGTGGTTCAAGCCCGAAAAAGGGTTCGGCTTCATTGCGGCCGATGATGGCGGCAAGGACGTGTTCATCCATAAGAGCGTGCTGCGTCGTTGCGGTCTTGCCAGCCTCGACGCAGATCAGCGTGTTCGGATGACTGTTCAGGTCACGCCGAAGGGCCGGGAAGCGACGTGGATCGGGCCGGCCTGAGGCCGGCCGATCGCTAGGGTCCCCGGGCCGAACGGGATCGGACCGGGGAGTGGGGGCGGACGATGACGGTGCCGCCCACGCGGGACGAATGGCCCGAGGGGCGGGCCGACCCGCTGGCCATGCCAGCGGGGGACGGGCCGTATAGCCTTCATTGCCACGAAAAATTGGACGGACTGAATCAAGCTGCGGCATGGTGGCGCGCCCGACTGCGGCGCGCGCGCTTTGCATCGCTGGGCGGTCGATGACGAGCCGAGGTCACACTTTGGACCTGCGTCAGATCGCGCGCGTTCCTGTTAGAGACGACGGCGCTGATCTGATAAGGTGCGCGCCGCGCGCCGGTCGGCGCGGTTAGAGGAGACGAAGTCATGACGGCATTGGCCAACGAACGAGTTGCCTATCTGAACGGCAAATTCCTGCCTGAGAGCCAGGTCACGGTGTCGTTTCGTGACCGGGGCTTCAAGTATGGCGATGCTGCCTTCGACATGACTCGGAGCTTCAACCACAAGATCTTCTTCCTCAAGGAACACATCGATCGTCTCTATCGCTCGCTCAAGTACCTTCGCATCGATCCGGGGCTCTCGCCCAAGGAAATGACGGCCGCCACCGAAGAGACGTTCGCGCGCAACCGCCATCTGCTGAGCCCCGGCGAGGATTTCTGGGTCGGTCAGCGCATCTCGCGCGGCGTCGATCCGGTCGGCGGTCTGTTCGACGCGCATGACGGCGCCACGGTGATCGTCGAGTGCACGCCATTGCCGCTCAAGGCTCGCGCATCGCTCTATCGCGACGGCATCAAAGTACTGTTTCCGAGCGTACGGCGTACGGCGCCGGACTCGCTCAGCCCGCGCGCGAAGACGCACAACTATCTCAACGTCATCATGGGCGATATGGAGATCAAGGCACAGGACAAGGACGCTTGGGGCGTCCTGCTCGACGAGAACGGCAATATCTGCGAAGGCATCGGCAGCAATTTCTTCACCGTGCGCGACGGCGTCATCTATACGCCGAAGCCGCGCTACGTTCTGCCGGGGGTCTCGCGCCAGGTGACGATGGAAATCGCCGCCGAGCTCGGCATCGAGGTCGTCGAGATGGACATCGATCCGTACGACGCCTACACGGCAGACGAGGTGTTTCTGACCTCGACCAGCCTGTGCATCTGTCCGGTGTCCCGCGTTGCTGGTGAGGTGATCGGCAATGGCAAGGTGCCGGGTCCGGTAACCAAGCGGCTGATCGACGGCTATTCGAAGCGCGTCGATTGCGATTTCATGGCGCAGTACATCAAGCAGCTGAGCTGAGCGCGCGGAAACTGCCGGACGCGGCGGGTTCGCGATCGATCGCGCCTCATGGACCGGCCAGTGCGAAGTCGGCCGTCGTGCCGTCTTCGATGTCGGTGGTGGTCCACGAGAAGATCAAGAGGACAACCCACCGTGTCCGGTGCGACGTGACGATTTCGATGTTCGACGAGCTTTGCAGCGCTCCTGACCTGACGCCGTAGCCGGTCGCGGCGAGCTCGGCGACGCCACGCCGGTCTGCCCGTTTGAACAGCGCCAGCTCCGGCGTCTTGACGGGGCCGGCGAGGGGAACTGGGATTTCGAACGCCGGGAAGCCCAGCAGAATCGCGTCCTCGTCGGTTGCCAGTGTCCCGGCCCGCAACTCGACGATCGTGTCGGCGCTCGCGCGGTCTCCCATCAGATAGCAGCCCATCTTGAGCAAGCGGTCGCGCAAGGCACCCACGGCGTCTTTGCTGTCGTATCCCTCGACGTTGTTCGCGTCGACGAAGATCCTGGTCCCTTCTGGGATATCGAGCGTCAGCCGCTCGGTCGGCTTGTCGACGGCGCGCGAGATCAACAGCTGTTCAGTCCCCGACCGTTGCGTCGAGGTTTCCCTGGACGTGCTGCAGGCGCCAGGCGCGAGGACGAGAGCCACGCTGACAACGTAGCGGAGCAATGTGTTCGAACCTCGGGATTCCTCGCCGTCGGCCATTGCGGACGATGGCGTGACATGGACGTGGGCGTGACATAGATGTGGAATGTGCGGCTGACATTCCCGGTCCGTCCCGATTTAGCTGACATGGTCCCGCTCGCGAAAAACGCGAGCTTTCAAATGCGCCGCCACTGTCTGCATGACGGCATCCCAATCGCCGGGCGAGGGCTGCCGGAACAGCCGCATGCTTGGATACCACGGCGTATCCTCGCGACCGAGCAGCCAGCGCCAGTCGGCCGCATAGGCCAGCAGCGTCCACACCGGCTTGCCAAGCGCACCGGCGAGATGCGCCACAGCCGTGTCGACCGAGACGACCAGGTCAAGGCTCATGATCGCTGCGGCCGTGTCGCCGAGATCCTTGAGCTGGGGCGCGAGGTCGATGATGGCCGCGGTCGATCGCTGTGTCGCGAGCTCGTCGCCTGGCCACCCGACTTGGAGGCTGTAGACCTGAACGCCGGGCAAGGACTGGAGGAATGCGAATCGATCGGGCGTGATCGAACGCTGTTTGTCCTTCGCATGCTTGGGATTGCCCGCCCATTGGATGCCGATGTTGAAGCGGCGCGGCCGGGGAAGTCGGAAGCCGCCGGGGCTCTGCAAATAGGGTGTGGCCGCGGGAATCGACGCGACCTCGGTCCGCATCAGTCGCGGCAGCGATAGAAGCGGCGCATGCGTGTCGAACGCCGGCAGCGGCGCGCCGGCTGCGACCAGGACATCGATACCGGGGGCGCCGGCCAGGAGTCGCGCCAGCTCGGGCTGACACTCGACCACGACGCGACCGCCGGCCGCGCGGATCGGCTTCGCATAGCGGATGAATTGAATCGTATCGCCGAGTCCCTGTTCGGCATGAAGCAGAATGGTGCGGCCCCCGAGCGGACTGCCATCCCACAGCGGCTGTTCGAAATCGCGCCTCGGCGTGGAGAAGCCGTGCCAGCGCCAGCGCCACTCATACTCGATCCAGCCCTCCTCGAAGCGCCCGGCGGAGAGGAGAGCCAGGGAGCGGTTCCAATGATATTCGGCGTCGGACGGATTGAAATCCAGGGCGCGATCGTACCAGGCGATCGCGCCTGCGGGATCGGCGCGCGCCAGGCGCAGATTGCCGTAGTTGAAGAGCGCAGCTGCGGCCGACGGATCGAGCACAACAGCGCGGCGATAGCTCGCTTCCGCCGCCTCGAGCCGATCGACCTGGCGCAGCACGACGGCGCGCGCGGCATGTAGCGCGGCGTTGTGCGGCTCGAGCGCGCAAGCGCGGTCGAGCCAGCCGAGCGCTTCGGCGAGCTCATGGCTGCGGATGAGCGTCTGCGCCAGCTGATAGAGAGCCTTGAGATAGGTCGGTCGCAACGCCAGCGCGCACCGATAGGCATGCTCGACCTCGGCACTCGGTCGTGGTTGCTCGCCGGCCCGCTCGTCCAGCGTATTGCCGAGATTGTAGTGCGTCTCCGCGATCTGCGGGGCAAGGGCGCGTGCGCGCAGGGTCGCGGCGATTGACCGGTCGAGCCGACCGAGACTGCGCAGCGCCGCTCCGAGATTGAGCAGGGCGCCCGGGTTGCTTGGGGCCAGCGCGACGGCGCGTTCGGCAAACGCCAAGGCCTGCTCGGCATCTCCGCGCTCGAGCCGCAGCAAGGCAAGCGCATGGTTGGCGCGAAAGCTGTCGGGTGCCCGGGATAGGACGTGCCGGTAGGCAGCTTCGGCGGCATCGCGTTGCCCGGCACGCGTCAGCTCGGCGGCGCGGTCAAGCTCGCTCGCGGCGCGCGCCGGCCGCGCGGCATCCGGTCTGCGCCTCATGGCGAACGGTGAATGGCCGCCAACAGCGAGACGACCCGGGCGATCGCCGCCCGGGTCGTCATCATCACGCCGCAAAATGGCAGATGGTCGTCGCTCGAATGGTCAGTTTGCGCGGCGCGTGCGCAGTTCGATCGCGCGCTTTGCATCGGGGCTGAGAAAGAGGAACTTGGCCCCGAGAGTTCGGCCGTCCTGTCTCACGACGACTGCATCGGTGCGGTATTCGATGGTCTTGTCGCCTTCCGGCAGCATCAGCACGGCGGAGAAGCGCTGCTTCACAACCAGGCTGCCTTCGAATCCATCGATCATGAAGCCCGTGGGATCCCAGTTCGACAGCGGATAGACCTTGCTGTCGATACGGACCGTGGTGCCTCCGCCGTCGGCTCGCGGCGATCCGCGACGCTCGCGCGACGAATTCGCAGCCTGCTCTTCCGGCGCGAGGAACTGGCGCAACTTGCCGAGCATGACTCCCTCCTTCGCACTGGGGCCCGTCAACCGCTCAGCTGGTCAGCGACAGGCCCGCTTCGATCCGTGCAGCCGCGGATTGGTACCGCGGGTGCGGCTCACTCGTTCTTTCGAATTGTCCGGCCCGCGCTTAGGGCGATCCGGTCGTTCGAGCCCGTGACAATGCTTGCGGATGGTAAAAATCGGCTGCAAGCGTGAAGGTAATCTCTAACAATTCAACTGCAAGGTCAAGAGATTCAATGAAAATACTGAAATACCCCCAGATCCCGGGTCAAGTCCGGTTCTTGCTGGATAAACGGGTTGGGGATGCGGTGACGGTAGCGTTCACGACCGGCGCGGTTCGCTGGGCGTGGGCGCGATCGAGCTCGTCGCGGATTGCCTTCAACTGACGGTGCT
>VGDO01000155.1 GCA_016869645.1 Alphaproteobacteria bacterium
ATCGCTGCTCGCCGATCTCGCCACGCTCACCCGCAACACCGTCCGCTTCGGCCGCGCAGCCTCCTTCCCGGTGCTCGCCACCCCGACCGAAATCCAGCGCCGCGCACTCGATCTGCTCGCCGTCAAGCCCAGCCTGTAGTCAGGACCCGCAGACAAACGCGAGTCACATCAGTGGCTTGGTCAAAATTCGGGCAAAGTTCAGTCTAAAGCCAGCCGAGCCGGCGCAGCACCCACAATTCGACCGGGAAGACCAGCGCGATCACCACGACCAGGACGGCAAAGGCCCACGGGTCGTCGCTGCCGGGGATGCCGCCGACATTGGCGCCGAGTACGCCGGCGATCAGGCTCGGCGGCAGCAGGATCGCTGCGACGGCGGTCAACCGATGGGCGTTCTTGCTGATGCGCTCGGATACAAGCGCCGTCAGGTCCTCATGAAGGATGGTCGTGCGATCGCGCGTGGTGTCCAGGCTCTCGACTTAGCGCAGCACTTTGTCGGTCACTTCGCGGAGGTGGATCTTGTCGCGCCGGCCGAGCCAGGGCATCTCCTCAACCTGCAAGCGGAACAGCGCCTCGCGCTGCGGTGCCAGGTAGCGCCGCAGATGGATCGATCGGCGCCGCAGATCGCCCAGCCGATGGCGCGCCGTCTCGCTGTCGAGCTCCCGGAGCTGATCGTCGAGATTGTCGACCTCGTCGTCGAGGGCAGCAAGCACGGGTTCGACGTCGCGCACCAGTTTGTCGGCAATGCGCACGAACAAATCGCCGGAGGTGGTCGGTCCCTTGCCGATCGCCAGCGCTTCGCGGATATCGCGTAGCGCCAGGAGAAAGTGATCCTTCTCCCGCAGGCTGATCACGCGGTTGGCATCGATCCACATGTGGAGCGGAATGAGATCGAGCGCATCGCGTCCCGTGGCCCCGGCATTGACGCCGCGCGGCACGGCCAGCAGCGCGTCCTCGACGTCCTCGATGCGCGGCCGCGACTCCGCGGCGAGCATCGCTTCGCACATGCCCGGGTTGATGCCGCTTTCCTCGAGCAGCCAGCGATGCGCCTCGGGCACGCCGCGTTCCAGGTGGATCCACAGCACGCCCTGACTGGTCTGCCAGTGGCGCGCCTCCTCCCAGCCCAGATTGCGCGCTCCGCCGCGCCCATCGAGCACGCAGGCGAATCGCAGCCCCGGCAACTCGCCGTATTTGAGGCCTCGTTGCTCATCCATGCGGTCCCCCTTTGGCGACGCCCCCATGTCGGCCGCCATAACCGCTCGTTTAAGTTCCCGTGTAGAAGTCGGGATGAAACCGTTTCACCACCTCGCTGTCGCTCGCATAGGCGTGGCAGGTGTTGAGCCACCACGGGCGCCGGCGCGCCTGGCTCGCAGCCGCCTGGGCGGCGCCCGCCTCTCCTGACGGATTGCCCGCTACCGCTGCCTTGGCGCGCTTGCGTTCGAGCAGCTGCGACGTCTGCGTCTGGTAGACGACCGTGGCGAGCGGGCCGAGCAGCTCGACCAGGTGCGTGCAGCCGCGCGTGCCGCCGAGCAGCTCCTTGACGCGACTAAACCAGCCCGGACCGATCTTGATGCCCTTGAGCACCTGGAAGTTGGGCGCGACCTCGGGGCAGATGCGATAGGGACCGACATCGGTCGTCACTTCGACGCCGTGGATTACGCGCGCATCGTCGACCGTCAGCCGGATCCACATGTCGTGGACCTTCGCGCCCGGCTCGACGCGGCCGCGCCACTCATTGTCGAATTCGTAGGACTTCTCGTCGGTCAGGTGGGCCTCGATGTCCCACAAGCCGTCCTCGCGGAGATACCCATCGATCTCGATGCGGCGCGTGTGCATCCGCTCGCGCTGGGCGGGTGACGATAGGGGCATGCGGCATTCCCGTCATGGTGTGAGGATTTGGCCGCAGAATATTGCATCGGGTTGATCGGTCAACCCGCCGCTTGCCGGTCGGATGTTTCCTGTCCTGTCCGCTCCGCGCGACCCGCAGCGGTCGCCCACCAAGGCTCGGTCAGGCCGGCGTGCCCTGACCGGTGCCGAACAGGAAGGCTTCGCGCTCCTGAATGTCTTCCTCGAGGTCGGTCTTGACCGCAAAGTAAAGGTCGCGGATCGACACGATGCCCACAATGCGCCCGTCGGCCTCGACCACAGGCAGGTGGCGGTAGCCGCTTTCGCGCATCATCTCGAGCGCCTGCAGCGGCAAGGTATCCGGCTGCACCGTATCGGGATTGCGCGTCATGACGTCGGCCAGCGTCGTCTTGTCAGGATCACGATTGGCCGCGACGATCTTGGTCATGACGTCGCGCTCGGTGAAGATGCCCTCGAGCCGGCCATCGCGCGTGATCATCAAGGCGCCGATGCGCTTGGTCGCCATCTGCTTGGCCGCTTCGCGCACCGTCATGGTGGCGGCGACGGTCGACAGCTCCTGCTTGCTGACGATGTCCGGGACGATTTTCCGATGCATGGTTTCC
Source organism: Alphaproteobacteria bacterium (assembly GCA_016869645.1). GTDB lineage: Bacteria > Pseudomonadota > Alphaproteobacteria > SHVW01 > SHVW01 > SHVW01. The sequence goes on from VGDO01000155.1 coordinate 2,466, forward strand.
TCCCGACATGTGTTGCGATTGCGGTTAGTTTACCGCGGATTAATGGCATTGTCGCCAGTGGTTTACCGCCCCTAGGCGCGCCGCGCGACGGCCTGGGCGGCAACCCGCGGCGGTACAACCCGGACGCTGGTGATCTGGTTGCGTTGCCGCCTGAGAATGCGGAAGCGGAACCCGTAGAAGGTGAATTCCTGGCCGACGACCGGGATCTGGCGGGCCTCCTGCAGGATCAGGCCGGCGATCGTCGCCGCCTCGTCGTCCGGCAGGTGCCAGTCGAACTCGCGGTTGAGGTCGCGAAGCGTTACGGTGCCGTCGATGACATAGCTGCCGTCGGACTGGGCGCGCACACCGGCAACCCGCTGATCGGACTCGTCGTCGATCTCGCCGACGATCTCCTCGAGAATGTCCTCGAGCGTGACGATGCCCTTGAGCGAGCCATACTCGTCCACGACGATGGCGAAGTGCTCGCGCCGCTGCCGAAAGGCCTGGAGCTGCTCGAGCAGCCGTGTCGTCTCGGGGATGAACCAAGGCTTGGCGACCACGGCGGTGATGTCGATCTTCCGCGTCTCGCCGGCATGCTTGCGCATTTCGGCGAGCAAACCCTTGGCATGCAGCACGCCGATGACATTGTCCGGCTCGCCACGCCAGAGCGGAATGCGGCTGTACTGGCTGGCCAGGACCTGGTCGACGATCTGTTCGGTCGGCTCGTCCGCATCGACGACGGCGACATTGCCGCGATGCGTCATGATCTCGCCGACCTCGACATCGGCGAGATCGAGGATCGAGCGCAGCATGCGCTTCTCTTCCTTGACCTCCTCGGGCGGTCCGGCGTGCAGGTCGATCGCGCCGCGCAGCTCCTCGACCCGGACCGTGACCGGGTCGTCGGCCCGGATGCGCACGCCCAAGAGCTTGAGCGTGAAGCGCACGAGGATCTGAACCGCGCGCGCAGCCGGCCCGAGCACGATGGTCGCGGCGCGGATCGCCGGCCCGAGCATGAGAGCGACCCGGTCGGCGTTGTTGAGGGCGTAAACCTTGGGCGTGACCTCGGCGAAGATGACGACGAGAAGCGTCATGATGACGGTCGCATAGGCGATGCCTGCGTCGCCGAACAGAGCGATCAGCACGCCAGTCGCGATCGCGGATGCAAGGATGTTGACGATGTTGTTGCCGAGCAGCATCGCCCCGATCAGCTGCTCGCTGTTGTCGAGCAGCCGCTTGACGCCGCCGGCGCGCTTGTTGTGCTTGGCGAGCTGATGAATGCGCGGCCGCGATGCCGCCGTCAGCGCCGTCTCGCCCGCGGAAAAAAACGCGGAGATCATGATCAAGAGGATGATGGCCAGCATTGGCAGCCAGAGCGGCAAATCCGGATCGAACAGATCTATCGCGATGTCCATGGCTGCGCCGGGTCCTGGCTCAGGACGCGACCGCGTCGGTCAGCAGGGCGTGCACTTCCTCCGGGGCGACATCGCGTGCGATATGCGCGGCGCCGATGCCGCGCACGAGGATGAAGGTGATGCGGCCATCGAGCACCTTCTTGTCGCGCCGCATGTGCTCAATCAGGCGCGCGGGGTCCCATGACGGTCGTCCGAGGTCGGCGAGTTCGGCCGGCAGGCCGACCGCCGCGAGATGCCGGCGCAGGCGTCCGGCATCGGCGAGCGGGCACAGGCCGAGGCGAACCGACAGGTCGAAAGCCATGCCCATGCCGATCGCGACCGCCTCGCCATGCAGCAGGTCGGAATCGAAGCCGGTCTCGGCTTCCAGCGCGTGAGCGAAGGTATGGCCGAGATTGAGGAGCGCGCGCGCGCCGTCCTCGCGTTCGTCGGCGGCGACCACGGCCGCCTTGGCCCGACAGCTGGTCATCACGGCGTGGCGCCGCGCGGAACCGTCGCCATCGAGCGCGCGTTGGCCGTGACCCTCGAGCCAGGTGAAGAAGGCCGCGTCACCGATGCAGCCGTATTTGACGACCTCGGCATAGCCGGCCAGCAGATCGCGCCGCGGCAGGGTGTCGAGCGCCGTGGTGTCGCACAGCACCATGCGTGGTTGATGGAACGCGCCGACCAGGTTCTTGCCATGCGCGGTGTCAATGCCCGTCTTGCCGCCGACCGAACTGTCGACCTGTGCCAGCAAGGTCGTCGGGACCTGAATGAAGTCGACGCCGCGCAACAGGATGCTGGCGGCGAATCCCGTGAGATCGCCGATCACGCCGCCGCCGAGAGCCACCAGCGTCGTGCGCCGTTCAGGCTTGAGCGCCAGCACGTCGTCGAGAAGCTTCTGCAGATGGGCGAAGTCCTTGGTCTTCTCGCCCGGCGGCAGTATCAGGTGCTGGTGGCCGATGCCGGCGTCATCGAACGAGCGGAGCAGCGCATCCAGATGGTGGCCCGCCACGTTGCGGTCGGTCACCACGATGACGCGCTTCTGGCGCAGCACGGGCGCGACGTGACGGCCGGCCCCGGCGATCAGGCCGGGACCGATCAGTATGTCGTAGGCGCGACTGTCGAGACCGACGCGCACCTTGTCGATGACTGTCGCGGTCATGGTGCTGACGCGACTCGCGGGGTGGAGTCGCCTTCGCCCGCCACTGCGGCGAGACGCGGGGTGAGTTCGGCAATCACCCGGTCGACCGTCTCGTCGGCCGGACCGGGGCCCGAGTCGACACAGATGTCGGCGAGCGCATAGACGGGGTAGCGCTCGTTCATCAGGCGCTCCAGGATGTCGCGCGGATCGCCTTTCTTGAGCAAGGGCCGGTTGTTGCGCCGCGCCGTGCGCTCCAGCAACAGCTCGATGTCCGCGCGCAGCCAGACCGAAATGCCCTTGGCAGCAATGCTGCTGCGCGTCTGCGGGTCCATGAAGGCGCCGCCGCCGGTCGCCAGTACGTGCGGCGGGCGATCGAGCAGCCGGGCGATGACCCTGCGCTCGCCATCGCGAAAATAGGCCTCGCCGTGGCGTTGGAACATGTCCTCAATCGAGCAGCCGGCCGCCTGCTCGATCTCGTGGTCGGCATCGACGAAGGCGAGGCCCAGCCGCTGCGCCAGCCGTCGACCAATGCTCGACTTGCCTGCGCCCATCAGTCCAACCAGGACGATGCATTTCGTCACAACTAAGCCAGATGGGGCGGACATGCCGACTGCCGTTGCTCGCACATTGTGAAGAAAGACGCGGCCCGCGCATCGTTGAAAGCCGGGCACGGCGGCGTTAGATTGCCGCATATTCGCCACGTTTGTATTTTAGCATGGAGAACAAGGACTTTCGCAAGCGCCACCCCCGCCCTCGTCGGGCACGATGCAACGGGCCGGGGTTGTCGGCAATGGGGAAGACAGCATGAGAGCAAGGGTCCTGATCGTCGTTGCCGGCGTCGCTGCGGTGATCGCGGGTTTTGGCGCGTTCCTGGCGACATGGGACATACCGGCACCCGCCGCGGTGGTCGAGATCGTCATCCCGAATGATCGTTTCTCGCGCTGAGCGCGCCCGCCGCTTCGGCTCGGCGGCAGCGGGTCTCGCCTTCCTGCTTGCTGCGGCCGGTGCGGCGGCCCAGATCAATCAGACGCCGCTGCCACCGGTCCCGGTACGGCCGAGCCAGCTCGGTCCGCCGGTCAGGCTGGCGCCCCCGACCCCGCTGGTCGCGCCGCCGGCGGCTCCTGCCGAGAGCGCGCCGGCCGCCGCCGCGCCGCTATCGCCCGCGCCGCGGACGACGGAGGAGCCCACGATCCGCGTCGACCGGCTGCGCGATGTCGACATCGATTCGGTCGGCACGCTGGATGCGGGCCAGGGCGGATTGGGACAGGACCTCTGGAAGGGAACGCAGCGCCCCCAGGTCGAGCGGCTGATGCACCATATGCCGGCAGCGCCTCGCTCGCTGGTGATGCGCGATCTGCAGCGCCGCCTTCTGCTCACCTCGGGCTCTGCTCCGGAGCCAGGACCGGCAGATGCAGGCAGCGCGCGCACCACGCCAGGCTCGCTGCTCGGCATCCGCGCCGAACGCCTCGCCGCGATGGGCGAGCGCGACTCCCTGATCAATCTGATGCGTCTTGTCCCGGAGCGACTGGCGAGCGAAGGGCTGGTGCAGACGCGGATCGACATGGCGCTGCTGGCCGACGATGTGTCCTCGGCATGTGCGGAGCTGAAGGCCGCGGCACCACGCCGGCACGGTGCCTACTGGCAGAAGGGCGAGGTGTTCTGCCAGGCCGCGGCGGGAGAGCGCGAGCAGGCGGAGATCGGCTTGCGCCTGCTGCAGGAACAAGGCCTGCTCGACGATCCCGGCTTTGCCCTCCTGATCGAGTTGATCAACGGCAACAGCCGCATCAAGGCCGACAAGCTGCCGCGCGTCGAGCCTATGCACCTCGCGATGTTGCGCATCGCCAAGCGCGCCGTTCCGGCGGAGGCCGCGCGGACCGACAATCCCGCTGTGCTTCAGGCGCTCGCGCAGATGGTGACAGGCGACGACAAGTTGCGGCTGGCTGCGGCGGAACGGGCCTATGCGCTCGGCGCATTCCCGATCGAGCGCCTGCAGGATGTCTACCGTGGCATCGGCCTGCCCAACGACGCTGTCGCCAACGCGCTGGAGCGTGCCGATCACATTGATCCTGCGCTCACCCAGGTGCTGATTCATCGCGCGCTTGCTGCGCAGCCCTCCGGCGTACACCGCATGCGGCTGATCGAGCGGGGCGCGCAGATCGCGCGCAAGCGCGGCAACTTCGTCGGCGCGGCGCGCGCGCTGGCACCGCACCTCGGCGAACTGAGGCTGACGACCGACCTTGCCGGATTCGCGCACGAGGCGGCGCGCATCGCCTATGCAGCCGGGCAGACCAGCGGCGCTCATGCCTGGTACGAGCTGGCGCGCGGTCAGGCGGCCCGAACGCCGGAAGCGGCGCGGGCGCTTGCGGTGCTGTGGCCGCTTGCCCGCATCGCGGAGGGCGATGCCGTCGGGCCATGGGACGCGACGCGTCTGACGGCGTGGCTCAACGCCGAGCAGGCCCGGGATGCCAAACAGGCTGCGGACATGGCGCAGCGGCTCTACAGCCTTCTCGATGCGATCGGCGAGCCGATCACGGGTGCCGCCTGGCGCGAGCTGATCGGTCGCCCCGATCTCACGGCCACCCCGTTTCCCGCCCCCGCCCTCTGGCGATCGTTCGGTGATGCGGCTGAGGGCCAGCGCATCGGCGAGACGGTCCTGCTCGCGACCCTGGTGCTGGGCGAAGTTCCGCTCGAGCAGCTGAACCCCGTGCTGCTCCACGGTGTGATCACCAATCTGCGCGTGGTCGGTCTCGACGCCGAAGCGCGCGCCTTCGCGCTCGAGGCGGCGTTGGCCGCGGGTCTCTGAGCGGCGTGGTCCGGTCCCGCCCGGTCGAGACGTTCCTGGAAATGCTGGCGGCCGAGCGTGGCGCCAGCGCCAACACCCGTCAGGCCTACGGGCGCGATCTCGACGATTTCGCCGCCTTTCTGAACGCGCGGAGCGTCGACGTCGCGGCGGCGAGCAGCGTCGAGATCGCGGCCTACATGGCCTCGCTCAACGAGCGCGGCATGACGCCGCGTACGGCCGCGCGGCGTCTTTCGGCGCTCCGCCAGTTTCACCGCTTCCTGTGCAGCGAGGGCAAGCGCAGCGATGATCCGAGTGCCCTGGTCGATGCTCCGCGCCAAGGCCGGTCCCTGCCCAAGACGCTCGCGGAGAGCGAGGTGGCATCTTTGCTCGATGCAGCGCGCCGCAAACCTGGCGCCGACGGCCTGCGTCTGGTCGCGCTGATCGAGCTGCTCTATGCGGCAGGCCTGCGCGTCTCCGAGCTTGTCAGCCTGCCGCTCGCGTCGGCCCAGCGCGATGCCGGCTATCTCATCGTGCGCGGCAAGGGCTCCAAGGAGCGCCTCGTTCCGCTGACCTCGGCAGCACGGGCGGCCGTCAAGACGTGGCTCGCGGCGCGCAACGGCACGCTGGCGCCCGGCCGCATTTCCAAGTGGCTGTTCCCCTCGCGCGGCCGCCAGGGTCATCTGACCCGACACCGCTTTGGGCAGCAGCTCAAGGAGCTGGCGGTCGCGGCCGGCATGGATCCGGCGCGGCTATCGCCTCATGTCCTGCGCCACGCCTTCGCCACGCACCTTCTCGATCACGGCGCCGATCTGCGTGCCGTCCAGCAGATGCTGGGTCACGCCGACATCAGCACGACCCAGATCTACACCCATGTCGCCGGCGACCGGTTGAAGGCGCTGGTCGAGCAACATCACCCGCTCGGCGCCGGCTCCTCGAAAAGCCGCCGCCGCGCGGCGCGCGGAACCGGGCGCGCTTGACAGTTGCTGCGCTGCAAACTAAGCCTGTGCCGCATTCCAATAACATGAAGCGCTGCGGCGAATCGGCGGGGCTCCGCAGGTCAGAGGAACTTGTCATGAGCTTCACCGTCGTCGAACCTGTCGCACAGCGCCTCAACCGCAGCGAACTCGCGGTACCGGGAAGCAATCCGAAACTGTTTCCCAAGGCGGCCGCCTCGGCAGCGGACATCATTTTCCTTGATCTCGAGGACGCAGTCGCGCCGGACGACAAGGAGCAGGCCCGGCGCAACATCATCCAGGCGCTCAACGAAGTCGACTGGCGCGGCAAGACCGTGTCCGTGCGGATCAACGGGCTCGACACCCATCATATGTACCGGGACGTCGTCGATGTCGTTGAGCAAGCCGGCGACAAGCTGGATCTGATCATGATCCCCAAGGTCGGCACGGCGGCGGACGTCTACGCGCTCGACATGCTGGTCACGCAGATCCAGACCGCGAAGCGGCACAGCAATCGCATCGGCTTCGAGCTGATCATCGAGACGGCGCTCGGCATCATGAACGTCGATGCCATCGCGGCCGCCAGCAAGCGCAACGAATCCCTGCATTTCGGCGTGGCCGACTACGCGGCCTCGACCAAGGCGCGCACCACCGGTATCGGCGGCGCCAATCCCGACTATGCCGTCCTGACCGACAAGGATGTCGACGGCAACCGCACGGTGCATTGGGGTGACATGTGGCACTACCCGTTGTCGCGCATGGTGGTGGCGGCGCGCGCTCACGGCTTGCGGCCGATCGACGGCCCGTTTGGCGACTTCTCCGACCCCGAGGGCTACCGGTCTGCGGCGCGGCGCGCGGCGGTGCTGGGCTGCGAAGGCAAATGGGCGATCCATCCGAACCAGGTGGCACTCGGCAACGAGGTGTTCAGTCCGTCGGAGGCGGAACTGGCCAAGGCCAAAAAGGTTCTCGCCGCCATGGAGCAGGCAACGAAGGACGGCAAGGGTGCGGTCGCGCTCGACGGCCGCCTCATCGACATCGCCTCGATCCGCCAGGCCGAGGTGCTGGTCAAGACGGCCGCCTTGATCGAGGCGGCCAACTGAGCGCCGGCGAATTCAGAAAAGACCAGATCTTGTAAGACCTTGTCCGGTGCGGGCCGCGCCGGTATGGTGCCGCCGCCTCCGCGGGCCCGCCGAGGGCTAGACTGACCGATGCCGATGCGCAGCTTCCTCGATTTCGAAAAGCCGATTGCCGAGCTCGAAGGCAAGATCGAGGAATTGCGGCATCTGACCGACGCCGGCGACATCAACATCGCCGAAGAGGTCGGCAAGCTGCAGGTCAAGGTCGACCGCCTGCTGCGCCAAACCTACGGCAAGTTGACCGCGTGGCAAAAGGTGCAGGTGGCGCGTCATCCCGAGCGGCCGCACTTCCAGGACGTGGTGCGCATCCTGGTCGAAGACTACATGCCTCTCGCGGGCGATCGTGCGTTTGCCGAGGATCGCGCCATCCAGGGCGGCATCGGCCGGCTGCGCGGGCGCAGCGTCATCGTCATGGGCACGGAGAAAGGCGCGGACACCGGCGAGCGGGTCAAGCACAACTTCGGTATGGCGAAACCCGAAGGCTACCGTAAGGCCCGGCGCCTCATGGAGCTCGCCGACCGCTTTCGCCTGCCGGTCATCACCTTCGTCGATACGCCCGGCGCATATCCCGGCGTCGACGCGGAGCAGCGCGGTCAGGCCGAGGCCATTGCGCGCGCGATCGAGGCTTGCCTGAAATTGCGCGTGCCGCTGGTCGCGTGCATCGTCGGCGAGGGCGGCTCGGGCGGCGCGATCGCGCTGGCGGCCGGCGACAAGGTGCTCATGCTCGAGCACGCGATCTACTCGGTCATCTCGCCCGAAGGCTGCGCCTCGATCCTCTGGCGTAGCGCCGATCATGCCCAGGACGCCGCCGAGGCGCTCAAGCTCACGGCCCAGGACCTGTTGCGCCTGGGGGTGGCCGACGAGATCGTTCCCGAGCCGCTTGGCGGCGCGCATCGCGATCCCAAGGCCGCGCTCGACGCGCTGGGCGAGCGAATCGAGTGGGCATTGCAGCAGCTTGTCGGCCAGGACGGCGGCACGTTGAAGGCGCGCCGGCGCAGCAAGTTCCTGGAGATGGGCAAGAAGGGGCTGAGCTGACCCTGCCCTCGACCGAGGAGCGAGGGTTGCGTCCATCGTTTGAATATCCTTTGGCTTGGTTGCTGCCGTCGGCGGCCACGAGGGTGACCGTCTGCGAGCCTTGATCAGGCGACAGGCGGGCCGCGATCTGCTATGTGTCAGGTCTCGGTGGCGCGCCGCGCAAGCGCTGGGCTAGCCGTCATTGCACGCCAATGGCGCCAGCCGGGAGATTTCATCAGACAAGTTCAATTGGCTTGTACAGCGAATTGATATCTTTACATCTATTGGTTGATGGCTTGGCGGATTTCTGGTAAAAGGACAACCTGAAATGGGCGCTACCGGCCAAATCAGGCAGGGTGCGGATGGGTGCGGCGACAGAATTGGCCGCGCGCGGTCCACGCCTATAGGTAGCGGATACTAGCGACGCGGGCAGAAAGCCATGGCGGCATCCAATTTCACGTTTACCGCAGGTGCGGACAACTTCACGGACAACGCCGGCGACACGCTCACCGCGGTTGCCACGGCTGCGAATTTTACCAATGGCGACGGTCCGGTCGACGCCGGAGATCAGAACGACACGCTGCGCTTCGATGGCGGCGGCACCTTCAATTTCAGCAACACGATCACGAATTTCGAGACAATCCTTCTCAACAACGACGCCGCCTACACCTTCTCGCTGTCGAATCCCAACATCGGCTCGGGCCAAACGCTGGCGATCAATGGCGCGGCGCTGACCACCGGGACCTAGACGCTCGATTTCAACGCCAGCGGCGAGACGGACGGCAAATTCAGCGTCACCTCGGGCGCCGGCGCCGACACCATTTGGAGCGGCGACGGCGCGGACACGATTTCGTCCGGTGCCGGCGATGACATTCTCATCTTCCTCAATGCGGGCGCGCTGCCGACGGCCGAGGTCGTCGCCGCCGGCGCCGGTACTGCCGACGAGCTGCGCTTCGCAAGCACGACAGCTTCCGAGACGTTGACCCTCAACGCCAGCGTCACCGGGCTCGAGATCGTCAAGATCTCCGATGCGAACGGTGTCGTGACCGGCACGACAGCGCTCAATATCGACGGCAGCGCTCTCACCGGCGGCATCACCATGATCGGCAACGCCGGCAACAATCGCTTCATCGGCTCCGCGTTCGCCGACACGCTCAGCGGAAATGCCGGCGCCGACACGATCTCCGCGGGCGCCGGGGCGGACATTCTGTCCGGCGGCACCGGCGCCGATCTGCTGCGCGGCGAGGCCGGCAACGACACGTTCCGGGGCTCGGATGCCGAGTTGAACGGCGACACGATCGACGATTTCACGAGCGGCGATTCAATAGTGGTCACTGGAACCGACCTGTCGTCGCTTCAAGGCACGGCCGTCACATCTTCGCTCAATCTCGGCAGCGGCCAGACTGCGACGTTGAACAACATCACGACCGGGACTTACGTCTATTCGGCTACTTTCTCCGGCGGCAACACGACGCTGACCCTGTCGCCTGCGCCGCCGCCGCCGCCGCCGGCCGACTCCGGCAGCGCAACGACGGTTACCGACGGAATTTCGGTGACCAGCGCGGTGACGAGCAGTTCGACCGGCGTGCCGACCATGACATTCTCCATTCCGGCGCCGACATTCGGTCGCGTCGACCAGACGGGAACGACGTCCACGTCTACGGCGGACGTTGCGGTCGCGACCTATTCGGGCGGCACTGTCATCGAGATCGGACTGGGCTCGGGCACCGGCGCCATTGTCGA
>VGDO01000156.1 GCA_016869645.1 Alphaproteobacteria bacterium
CCAACATCATCAGCAGTGGACATATGATGTGCTACAAGACGCGGACATCTTCACGCGCTACCGACAGCGCTGCCGACGCGGCTGAACGCCGCTGCGTCGCACCGTTGCGATCAGACTGAATCGTCCCAGTCCTGAACCGTGGCGGGCGGGCTCAGCGGATGGTGCGAGCGCAGCTCGGCCGAACCGGCGCCCGCTCGTGCCGCGTCAGTCACCGGCTCCCTGAAGAGCCGAATGCGCGACCGAATTCCTCCTATGAATCAAGGTTTTGACCAATGGAGCCCGGTCGGCCTGCGCACTTCATTGGCATTGGCGCGGCACGCGGTCGGCCGTAAGTTGTTGGTCTGTCCGCCGACCGTCCAATCCGCTGCCCGCGATCCCCGAGGGGCGCAAGAGGTGTTGATGGCCAAGGTCCTCGCCGATCATTTCTCCCAGATGGCGCGCTACAACGCCTGGGCCAATGCACGTCTGCTCGCCGCGTGCGCCCGTCTGACGCCGACCGAGTTCGCGGCCCAGCGCGTCAGCTTCTTTCCCTCGCTGGTCGAAACGCTCAACCACGTTCTCGTCGTCGACCGCTACTACATCGCCGACCTCGAGGGCAGCGGCCGCGTCCTCGTCACCGACGAAACGCCCTACCGCGACGTGGCGGCTCTCGCGGAAGCGCAGGCGGAGAGTGACCGAAAGCTCATCGCGTTTTGCGATCGACTCGACGATTCGGCGCTTCAGCGCACCATCACGATCGACCGTCGCGACGGGGTCATCAACGTCGAGACGATTGGGGCGACTCTATCTCACCTGTTCATGCATCAGATACACCATCGCGGCCAGGCGCATGCCATGCTCGCCGGCACCCACGTGGCGCCGCCGCAGCTCGACGAATTCTTTCTGGCCGGCGATCTGCCGCGACGCGAAGCGGAGCTGAAGAGCCTTGGCATCGTCTAGGATGGACCGGTGCGGCCGAGCGCGCGATCGCGTGCCAGCCGGCGTTCGCGCGCCCACACGTAGAGACCGCTTGCCACGATGATGGCCGAGCCGACATAGGTCGGCCCATCCGGCAGCTCGCCCCAGATGATGAAGCCGGCCAGCGCCGCCCAGATCAGTTGCGTGTACTGGAACGGCGCCAGCAAGCCCGCTTCGGCATATTGAAACGCCTTGATCAGCAGGAAGTGGCTGGTCGCGCTGCTGACACCCATGATCAGCAGCCAGAACAGCGAGATGAGGTCAGGCGTCTGCCAGAAGAACGGCAGGGCCGCCGCGCCGAGCACAAGGCCGACGACCGCGCTGTAGAAGAAGGTCGTCTCGATCGGTTCGCCCTTCATCATGCGGGTCAGCACCAGCGCCAAGGCCCAGCTCACGGCCGAGAGCACGGGAAAGATCGACGCCGGCGAGAACCCGGCGAAGCCCGGCCGGATGATGACCAGCACGCCGATGAAGCCGACGATGACCGCGGTCCATCGGCGCCAGCCGACCACTTCGCCCAGCAGCGGAATCGACAGCGCGGTGACGAACAATGGCGAAACGAAACCGGTCGCCGCCGAGGTTGCGATCGGCAGATAGCTGAGCGCCAGGATGAAGAAGATGGATGAGCTGAACACGCAGGCGCCACGACAGATCTGGGCGATCGGGCGGGCGGTGCGCGCCGCGCGCCAAGCCGGCAGAGGTCCCATGACGCAAAGGATGACGAGCGTCTGGACGACATAGCGGGTCCAGGCGATCTCGACCACCGGCAAGCCGTTTTCCGCCAGGTGTTTTGACAACACGTCCATCACCGTGAACGTGGCATTCGATACGACCAGCAGCAGGATGCCGCGCAGCGGAGAGGGCGCGGCCTCGGTCATCGGGGTTCCTGCGTCGGCGCCGGCGGCGCAGTCGCCGCCTCGCGCTTCAGCCTCGCCTCGCGCCGCACGATGTAGAGCGTCGCGCTGGCGACGATGGCCGCGCCGATCAATGTCGCTTCAGCCGGCAAGTCACCGAAGACGGCATAGCCGAGCACGATGGCGAACAGCAGGCGCGAATAGTCGATCGGCGCCAGCACGGCCGCGTTGGCGAGCGAATAGGCGCGCAGGAAGAGGAACTGCGTGCAAGTGCCGAGCGCGCCCATGATGAGGATGATCGGCAGGTCGATGAGCGTCGGCGTCTTCCAGACGAAATACGCTGGCACCGCCGTGATCACCGTGGTCACGACCGAGGCCGAAAACATCAGCGAGGCCGTGGTGTCGGTCCTTGACAGCTTCTTGACGACGACGACCGTGCCGCAGCCGAGACACGAGCCGAGCAGCGAGACGAGCATCGCTGGATGGAACTCGGCGCCGCCCGGCTGCACCATGATGAGCATGCCGAGGAAGCCGACCGTCGCCGCTGTCCACCGCCGCCAGCCGACGAGCTCGCCGAGGAAGATGACGGCAAGCACCATCATGAACAGCGGACGCGTGAAGTTGAGCGCGGTCGATTCGGCGAGCGGCAGCACGGTGACGGCATAGAAGCCGCACAGCATGGAACTCGCGCCGAAGCCGACGCGCAGCACATGCATGAGCGGCCTGTTGGTGCGCACCAGGGACCAGCCGTAGCCGGCCAGCAGAGGCATGAAGATGGCGAGCCCGATGACGCTGCGGAAGAAGGCAAGCAACATCGAATCGTATGTGCTGCCCAGCAGCTTGAGCAGCGTCACCATGACGCTCATGCCGACATTGTCGATCAGCGTCATGATGACGGCGCGCGTGGTCGGCGGCAGCGCGTTCCAGCGCTGCCACGCGGTGGCCCAAGGCGAGAGGTGATCAGAAGGCAATGACGCGGACCGGGACGCAGGGGCCGGCCAGTATCGGGCGGGCTTTCGGCGACTGCAACCCCGCCGCCCTGAAGGACTCCCGTCGTGCGCGCCGTCTAGCTGCGCGCCAGCAGTGCGCGCATGGCGCCGCCTAGGGTGCCGGTCTCCAGATATCTGAGCCCGAGAACGCCGCCGGCCAGAATCGAGAGCAGCGCAAGCAGGGATCCGAATGCCAAAGTCGACATTCCCGTGACGCCCTGCCCGATCGTGCAGCCCAGCGCCATCACGCCGCCCGTGCCCATCAGCACGCCGCCGACCATGTGGCGCAGGAAATCGTCGGCACCGACGAACGCCTCGAGTTTGAACTCACCCGTCGCCTGCGCCGCCAGGAACGATCCAACGATGACGCCGCCTACCGCGGCAATGCCGAAGTTGATCGTGCTGCCGGTGAAGGTCATCAGGTATTGCACGGCCTCGCCGATCGGCGCCACGAACGTGAACGAGGCGAGCGGCGTCGGGTCGAAATCGTCGGCGCCCAGAACGCCCGTGACCAGCCAGCCGGCAGGGATCAGGGCGCCGATCACGAGGCCGGAAACGACATGCGGCGGAGAGCGGCGGAATGCGGCATCACGGAAGCAATAGACGAGAAGTCCGCCGGCGAGTGCCGCGACGGTCGCCCAGCGCGCGGCGCCGGCGGGCAGGCCGAGCGCGGCCAGCAGATCGGGCAGCCCTTGCGTCGCCAAGCCGCGCGCCTTGAGGTCGATGTTGGTCGTCTCGATCAGATTGGCGCGCACGAGGCCGAACAGGCCGCGCAGCGTCATGTAGGCCGACACCGCCAGAAACAGGAAGACGACAATGGATTTGAGATTGCCGGCCCCCAGGCGCACCAGTGTCTTGTTGCCGCAACCGCCCGTCATGGTCATGCCGAAGCCGAACATGAGGCCGCCCAGCACCGCCCCGAGCCAGCCGAGATTGCTGGACAGATAGATCGATTTTCCCAGATCGATGATGCCGGCTGCGTGGAGCGACTGGCTCGCGATGACGGCAACTGCGATGGCCAGCAGCCAGGCGCGCAAGCGGCGATAGTCGTCGAGGAACACCGCATCGGAGATGGCGCCCATGGTGCAGAAATTGGTGCGCTGAGCGGTCGCGCCGAACAACATGCCTGCGACGAAGCCGGCACCGGCAACCAGTGTCGTGACGGGAATGCTGTCCATCTCAAGTCCTTCGTGCGCGCGGCCATGCTTGGCGCAGGGCGGCCGCGCTGCTATATTTGAATTCTCTAATATTAACACCGCCCTGCGCGCCGTAACAGGCGTGCCGAACCATGACAAGCGGCAACGGAGCAAGCGTCAGATGAGCACGGTCACACTCGATGCCAAGGGGCTCAACTGCCCGCTGCCGATTCTGCGCGCCAAGAAAGCCATGAGGGATGTGCCCATCGGCGGCATTCTCCATGTGCTGGCAACCGACCCGGGGGCGGTAAAGGATTTTGAAGCGTTCTGCCGGGCGACCGGCCACCAGATGGTGGATCAGTCGCAAGAGAGCGGCGTTTATACCTTCAACATCAAGCGAACTGCGTGAACTGAAAATGGATGCGCTGCCTTGGCGCGCGTGCGTTGCGCGCGCCGCTGCGGTCTTGCTCCTACTTGCCGTCATCGCGGCGCTTCGCGGAGCGTCTGCTGCGGAGCTCGTCATGTTCGAGCAGGCGGGCTGCCCCTGGTGTGTGCGTTGGGATCGCGAGATCGCGCCGATCTATGGCAAGACCGATCTCGGCCGTCGCGCGACACTCCGTCGCGTCGATATTTCGGCGCCGCGACCGGCGGATCTCGCGTCCATCGCTCCGGTGCGCTTCACGCCGACCTTCGTGCTGACTGACGGCGGCGCCGAGATCGGCCGGATCGTCGGTTATACGGGCGAGTATCAATTCTGGGGACTGATGGAAGAGCTCATGGCCAAGCTTAAGCCGGCAGCTTAGAGCGCTGGCGTTCGAGATCGAATCACTTGGCGATTCGATCGCGAAGGTGAATCATGGTCCAAGTCGAAGCAACAGGGCGAGGGGCCACCATGAGCGGAGCACGCATTGCGCTTCTGGCGTCATTTCTCGTCTGCGGCCCGGCATGGGGCCAGGCACTGGTGACTTACAAGTCGCTCGGCCCCGAGCTCGCCCTGGAGATCGGCCGGTCGACGCTCGAGGCCTGCCGCGCCGCGGGCTACCAGGTCGCCGTCGGTGTCGTCGACCGTTTCGGCACGCCGCTCGTCATGTTGCGCGACCGCTTCGCCGGCCCCCACACGCCCGACACGGCGACGCGCAAGGCGTGGACGGCGGTCAGCTTTCGCACCAATACGACGGAACTCGTCGCCATGGCGAGGCCCGGCACGCCCCAGGATGGCGTGCGCAACGTCGCCGGCGCGATCATCATCGGCGGTGGCGTTCTGGTCGAGGCGGGTGGCGGCATCGTCGGCGCAATCGGCGTGTCGGGTGCGCCGGGCGGCGATGCCGACGAAGCCTGCGCCAAGGCGGCGCTCGAAAAATTCAGGGACCGGCTGGAATTCGACTAGGCCGCGCTACCGGCGCCGGCTTCGCGGATCGTGCGCGAACACATTGCTGCCGAGCGCGCCGCTGGAAATCATCCGCGGCCCGAACGGCTGATCTGACGCAGAGTTGACTACCGATCCGGGACGATGATCATGCCGCCCGACCCGAGTCTGAGGTTGATCTTCGAGACTCACGCTACAAGCCTCGACAACGAGAGAGGTCTTGCCTCAGGCTGGTTCGACGCGGCCCTGTCGCCCGGTGGCGAGCGACAAGCTCGTATGCTCGGCGTGCGTCGGCGCGACGATCAGCCCGCCGTCGTCTTCTGCTCGGATCTCTCGCGTTCGTTTCGCACGGCCGAGATCGCGTTCGGCGATCGTTCCCTGCCGATTATCCGTGATGCTCGGCTGCGTGAATGCGACTACGGGGACCTGACAAGGCGGGCAACGTCGGAGATCGAGCCGCGCCGCCTGCTGCATCTCACGCATCCATTCCCCAACGGTGAAAGCTACAAGCAGGTGGTGGATCGCGTCGCCGAATGGCTTAATGACGGAATGCGCGAGATCGGCGCCGGTACCGTCCTCGTGATTGGACATCGCGGGACCTACTACGCCCTTGAGCACCTGCTCAACCGTGTGGCGCTTCACGAAGCGGTGAGGTCACCCTGGACATGGCAGCCAGGCTGGACCTATCACCTTTGCTCACCTCCACACCCAGACGGACATTTCTCCAATAGGCTGGTCACGGGCTGTGGCGGCGAGCAGTGAGCTGCGGCGCCGGCTTTGGGGGACACGGCATGAATGCATTGTTGCCGACCACCCTGGTCGGAAGCTACCCGCAGCCGGACTGGCTGATCGATCGAGCAGGGCTGGCAAAGTCGGCGCCGCCGCGTGTGCGTGCATGCGAGCTGTGGCGCATTGCGCCGGAATGGCTCGAGCAGGCGCAGGACGATGCCACTATCCTAGCGATCCGCGCCCAGGAACGGGCCGGGCTCGACATCGTCACCGACGGCGAAATGCGTCGGGAGAGCTATTCCAACCGGTTCGCCACCGCGCTCGACGGCGTCGACATCGAAAATCCGGGCCAGGCGCCGACGCGCACGCCGGGCCGGACGCAGCCGGTGCCGCGCGTCGTCGGGCCGATCCGGCGCCGCCATCCGGTTGAGGTGCGCGACGTCAAGTTTCTGCGCGCCAACACGGACCGCAGGATCAAGATGACCGTGCCCGGCCCTTTCACCATGTCGCAGCAGTGCCAGGACGATCACTACAGGGACGAGGCGGCGCTCGCCATGGACTATGCCGCTGCCGTCAACGAGGAAATCAAGGATCTGTTTGCCGCCGGTGCCGACGTCGTGCAGATCGACGAGCCTTACATGCAGGCGCGGCCCGACAAGGCGCGCCGGCTCGCAGTCAAGGCGATCAACCGAGCGCTCGAGGGCGTGACCGGCGCGACGGCGGTGCATATGTGCTTCGGCTATGCCGTGTTCGTGAAGCAGAAGCCGACCGGCTATTCCTTTCTGGTCGAATTGGCCGACGCGGCGGTCCAGCAGATCTCGATCGAGACGGCGCAGCCCAAGCTCGACTGCGCCGTGCTCGCCAAGATCCCCGGCAAGATGATCATGCTCGGCGTCATCGATCTTTCCGACATGACCATCGAGACGCCCGAGGTGGTCGCCGCGCGCATTCGCCGCGCGCTCGTTCATGTGCCGGCCGAACGCATCATCGTGGCGCCCGACTGTGGTCTGAAATACCTGCCGCACGACGTCGCCTTCGCCAAGATGCGGGCAATGGTCGAGGGCGCGGACTTGGCGCGGCGAGCGCTCGCGGCTTAGTTTTCATCGCGGCAATTCGCAGTAGACTGCGGCCCGGGCTCTCGCGGAGCGCCGCGCGGGATGGGGAGGAAATGTTGAAGTCTAATGCAGATGTCGTCGTTGTCGGGGGCGGGGTCGTCGGTTGCTCGCTGCTTTACCAGCTGACTCGGCTCGGGCTGTCGAACGTCGTCCTGGTCGAGAAGACGGAACTGACGGCCGGCACGACCTGGCATTCCGCCGGCCATCTCGTGATGCTGGAGGAGGATCCGGAGGTCGCGCGCATCAACGCGCTCAGCTTCGGCATCTACACCAACTTCGAGCGCGAGACCGGCGAATCGGTCGGATTTCACCAGGTCGGCAGCCTGCAACTGGCGCCCAGCCGCAGCCGATGGGACCGGCTCGAACGGCTGCTGCCGAAAATGCAGACGCTTGGCCATTGCTGCAGCATGGTCGGGCCCGACGAGGTGGTCCGGCGGTTTCCGCTGATCAACCCGGAGGGACTGCTCGGTGCATCCTGGGCCCCGACCGAAGGCTACATCGATCCCAGCATGGCGACCCTGGCATTCGCACGCTTGGCGCGCGCGGCGGGCGCAGAGATCTATCGCCAGACCAAGGTGACCGCCCTCGTGCGTGGCTTCGGCAAGTGGACCGTGGCAACCACGGCCGGCGCGATCTCGGCGGAGCACGTCGTGCTGGCAACCGGCATCTGGGCGCCCGAGCTTCCGGCGGCGCTGGGCATCCATTTGCCGATCGTGCCCGCCGAGCGGCAATACGTCGTCACCGACGAGGTGCCGGAGCTGGAAACCCTTGGCTTCGAATTGCCGATCCTGCGCGACCATGATGTGCCGCTCTATTTCCGTCAGGAGCGCAAGGGCCTGATCATGGGCGTGCATGAGCCGCATACGCCCTATTGCTTCGTCGACGGCATCCCCGACAGTTTCGGCCAGGAGCTGTTGCCGCCCGATCTCGAACGTGGCGCCGCCTGCCTCGAGGCCGGGATGAAGCGCGTGCCGGCCTTCGCGCGTGCCGGCATCAAACGGGTCATCTGCGGGCCGACCAGCCGTACGGTGGATTTCAACGGCCTGATGGGCCCGCTGTGGAATCATCGCAATCTCCATGTGCTCGCCGGCTTCAGTGCCGGCATTGGACAGGGCGCGGGCGTCGGACGGCTGATGGCGGAGTGGATCGTCAACGGCGAGCCGAGCCTCGATGTGGCACCGCTCGATGTGGCGCGCTTCGGACCCTATGCGACGATCACCTATGTGCGCCAATGCCTGGGTGAGGCGCACACCTACGGCTCGATCGAGCCGGGCCGCGACCGCGCCGCCGGCCGGCCGGCCCGGACCTCGCCGCTTTACGCCCAGCAGCGCGCCGATGGCGCCGTATTCATCGCGCGCAACGGTTGGGAGTGCCCGGCCTGGTTTCGCACGGATGTCCAGCAAACGGCCGAGGCGGCCACAGCGGACGAATGCAAATTCGTGGCTGGTGGCTGTGGCATCGCCGATCTCAGCGCCCGCAGCCTGATCGAGGTCGCCGGAAGCGGAGCCTCGGAGCTCCTGGCGCGCCTGCTCGGCACGGCGCTGCCGGCGCGCGATGGCCGTGTCGGCGGGGCGACGCTGCGGCTGCGTGGCGGCGCGCGGTCGACGGCGCTGACGGTCTACCGCCTGTGCGACGAACTCTTCCATCTCGCCGCCGAGGCGGAAGCGCAGCTCCGATTGCTCGCTCGGCTTCAAGCAGAAGCCGGCGAGTCCGGCGCGATCGCGATCTCGGATCTGACCGGCCGCACGGGCTGTCTTTTTCTGCTCGGGCCCGGTGCGGTCGACCTGCTCTCGCGCATCGCGCCGCGCAACGCGGATCTCGCGGCCCTGGGGGACGACGCCGTGCTGGAGGTCGATATCGGCATGGCACCGGTCCGGCTGCGAAGGTTCGCTCGGAACGCCGCCTCAGGCTGGGAGATTCAGACTCCCAGCGAGTTCCTGATCGGACTCGATGAGAGCCTGCGCCGGGCAGCCGGCGGTCACGACCAAGAAAAATCCCGCCTGCGCGATATCGGAAGACTCGCGGTCGAGCAACTCATGCGGAGCAGTCCTGCTGCTGCCGTCGCTGCGTGACTCCGCCCGTCGTCGAGTCCGGTCAGTTTGACGCCGATGCCGGCGTCGCGGGATGATATCGTTGGTGCGCGCGGGAGACGGGTCGAAGTATTGCGATATGGTGCGCCTGTGTCACATGGACTGAACGGCTCAGGCGCGAGCGTTCCGTGAGCGCAGTTTCCGCTGCGTCGGTCGCGGACGCGACCCATGGCCGTGCCAGGCGCGCCGCTCCCGATTATCAGAAGGCATGGTTCTCGGCGCCGGCAGTCGTGCTGATAGCCGCAGTTTTTGTGATTCCGCTCGTCATCGTCGCGCTGCAGAGTCTCTATCGCGAAGGGTTCACCATCGCGGGTTATGAGCAGATTCTCGGCAGCACGCTGTTCTGGCGCATCCTCCGCACGACGCTCGAAATCACGCTCGAAGCGAGCCTGCTCAGTCTGCTGCTGGGATATCCGCTCGCGTATTACATTGCGCAACTTGATCGGACGCCGCGCGCCATCGCGATGATCCTCGTCCTTCTGCCGTTCTGGACGAGCATCCTGGTCAAGAGCTTCGCCTTCATCGTCATCCTCGGTGAGCAGGGCATTATCAAGACGATGCTGCGTCAGTTCCTGTCGCTCGAACTCGGCACATCCCTGGTCTTCAACCGGATCGGCGTCATGGTCGGGATGGTGCACTTCCTGATTCCCTTCTGCGTCTTCCCCATCCTGAACAATCTGTTGGCGCAGCCACCCGAGTTGCGGCGCGCTGCGTTGATCATGGGGGCCAGCCGGCGACAGGTGTTCTTCCGCGTGACCTTCTTGCTGAGCCTTCCGGCGATCGTCGCTTCTGCGATCATGACGGTCGTGCTTTCGATCGGCGTCTTCGTCACGCCGGCGCTCCTCGGCGGCCGCCGCGACATGATGGTAGCCAATCTGATCGACTATTACACGCGCGAGGCGCTCGACTGGACAATGGCGGCGGCGCTGGCCGTGATGCTGCTGCTGATATCGGGCGCGCTGATCCGGGTCTTGTCCCGGGTCGACAGCATCGATCGTCATTGAGACCGAGCGATGGTCGATCACATCTCGCTGCCGCTCAAGATTGCCGCCGGGCTGGTCTTCGCGTTCCTGATCGCGCCCAGCCTGATCGTGATACCGATGTCGTTTTCGGATTCGCGCGAGATCATGTTCCCGCCCAGCGGATTCTCCTGGATGCTGTATCGCGAGTACTTCGCCGGGCCGGAATGGGTCGCCGCGACGATCGAAAGCACGCTCGTCGCGACTGGCGTGACGGCGCTGTCGCTCGCAACCGGCGTACCCGTTGCCTATGCGCTGGTGCGCAGCCGCCTCTTCGGCGTGGCCATCATCCGCGCCTTCGTGATGATGCCGATGCTCGTGCCGACCATCGTCTTTGCATTGGGCCTCTATATATATTTTGCGCGACTCGGCATCAGCGGCTCGACGCTCGCGCTGATCCTCGGCCACTCCGTGCACAACCTGCCCTTCGTCGTGCTCGTCGTCATCGCCGGGCTGCGCCAGGTCAATCCCAACATCGAGGTCGCGGCCCAGGTGCTCGGCGCCTCGGTGCTCCGCGTCTTCTTCTCGGTCGTGCTGCCGATGATCGCCGGGCCGATCGCGGCGGCTGGCATGTTCTCGTTCCTAATCTCGTTCGACGAGGTCGTGATCGCCTGGTTTCTGAGTTCGCCACGGACCATGACGCTGCCGATCAAGATGTACAGCAGCATCCAGTGGGAGGTCTCGCCGGTGCTGGCCGCGATCTCGACGCTGCTCACGCTGCTGTCGCTGGTCATCTGCGTGCTCGGCGTCGCCTTGCGCCGGCCGGAGGCGTGACATGACGGTGACACCCATCGTCAGCGTACGCAATGCGAGCGTGGTCTATGGCAAGACGGTCGCGCTCCACGACGCGACGATCGACATCGCAAAGGGGGATTTCCTGACGCTGCTGGGCCCGAGCGGCTCAGGCAAGACGACGCTGCTCAATTCCATCGCCGGCGTGGTGCCACTCAGCTCCGGGCAGATCCTGGTCGAGGGCACCGACATGACTGCCGTGCCGCCGAACCGGCGCGGCTTCGGCATGGTGTTCCAGAACTACGCGTTGATGCCGCATCTGACCGTCTTCGAGAATATCGCCTTTCCCCTGCGCATCCGTCACATGGATTCCAGCCAGATCCGCACGAAGGTGATGGAGGCGCTCGATCTCGTGCGCCTCGCAGGTCTCGCGGAGCGCAGGCCCAAGCAACTTTCCGGCGGCCAGCAGCAGCGGGTGGCACTCGCGCGCGCCGTGGTCTACCAGCCCAAGGTCATCCTGATGGATGAACCCTTGGGCGCGCTCGACAAGCAGTTGCGCGAGGGGCTGCAGGGCGAGATTCGCCACCTTCATGCCATGCTGGGGGCGACCGTCGTCTATGTGACGCACGACCAGGAAGAGGCGCTGTCGATGTCGACGCGGATCGCTCTGATCAGCGACGCGCGGGTGTGCGAGGTCGGCACGCCCCATGACATGTATTTCCGGCCACGGAGTGTGTTTGCCGCCGGCTTCGTCGGCACCTCGAACCTGCTCAAAGGCCGCTATCGCGGTGACGCCGATGGCTGGTCGACGGTTGAGCTCGCCGGCGGCGGACTGGTGCGCGGCGCGCCGACGGTCGGGCTGAACACGGGCGCCGAAGTCACGCTGATGTTGCGGCCCGAAGCGATCGATCTTGCGACACTCGACGATGCGACGGCGGGTCTCAACTTGCTCGAAGGCGAGGTCGCCGACCATTCGCTCCAGGGGACCACTTGGCGCACGGTGGTCGCTGTCGATGCGCAGACCCGCATCGTCGTGCAGCGCCTGTCGCGGGTGGCACGCTCGTTTCCGGTGCAGAGCAGGGTCCGGCTCTGCTGGCGTCCGGAGGACACAGTCATTCTCACGCACTAACCGGCCATTCACGCTATCGTTCGGGTCAAAACAAGATGGAGGAGGAAATGACAAAGCAGGAACTTGGTGGCAAAGCACGCAATCGACCAACCCTTGAAATAGCGGGGCCCAGCCGGCGGCTGTTTCTGACCGGCGTTGCCGCGACGATCTGTGCGCCGGCCGTGATCTCGTCCCGGCGCGCGGAAGCGGCGGAGTCACTGGTCTTCGTCGGATGGGGCGGCACCCAGCAGAAGGGCTATGACGAGCAGTGCCTGCAGCCCCTCGCCAAGGAACTCGGAATCACCATCATCAACGCGTATGGCCCCGATCTCGCCAAGCTCAAGGCCCAAGTCACGACCGGTAAGGTCGAATGGGACATCATGTCGTTGACCGGAGCGATGGCGGTTGGCGCCCAGCGCGAGAAGCTGCTCGAGCCGATCGACTACTCGATCGTCGCCAA
>VGDO01000157.1 GCA_016869645.1 Alphaproteobacteria bacterium
GAATGCGAAGGTCCTCCGAATACGGTGATGCCATCCATGCTGGCCTCCTCTCCAGTAGCCAGTTTGAATCACATCACGCGCCAAAAGGGAATCCCTCCCGATTCCACCTTCTCGGAAAACGCTCTAGTTCAGAGAATATCGAGATCGAGCAACGGCGCGTGCTGCTGACAGCCGAACACATCTGTATCGTCGAATGAGCCCGATGGAGCTCGGCGTGGAACGGTCACCTTAATCGCCTTGCCGGCTGGGTAAAATACCACCTTGATGTCCTGCCCCGGATAGCGCAAGACCTGGGCCAGATTTCCCGGTGTGAAAACGCCGGACTCGCGGGCGCGCTGGAATTCATCCTCGGTGCGGAAGATGGCGTCGAACGTGATCTGGAACGGCCCGGCGTTCTTGCTGCGCAGCGTATGGCAGAGGTCTCTCAATCTAGCCACGGCGTGCACCCTCCCGGATCTCAATCAGTTCCATGGGGAACAGCTCGCAGGGATCGTCGACTTCGATAAGGTGGTAGAGGCTGAATTCGTAGACCTCGCCGCCCGACACGTCAGCCGGCACGAACGGCACCGCTAGGTTTCCGCCAGTCGCGAGGATGCCGTCATAGAAATAGTGAAGCAGGTTGTAGCGAGCGACCGAGCACACAGCTTGGGCGATTTCTGGCGTACGTGCTACCACGTCGGTGACCACCATGATTTCCAACGGTTGGGCGCGAACCGTCTCGCCGTCGCCCATGGCGCCATCGACGCCGTAGGCGCGGAACTTGAGGCGGTAGTCGCGCGGGTCGAAATCGCCGTTCAGCAACTCGCCGACGATGCCTTCGACTTTGGCAAGGATGGACTTGGCTTGGCCGGTGGAGACGGGACAGCGCAATGCACCAAGCGAGAAGTAGCGGTAACCCAGTTTCTCGACGCCTTCGAGCTTGATGGTGTAGACAGGGTTGGGCTCCCAGCGGCTGCCGGTGACACGAGTGCGGCGCTCATCGATCGGCACGTATCGTGACTCAGTCATGTCCAGACGGCCCCCGGGCTCCACGACTTCGAACGGATCAGGCTGCTCGTAGAGGCTGTGCGCGGCCACCGAGTGCGGCGTACAGCGCCGGATCGGATTCATCGATTCGAGCACGAAACCGTCGCGATCCAGCGTAGCCATGATGGCGTCGCGCCCGCCCGGCTCAGCACTCAACGAGGAGCACTCGATGATCTTGCCGAGGTGCATGGCCAAGCCCTTGTCGTAGCCCTTCCAGACGGGCATGGCCGCGAACACCGCTGCATCGCAGGCCCGGCCAGCGACGATCACGTCGGCGCCGGCATCGAGCGCCTTGATGAACGGTTCCATGCCCATCTGACCGACGATGCGGGTGGCGCGCTCGATATGGCCGGCAGTGAGCTCGTGCAGCCGGCCGCAGGGGCGCGCCTTGTTCGCCGCGAGCTTGTTGAGCACGTAGGACTTGTCGACCTCGGCATGGATGACAGCGAGGTGGAATGACAGGCGGTGGCGCTGTGCAATCTCGTAGAGCACTCGCAAGGTCAGTTGCAGGTGAGGTTCGCCGCCGGCCGATCCGGCGGATCCGAGAATGACGGGGACATCGAGGCGGCGACCGGCCAGCAGAACCATCTCGAGATCGCGGCGGATGATGTCGGGGTGGCCGTCGCAGGTGCCGGCGCCGAGGTAATAGGGACCGATATCGGTGGAGCCACAATCGGCGCCGATATAGTCGGGCTTCAACGAGATGCCACGTTCGAATGCCGGTCGCGGGATGCCGTGTCCGAGTTGACCAGACGCGCAAAAGCAACGCATTTCATCCATGATCGAACTAGCTCCCTTGACGGTCTTCCCGTGGCGTCGCCGGCCCCAGATGGACGACGGCATTCGGCGACGCGGTGATCCAGAGCCTCTGACCAATCGACGGAACCGGCTCGGGCGACACGAAGGCGCGCAGTTCCGTTCCGGCCGATTCCAAGGTCAGAGACAGGTTTCGGCCGAGGTACTCGACCTCTCTGACGCTGGTCTCGACCGCGGTCCCTGCGGCGGATGGCAGAACCTGTACGTCTTCGGGGCGCAGCGCCACAAGCCCGGTGGCCGAGTCCGTTGACTTGGCATCGACATCGAGGTCGAGATCGATGGCGAGGCCAACGCTGGGAATCGCCAGTTTCGTCCTGCCGGCCTCGGTCGTGTATCGGCCGGTCAGGATGTTGGCGGCACCCAGGAAGTCGGCGACGTATGCGCTGTTCGGCCGCGCATAGATCTCCTGCGGCGTGCCGATCTGTTGGATGCGGCCGTCATTCATGACCGCGATCCGATCGGAGATTGCGAATGCCTCGACCTGGTCGTGCGTCACGTAGATTGCGGTCAAGCCGGTACGCCGCTGCAGGGACCTGATCTCGCGCCGCATGCGCTCGCGCAGCTTGGCGTCGAGGTTGCTCAACGGCTCGTCGAACAGGATTGCGCGGGGCTCGAACACGATCGCGCGCGCGAGGGCGACACGCTGCTGCTGTCCGCCCGACAGCTTCGTCGCCGGCCGGCCCAGAAACTCGGCCAAGCCGACCAGGTCCGCGACCTCCTCCACCTTTCGGCGCATGCGCGATCGTTCGACGCCGAGAATGCGCAGCGGGAATGCGATATTGTCGAACACGGAAAGATGAGGCCAGACGGCATAGGATTGGAAAACCATGCCGAGTCGCCGCTGCTCGGGCTTGATCCAGATGCCGCGTGCGGCATCGCAGACGATCTGGCCGTCGATGCGGATCGTGCCCTGATCCGGCCGCTCGAGGCCCGCGATGCAGCGCAGCGTCGTCGACTTGCCCGACCCCGAGGGGCCGAGTAGCGTCGTCAATTCGCCCTTGCCGATTTCGAGATCGAGGTCCCTTACTGCGGGCTGCGCGGTTCCGGCGTATCGAATGGTCAGGCCTCGCACCTCGATGCTCACGGCCGACTCCCGACTTGGAAGGCGCTGCGGTTGGCGACGGCGAGCACGACGGCTGCAACCACCGCCATGACGACCGTGCACAGCACCTCGAACGACGCGACCGCGCCATAGGCGCCGAGGCTCCACAGGCTCCACAGCACGGTGGCGTTGACCGGAACGCTGGGCGATCCGAGCAGGATCGAGGAGCTGACTTCCTTCATGAGCGAGATGTAGATGAGGACCCACCCTGCGACGAGGCCCGGCCTGATGAGCGGGACGAGGACCATCGCCAGGCGCCGGATCGGTCCGGCGCCGCTCATGCGGGCCGCCTCTTCCAAGGCAGGGTCGATCTGGCTCAGCGCCGACGTCGACGCGCGTACGCCGACCGGGATGAACAGCGTGACGTAGGCAAGTATGAGAATGTACGGCGTGCCGTAGAGCACGAGGGGCGGGCGCAGGTAAGCCATGAGCAATCCGACGGCGAACACGACGCTCGGCACGCTGACCGGAAGCATGGCGACATAGTCGAGGATGCGCGCCAACGGACCGCGCTCGCGCGTGATGCAGAGGGATACGAAGAGGCTGAGCGAGATGGCCAGGGTCGCTCCCAGGACCGAGAGGCCCAGACTGTTCGCGATGGCAACGAAAGCCTGCGGCTCGAGGGAGGCGAGGCCGGTGTAATTGCGCAGCGTCAACAGATCGAGCCGCAGGCTGGTGGTCCAGCGCGACATGACCGATGCATAGACCAGCGCGGCCAGGGGCATCACGCCGGTCGCAACGGTGAAGCTCCATGCGGCCGCCGCGATGGGCCAGCGCCAGCGGCCGAGGGCGACAGCGGGGGCGCGGAACCCGCGGCCGGTCACCGTGACGAAAGACCGTCCGCTGAGGGCACGACGCTGCGCCCACACGAAAATGAAGGCCGCGACGAGGAGGGCGACTGACAGCACGGCGGCGTATTCGCGTTGCGTCGGCCACGCCGCCATGTTCGACCAGATCGCCGTGGTCAGCACGTAGGTGCGGACCGGGACGCCGAGGATAGCCGGAACGCCCCACTGCCCGAAGCTGAGAATGAGGGCCAGCAGTGCCGATGAGAGGATCGCAGGACGAACCAGCTGCAGCGTAACGCGGAATAGCGTCCCGCCTGCGCTGGCGCCCGACATGCGCGCAGCTTCCTCCAGGCTCGGATCGAGCGATCGCAGCGCCGCCGATGTGAACAGATAGACATAGGGTGACAGGTAAAGCCCGAGGACCCAGATCATGCCGCCTTCGGAGTAGATATCGAGCGGCCCGGTTAGGGCGTCAAGCCGTAGCACCCAGCGCAGCAGGTCGTTGTAAAGGCCGATGCGCGGTGAGGCGAGCAGCGTCCAACTAACCGCCGTGATCATCGGTGTCAGGAAGAAGGGGCTGAGAAAAACGATGGTGAAGGCGCCGCGGCCGGGCATGTCGGTGCGCGCGACCAGCAGTGCGGCCGCGACGCCGACGACGACCGCCAGCAGCGTTGAGCCGAGGGCGAGAACGACCGTGTGGTAGAAAAGTTCGACGGTCGGCGCTGAATTCTCGACGAACACCTTGCCGTACCAGACGAGCGTATACGTGCGGTCCAGGATCGACGTCCGGAAACTCGCCTCGACGACCCAGAACAGCGGATAGAGGACGAGAAATCCGACCAGGATGGCGAGTAGCGCGGCCGGCATCCGCTCCGAGATCAGCCACATTCGCCAGGAGGATGGTGCGCCGATCGGGACCGCCCGCGTAGCCGATCTGGTGTCTGGTCCCGTCATCTCAATTGCTCAGTCGCCCCAAAAGCACCCTGTTGCGCTGCCCTCGGGGCGCCTGCGCCATGACGTGGCCGGTCCGCTATTTCGCGTACAGGCGGGCGAACTCGGCGTTGTATTCCGGCTCGACCTTGAAATAGGCCTCGAGCCGATCGGCGGCGATTGAGTAGAGTTTGAAACCGCTCAAGTCGGGCACGCCTTCCGTCTTGATGCCCGGCCGAGGCGACAGCATGCCCTGCTCGGCAACGCCGAGTTTCTGGCCCTGTTCGGACGCGATGAAATCCACGAAGGTCTTCGCGGCGTTGGGGTGCGGCGCCGTGCTTGAGATCCCAACCACGAGATCGGTCAACGGGAGCGGATTTGGCCAGACCACGCGGATCGGCGCCTTGGGATCGGCCTTGAGCGCGTTGGTGCCCGTGTAGTGGAGGATGCCGGCCGCGACAAAGGCTTCGCCGGATTGGACGGCCTGCCCCATCGACGCTGTCGAAACCAGCAGCTGTGGCTTAAGCGCGCCGATCTTCTCGTGAAACGACACGCCCAGAGTTTCGCGCATGGCGTAGTACCAGAGATATCCCGTGCCGCCGCCCTTGATGTCGGGAACAGCGAGAACCTTGGCGAACATCGGGTCGGTCAGGTCCTGCCAGTTCTTGGGCGCCTTGCCCGCGGGCACGCGCTCCGTGTTGTAGACGATCACCTCGGCGCTGTGACCGACATTCATCCAGTAGCCGTCCGAGTCCTGATAGGACTTCGGGTAGGCGGCCAATTCGGGGGAGCGGTACTGGAGCAGCAGGTTGCGCTTCCTGAAGTCGACGAACGGCGCCAGCGCGGAGATGTTGACGACGTCGACGACGGCGCGGCTGGCCTCCCGCTCGGCGAGGAAGCGCTGGATCACTTCGGAGCTGGCGATGTTGGTGAACGTCACCTTCACGCCCGTGGACTTCGTGAAGGCGTCGGCCATCGCCACCATGCCGGCCTTCGGCCAACTGCCATAGACCACGACTTCGCCTTCCTTCTTGGCCGCTTCGCGCACGGCGGCGTCGGTGGCAAACGCGGGCAGCGTTCGAAATGCCAAAAGCTGCAGAATCGCTGCGGCGGCGATGCCCGCTACCATCACGGATTTCCAGTTCATGATGTCCTCCCTCGGGTCGTTTGTCGGCGCGGCGGCTCGGAATGTCTGCCGGCCTGTGCGCCACGCGGCCTAGTCATTAAGGAGGTCCGGATGCCTCAAGTCAAAATTTTTTATTATAATAAGCTAAATCTTGCCAACTTTTATAAACTAATTTTATTGTAGCAGGTATGAATCTGTTGGAAGTCGAGACATTCCTTTGGGTTGCGCGGCTGGGCAGCTTCCGGGCCGCCGCGCAACGCCTGAACACGACCCAGCCCTGTGTGTCATCGCGGGTTCGGCAGCTCGAGAAAGAACTCGGCATCGAGCTGTTTGATCGAACCATTCGGCGCAAGACCCGCATGACGGCTCGGGGTCGTGCATTGATTCCCCATGCCGAGCAGTTGCTGCGGGCGAGCACCGACATCGTCAATCGCTTCGGCGCCTCGCGCGCGCTCAGCGGCGTCGTGCGACTTGGCGTCACCGGCACGATTGCAGTCAACTGGCTTCCCAAGCTGATCGATCGTCTGGCGCGCGAGCATCCCGGCATCGAGGTCCGCTTCGTCGCCGATCTCTCCGCCAATCTCGGCCATCTCCTGGCCGAGGGGCGTTTGGATCTGGCGTTTTTTGCGGGCTCTGCCCCGGGGCCGCAATTCGTCGGCGAGGTGGTCGGCCGCGTGCCGCTGACGTGGTTCGCCAATCCTCGTCTCGGCCTGCCGGCGAAAGTGCTGTCCCCCCACGAGCTTGCCGCATGGCCGATCATCACGGACACCGAGGGGACCTTCTTCCAAAAGTTGATCGGCAGCTGGTTTGCCAAGGCAGGTGTCGAACCCCTGCACCCGCATGCCTGCAGCAGTCTTGCGACCCGCATCCAGCTGGCCGAGGCGGGGCTCGGCATCGCCTTGATCCCGTTGACCGCCCTGACCGACGAGGTCGAAACGGGCCGGTTGAGGTTAGTCGAGGTGCAGCCGCAGCCGCCGGAGCTCGAGCACGTGCTGGCCTATCCAGCGCTCGGGCTTGAAGAACCGGTCAAGCGCGTCATCGATATCATCAAGCAGCAACTCGTCTTCGAACCGAACTTCCGCTTCTCTTCGGTCGCCGTGCCGCAGAGGGGCGGTGCGGCCCCGCGATGAGCGAGGCCGGCGGCACGGGCCCGATCGTCCTCGTGGGCGGGCCCTACGAACGGGGGCGCCAGCACGCTCAGGTCGCTCAGGAGATGGCTCACCGAGTGCGCGCCCGGTTCGAAGCCAGTCTTGAGCGCAACCGGCTACTGTTGAGCGACACCGGATCCACATCCTATCTGGCAGCGCAGCTCGCCCACACGCGCACCGCATGTCCCGAGGCGGAAGCCGAGGTCCGCGGCCTCTCCGATGGCTTCGGCGTGCCATTCGATGTGCTTTTCGCGTTCCTGCACCTGCAGATCTTGCGCGATCGAGCGGGCGTGCCGGCGTCGCTCGACGCATGCACCGCATGGGCCGGATTCGATCGGCGGCATGACGTGATCGTCGGCAAGAATCGCGATACGAGCGGCGAGGAGCTGGAGTTGCAAAGGGTCTTTGCCCATGTCGACCCCGCATGGAGCGGTCGCTCCGTCCTGACGGTCGGATCGCTCGGCTGCCCGATCGCATATTCGAGTGCGATCAATTCCGACGGATTGGCGATCGCCGACACTGCGATCGGAACCACTGACCACGGCGTCGGCGTTCACAAGATATTCCTGATGGGCCAGATCGCGTCGCTCTGCGCTAGCGTCGAGGACGCGCTGCGGCTGATTGATGATCGACCGAACGCCGGCGGCGGGGCTCTCATCGTCGGCGACCGGACGCGAATTGCTGTCGTCGAGCTGGGGTACACCACCTCAGAGTCCAACGTGAGATCGGACGGCTGGCTCGCGCGCACAAATCACTTTGTCTTTCCTGGGATGCGCTCGAGGTGCGCGATGGATGCATCGCTTCCCTGGGCGCGCAGCTCGCAGGCGCGGCTGGAGACGGTCACCCGCGCGCTCGAGATGCCGTGCGCGGCGTCTGATGTCGACCAGGCCGTGAAGCTGCTCGGTTCGGCCGGCGACAAGCATGACGGGCACCTCTGTCGCGATGGGCGGAGCGGCGACGCCTTGACGATCTCGACCGTGGTGTACTCCACGCGGACGGGAGCGATGGAGATTGTCGAGGACCCGTCGGGAGCCGCGTTCCGGCGCTGCTTCGTCGTTCCGGGGACGGATCGCAAGGTAGAAGCAGAATAGGTCTTTGCTGGACGGCGCCGGTCAGCTCCGCAACGCCGTAATGGCGGCCTTGAGTTCGTCGATCGCGGTGAGCAGCCGCTCCTCCCGGCCGCGCGCCGATTGGCGCTCGCTTTCCAGGCTCTCCACGATCTGATCGAGCCGCGTTGCCAGCGCGTCGATGCGCGACGCGACGGCGGCGGTCGCGGCGTCATCGGCCTGATCCGGGGCCGCAAGCGGCGCCATTGGCGCCGCCGCTTGCACGGCACGCCGTGCGGCGCACAAGCGCCCGGCGGCGGCGAATTGGCGGAGTTCGAGATCGGGACCCGAGAGCCAGCGGGAGACCACGCCATAAGGCGTGGTCAGCGCCTCGGCGATGCGGCGGTAGCTCCAGCCCTTGCGGCGCAGCACGGCGGCAAGCTCCGGCTTCTCCTCCTCGCGCACGTAGCGCAGATTGCGCTGGAGCGTGGCGGCGAAGGCGCGGGCGGCGTCCTGCTCGTCGACCTCGGTATCCTTGATGCGTGTCGCCATGCCGATCAGTCTAGTCGAAGCCCGACGCCCATCCTAGATGGGCCGGATCGCCGCCCGGGGCGACTTGTCGCATCAGGATGCCAGTAAGTGTCATGTAATCTGAGCCCCGCACGAGACAACCGCTTGGCGTCCGACAGAACCTTAGGGGGCTTCCTTCACATGCAGAAGACCATCGCTTGTCTGATCTCGCTTGCGGCCGCCGTCACCATCGCCGCGACGGCCTGGGCGGGCCGCATCGAGCCGCGCGACGGCACGTTGACCTACACAATGCTGCGCGACGGCGATCCGTTCGGCACGTTCACCTGCCGATTCAAGAACGAAAACGGCCGGCTCGTGGTCGAGCTGCGCGAACGCTCCGCCGTCAAATTCGCGGTCTTCACGCTGCGCCGGCACGAGTATGACGCAACCGAGGTCTGGCAGGGCGACCGCATCGTGGCGATGCGGGCGCACACGAGGGACGACAGCGTGTTTCACCTCGTCGAACTGCAGGCGCACGAGTCCGGCATGACACTCGAGGTCGACGGCCGGGCACGCGATCTGAAATCGGATGTCCTGCCGGCCAGCTTGTGGAACCGGCGCAACCTCGAGGCCCGCACCCTGATCGACCCGCGCGACGGCACGGCGATGCACGTGACGGCGACGCTGATCGGCGAGGAGGTGGTCGAGCTGCCGGCTGCCAAGGTGCCGGCGAGCCACTATCGATTGACCGCCGAGGGCAGCGGCAATCCGTGGAGCCGGGAAGTCTGGTATGATGCCAATGACCGGCTGGTCAAGGTACGCTACACGGACGCCGGCGCGTCCATGATCGAGTATCACCTGCGCTGAGGCGGAGCGGCCGGGCGGCCGCGGAGACGTCTGCCATGCGGATTCTCGTCGTCGAGGATCACGACAAGCTTGCCACTCTGGTCGCCAAGGGTCTGCGCGACGCCGGCTTTGCCGTCGATACGGTCGGGCTGATCGGCGATGCGGAGGCGGCGCTTGCGACCACCCGCTACGATGCCATCCTGCTCGACCTCGGCTTGCCCGACGGCGACGGCATGGGGCTGCTGCGCAAGCTGCGCGAGCGCGACACGCAGTTGCCGATCCTGGTGCTGACCGCGCGTGACAGCGTCGACGAACGTGTGCAGGGACTCAACAGCGGCGCCGACGACTATGTGCTCAAGCCGTTCGCCATGGTCGAGCTGGTCGCGCGCGTGCAGGC
Organism: Alphaproteobacteria bacterium; assembly: GCA_016869645.1. Classification (GTDB taxonomy): domain Bacteria; phylum Pseudomonadota; class Alphaproteobacteria; order SHVW01; family SHVW01; genus SHVW01. The sequence continues at coordinate 9,736 of VGDO01000157.1, forward strand.
GCTGCTGCGGCGGCCGGGCGGCGCGCTCGGCCTGACGCTGACGGCGGGCAACGTGTCGTTCGACACGGTCGCGCGCGAGGTGCGGATCAACGGAAAGTCCGTCCCGCTGTCGCGCCGCGAATTGGGCGTGCTCGAGCAGCTCATCCGCCGGCCCGGCAACGTGCTGCCCAAGAACCTGCTCGAGGATGGATTGTACGGTTTCGGCGAGGAAGTCGAATCGAACGCGGTCGAGGTGCACATCCACCGCCTGCGCAAGAAGCTGATCAAGGCAGGCGCCGATGTCCGGGTGCATACGCTGCGCGGCATCGGCTACATGCTGGCCGAAGGCGAGGCATGACAGACATGACCGCCGCTCCGCCGTCACTCTACCGGCGGATCCTGTGGCGGCTCAGCCTGATCTCCGCGATCGCCGTCGTTCTCGCCTATGGCCTCCTCGTGCTCCACTACATCAGCACGCGCGACACGCTGCGCGACCGCAGCTTGCGCGGCCAGGCCGAGGACGTCGCCGAAGGCCTGAGCCTGGGGCCCGAGGACCTGATCCGGCTCGATCTGCCCAGCGAGCTGCTCGAATCCTATCGGCATTCGACCGGGCGTTACGGCTTCATCGTCACGAATGCGCAGGGGCATCAGCTCTTCGCGCTGCCGGATCCGCCGCTGGCGCACGCGCCTTTTGCGCCGGCCGAGGTCGACGATCTGGCTTTCTTCCGCGTCAGCGGCGTGGCCGAGAGCGATGGCTACTACGGCGCCGTCATGCGCGCGAACGTGCGCAACACGCCGATCTGGGTGACGGTGGTCCAGGACCAGGGTCATGCCGACGTTCTCGTCGACACCATCATCGAGGAGTTCTTCACCCAGGGCTTCTGGCTGATCCTGCCGTTCCTTGCAATCATGCTGCTGGTCACCCTGACCACGCTGCGCCAGACGCTGTCGCCCTTGCAGCAGCTCTCGGCGCGCGCCACGGCGATCGGTCCGACGGCGACCGATATCCGCCTGTCCGAGCGTGACGTGCCGACCGAGGTGCTGCCGCTCGTCCGCGCGGTCAATGGCGCGCTCGATCGCCTGGAGCAGGGCTTCATCACCCAGCGTGAGTTCACCGCCGACGTCGCGCACCAGCTGCGCACGCCGCTTGCCGTGCTCGAAGCCAATATCGACACCATGGCGGACCGCCAGGCGGCGGAATCGCTCAAGCAGGACGTCCGCTCGATGAGCCGCCTGGTGTCGCAGCTCCTCAGCGTGGCGCGCCTCGATCATCTGCTGGTCACGCCGGACGAGACGGCCGATCTGCAGCGCATCGTGCTCGAGGTGGCGGCGTTCCTGGCGCCCCTCGCGTTGCGCGAGGGCAAGGCGCTCGAGGTCAGCGGCGCCGAGGCCGCGGTGCCGGTGCGCGGCAGCGTCGAAGCACTGACCCATGCCGTGCGCAATCTTGCCGAGAACGCCATCCAGCACGCCCCGCGGGGCGGACTGATCGACATATCGCTCAGCCCGGACGGGGTGATCTGCGTCAGCGATACCGGCCCCGGCGTGCCGCAGGATCAGCGCGAGGCGATCTTTCGCCGTTTCTGGCGCGCCGACCGCAAGCGGCGCAGCGGGGCGGGGCTCGGCCTCGCCATCGTGGCCCGGACCATGTCGGCCCATGGCGGCACGGTCGAGGTCGGCGACCGGCCGGGCGGCGGCGCCGTCTTCACGTTGCGCTTCCCGCCGCCGCTGGTCGGCCGCTGGTCCCGGGGGCCTTTGCCGGTTGCCGCGCGGGGCGGCAGACCCTCGTAAGCCTCCGGTAAGTCCCCGCCGCCAGCATCGGTCCGGGAGGTAGACGCGCCGGCGCCGGGTTGGCCGGGTACAGGGCAGCAGGCCATGCGGCTCGATGGTCGATGCGCCGTCCTCACCGGGGCCGGCACGGAGGTTGGACGTGCCGTGGCGGCCGAGGCCGCGCGCCTGGGCATGCGCCTCATCCTGGTCGATCGCGTGGCGGAGCGGCTCGACGTCGTGCGGGCGCATCTGCCGTCCGGCAGCGATGCCGAAGCTCTGGTCGCCGACATCGCCCATCCGATCGGACGGCGCGCCGTGCACGCGGCTGTCGCCCGCCGCTTCGGCCACCTCCATCTCCTGGTCAGCCACGCCGATTTCGTGGTTGCGGGCCCGCTGCGCGAGCTCGACGACGAGGACATCGCCGCCGCCATCCAGATCAACCTGACGGCCCCGACCATGCTCGTGCGCGAGCTGATCGATCTGATGCGCGCCGCGGCGCCGGCGCGGGTTGCCGTCGTCGGGTCGGTCCTGGGCGAGATCGGCCAGCCGATGCTGTCGGCCTATACGGCGGCAAAGTGCGGCCTGCGCGGCCTTACCTCTGCCTTGCGGCGCGAGCTGGCTCCGTTCGGCGTCGGCGTGACCTATGTCGCGGCCCGCCCGGTTTCCACAGACGTCGGAGCTGTGCACCAGCGCCACACAATGGTGTCGAGCTCATGGACATGCGATCCGGTTCGCCTCGCGCGCCGACTCATGAGTGCCGTCGTGCACGACAAGGATGTCGCTTATGAGAGGTCGGGAGACCGATTCCTGGCGCTCGTCGAGCGCCTGTGGCCCGGACTGATCGACTGGTCGATTGTCCGAAGGGGCGAGGTGGGCCCGGAACGGCAAGACGTTTCGGCTCGGTGAACGCCCGAGCACCGTCGGAACGCCGCCCGGGTGGTTCGTTGAATTGCCAATGGCGGGCAGCTAGAGCGGTGTGTCTTTAGCCTGAATCGGAATTGGGATTCCCAAAGGGACCGAGTTCTGATTCAACCTACTGGCTGGGAAGGAGGCCAGTATGGATGGGCAA
>VGDO01000158.1 GCA_016869645.1 Alphaproteobacteria bacterium
CATCGGCAGAGGACATCGTCAATCACTGCTGCGACGCCTGGAATAAGCTCGTCGCTCAGCCCTGGCGCATCATGTCCCTCGGAATGCGCGATTGGGCTCATGGGTTCTGATCAGCGCGAGTTGGTATAAAATTACGTCTGCCCCGGGCCCCGTCAAGCTGGAAGTCCTGGATGGCGGACCGTTGGCATGGCCGTGCTATCGCCCCGTCAGAAGCCGATGGCCGACAAAGGCGATGACCGAGCTCGCCGCGATGACCAGGGCCATGGCGAGCGCCGAGTCCGTGTGGAAGGTAGCGACAATGGCCGCAGCCAGCGCGCCCGTGAGGAAGGTCGCCGTGCCCATCAGCGCCGAGGCGCTGCCGGCATGGACGCCATGGGCGGCGAGTGCCGCCGCGGCCGCGTTGGGCAGCACGATGCCCAGGCTCGCGATCACGGCGAACAGGGGCGCCAGCAGCGCCGGCAGTCCGCCGATGCCGAGCAGCGCCACCGCCAGCAGGACAACGGCCGAGACGAGGTTCGCCGTCACGCCGATTTCGAGCGCGCGATAGAGCGAGGCACGGCGCAGCAGGAAGTGATTGAGCTGGGCGGCGGCAATCAGGCCGGCTGCGTTCATGCCGAACAGCCAGCCATAGGCCTGGGCCGGGACGCCGTAGACCTCGATGAAGAGGTGCGGCGACGCCGTGATGTAGACAAACATGCCGCCGGTGCCGAAACCCGAGGCCACGAAATAACCGAGGAACCGGCGGTCGGCGAGAATGCGGCGATAGACGCCGAGCGCGGCACCAATGCCGCCGGAGACTCGGGCCGGCGCCAGCCGCGTCTCATGCAGCCGCCAAGCCACCGAGACCAGGCAGCCGAGGCCGAAAGCCGCGAGCGACCAGAAGATCGCCTGCCATCCGAACCACAGCAGCACATAGCCGCCGAGCAGCGGGGCCAGAATCGGCGCGACGCCCATGACGAGCATGAGGGTCGAAAAGACGCGCGCCGATTCCTGCGGCCCGACCATGTCGCGCACCACGGCGCGCGCGATCACGGCCCCGGCCGAGCCGCCGATCGCCTGCAGGAAACGCAGCGCCACCAGCGATTCGATGTCCGGCGCATGCGCGCATCCGACCGATGCCGCCACATAGATCGCCAGCCCGATCATGAGCGGCATCCGGCGGCCGAAGCGGTCGGAGAGCGGCCCGTAGAAGATCTGCCCGATCGCCAGGCCGGCGAGGAAGGTCGACAAGGTCAGCTGCACCTGCGACGGCGTCGCGCCGAAGCTGCGCTCGAGCGTCGGCAGGCTCGGCAGATACATGTCGATGGTCAGCGGCGCGAACGCCGTGAGCGAGCCGAGCAGAACGATCAGGCCGCGGGTGAGCGTGGGCAAGAGAGGTTTCCGTCAGAGGTTCTCCGCCCGGGGGGCATCGGCGGTTCCGAGGCGCTAGCGCGACCGGTAGGACTTCATGATCCGGTTGACCTCGGCATTCGACAGGGCGCCGTCGCCGTAGTCGAAAACGCCCTGATCGCGGATCTGCGCCACGGCGCGGCGGACGAAGCCGAGCACCGCCACCGACAGGCTGCCGCCGATGCTGATGCGCTTGACGCCGAGCTTTTCCAGGTCGGCCACGGTGAGCTCGCTGCGCTGGCCACCGCGCGCGCCCAGGACGTTGAGCGGTCCGTCGATCTCGCGCACCAGGCGGCCGATCGTGCCGGCGTCCATCGGACCAGGCACGAACAGGCAATCGGCGCCTGCGGAGCGGTAGGCATTGGCGCGCTTCACCGCCTCGGCGAACTTCGTCTCGTCGAAGCCGCCGCGCGAAAGCAGCGGATCGGCGCGTGCATTGAGCACGAAAGGATGGCCCGACGCGCGCGCGGCCTCTGCGCCCGCCTTGATCCGATCGGTCGCGAGGCCGATATCCAGCAGTGGATGGTCGGGATCGTTCGTGCTGTCCTCGATGTTGCAGCCGGCGAGCCCGGCCGCAATCGCGGCCTTGACCGTGGCTGCGACGTCCTCCGGGGCCTTGCCGTAGCCCGCTTCGAGATCAGCGGTCACGGGTATCGGAACGGCAGCGGCAATGCGGCCAGCGATCTCGAGCATGGCTTCGCGCGACATGGCCTGGCCGTCCGGCAAGCCTTGCGCAAAGGCAACGCCGGCGCTCGTGGTCGCGATCGCGGGGAATCCCGCCTCGGCCATGATGATCGCGCTGCCGACGTCCCACGCGTTCGGCAGCACGATGATGCCGGGCCGCCGGTGCGCCTCGACAAACGCGGCGGATTTCCTGTCATGCTCGCTCATCGATCGGACTCCTATGGGTCGCCCGGCACGCCGTAGGACGGCGCCGAGGTCGGGTCTAGCGCGCGCGTGAGATAGTCCTTCATCTGCGGCCGATAGATCTCCCAGACGCGGCGCAGCTCGCCGATCGGATCGTCGTGCCAGTCGACGCGCAGATCGCAGATCGGCCAGACGTGACGGTCGACCACGCTGATGCCGGCCGAATGCTCGTCGCCCGCCTCGCCGCCCGCGGCCAGGCCCGCCTCCAGTGCACGCACCAGGCGCTCGGCGAGTTCGGCCTCGGGCGCCGCCATGTAGCCGGCGATCATGGCCTTGGGGATGCCGTCGTGGGCAAGGAGATTGCCGCCTGCGGCGCAGGCCTCGCCCGCCGCCGTGGCGTGAATCCCCAATGTACGTGCGCCGCTGTGGACGGCGGAGCGCCCGTCGCCGTCGAGCACGATGAGCTGGCGGTAGGCCGCGAAGGGCTGCGCGTCGACCAGGCGGTCGCGCACGGAAGCCGCCCCCATGCCCTGGGCCAGCAGATCGAGACCGAGACGACCGAGCCGCGGATCGGTGATGTTCTGCGTGCCGACCGCGCCGACGCCGGCGCGCAGCCAGACGCAACGGCTCGCCACGCAGACGCTGGACGACGAAATGACCATGCCGAACTGGCCGGTGCGCGGACAGCGCGCCAGGAGAGAGAAGGTCATATCAGGTTCGGGCCCCCGGGAGGATCGACGGAGGCGACATGGTGGCGGGATGCGGGATGTCTCTCAATCATTTTCGCCGGCGGTTGCCTTGGCCGTTCGCGGCGCCTCGTGGTAGGTAGGAGTACTTCGCCCGGGGGGTTCCCATGCCTCAGCTCCTGTTTCGCGCCGCTCTCCTCGGCTTCCTTGCCCTGGCGATGATCGCGCCAGCCGTCGAGGCCACGTCGCCATTGCCTGTGTTCCGCGGCGTTCAGCGCATCGGTCTGCTGTGCCGGCTCGACTCGCTCGACGGCACCATGTCGGCGGTCGGCGCCGAGGAGATCTGCGAGCTCGCCCAGCATGTCTGGACACAGTCGTTTGCCGGCGGCCCCAAGATCGAGGTTGTCATGCTTCGTCGCAACGACGAACGCGTCGCGGCGCAGGGCATGCTGGTGGTGGCGCTCCACCTCGTGGCGCGCGCCGGCGGCAGCGACTTGTCGTCGCCGGGCGGCAGCATTCTCGCGCTCAGCCTCGGCCTCTTCCGGCGCAATCCTGGCAACGATCAGCTGTTCGGCGCGGCCCCCGAGGCGATCATTCTCAGCGGCGACGAGGATTGGCGCGGCGAGATGTCACCGGCGCTCACGCGCCTGCTGTTCGCCGGCGTGGCCGAGCCACTGGGCTTCCAACAACGCTAATCCCTTGTCGTTCCGGCCGCCGCCCGCTTGGCCAAACGGGCGGCGATCGCATCTGCCCAAGCCACGGTCGCCTTGGCGCGCTCGACGATCGGCACGTCGATCATCCGTCCATCCAGGCTGATCGCGCCGCGCCCCTGGTTGGCCGCGGCTTCATGGGCGGCGATCACGCGCCTGGCATCGGCGACCTCGTCGGCGCCGGGAGCGAATTCTTCGTTCAAGATCACGGCCTGGCGGGGGTGGATGCAGGACGCGCCGCGAAAGCCCAGCTTGCGCGCGCGCCGGATCGTGGCGCGGAACGCCGCCATGTCGGAAATTTCGGCAATCGAGCCGACGAAGCCCATCGGCAGGATGCCGGCGGCCGCCGCCGCGATCACCATCTCGATATTGGGACTGATGAGGCCGTCGGGCTCGGGCAGCATGCCGACCGAGGTCGCGAAATCCTCGGCACCCAGCGTCATGGCGACCACGCGCGGATTGGCCGACGCGATGTCGCGCATGTGAAAATAGGCGTTCGCCGTTTCCACCATGGCGATGAACTTGACCGAGCCTTCCGCCATGCCGCGCGTGCGCTCGCAGTCGCCGACCAGCTCGGACAGCAGCCTTATGTGATCGGCGCCCGTGACCTTGGGAAGCGCGAGCGCCGCCACGCCGGGCAGCACGGCCGCCTCGATGTCGCGCACCGCAAGCGCCAGCGGCCGGTTGATCCTGACCACGACGTCGGCGCCGCCGCGCGCGACCCGCGGCACGGCAGCTTCGATCAACTTGCGCGCCGTGTCCTTCTCGCTCACCGGCACGCTGTCTTCGAGATCGAGCTGGATGCCGTCGACGTCGCGCGTATGCGCCGTCGCGACGAACTTCTCGACATTCACAGGAACGAACAGCAACGAGCGCCACAGCGGGAGGGATCGAGCGGTCGCCATGGCCTGATGCCCGCCGCTAGGTCTCAAGCACCAGCGTGTCGGCTGGATCCCACGACGCCCACAGCACGTCGCCGACCGCGACGCCAGGCCGCACCGACCGCGTGGCGTTGGTCAGTGCCGCGGAGACCGTGGCGCCGCCATCGAGCGCCAGCATGATCTGGCTTGTCTCGCCGAAATAGGCGATCTCGACGACGCGGCCCTGGAGCCGAATCCGCTGATCGTCGGGCTCGGCCGCGTCGAGCCGAACCTTTTCCGGTCGCACGCCGACGGCGAGTGCCGACGCGGCCGCGCTCGCGCCGTTCATCGGCACGCCGACGCGGCCGAGCGCGGCGCCTTCGACGATCAGCCGGCGCCCTCCAGCCTCCTCGACAACGCCCGCGGCGCGGCCGTCGAACAGGTTGATCCGCCCGATGAACTCCGCGACGAAGCGGCAGTTGGGATGCTCGTAGAGCTCGTCGGGCGCCGCAATCTGACGGACGCGGCCAAGCTCCATGACGGCGACCCGGTCCGCCATCGACAGCGCCTCGCTCTGGTCATGGGTGACGATCACGAAGGTGATGCCGACCGACTGCTTCAGGCGCACCAGCTCATGGCGCATCTGCTCGCGCAGCTTGGCGTCGAGCGCGGAGAGCGGCTCGTCAAGCAGGAGCACCCGCGGCCGCTTGACCAGCGCACGGGCGAGCGCCACGCGCTGGCGCTGCCCGCCCGAGAGCTGGGCCGGCATGCGCTCGGCATAGCCGTCGAGCTTGACCAGCGCCAGGGTCTCGGCCACCCGGCGCTCGATCTCGGATTTTGCCACACCCGTCACGCGCAGGCCGTAGCCGACATTGCCGGCGACGGTCATGTGCGGAAACAGCGCGTAGGACTGGAACACCATGCCGACCGGACGGTCCTGCGGCTCCACACCGGTCATGTCCGTCCCATCGATCGCGATGCTGCCGCCATCGGCCGTTTCGAAGCCGGCAATCAGCCGGAGCAGCGTGGTCTTGCCGCAGCCGGACGGTCCCAGGAGGGCGAAGAACTCGCCCTCGGCCACGCTGAGCGATACGCGGTCGACGGCGGCATGGGCGCCGAAGCGCTTGGTTGCGTCGCGGACCTCGATGATCGCGGCCATCAGGGCAGCTCGCGCGTGGTGTCGCGCCGGTTGAGCGCCATGGCCGCCGCGGCGGCGAGCGCCGTCAGCAGGATGAGCACCGTCGAAGCGGCGTTGACGGCGGGCGTCACGCTGAAGCGAACCATGGCGTAGATCTTGATCGGCAAGGTGGTCGAGCCCGGTCCCGAGGTGAAAAAGGTGACAACGAAGTCGTCGAGCGAAAGCGTCAGCGCGATCAGGGCGCCGGCGGCGATTCCCGGCAGCATATGCGGCAACATGATGCAACGGAAGGTCTGCCACGTGCCGGCGCCCAGATCGCGGCTGGCCTCCTCGAGCGCTGGATCGAAACCCGCCATCCGCGCACGCACGATCACCGCGACGAAGGGGAACGAGAAGACCACGTGGCCGGCGATGACAGTGGCAAGCGACAGCGTCACGTCGAGTGCCGAGAAGAACACCAGCAACGCCACGCCCAGGCAAACCTCGGGCACGACGATAGGCAGATAGACCAACCCCTCGAGCGAGGCCTTGCCCCGGAAGCGATACCGGTGCAGCGCGAGGCCGAGCATGATGCCAAGCAGGGTGGAAAGGATCGTCGATCCGGCCGCCACGATCAGGCTGTTGAGCGCTGCCTCGAGCAGCGCTTCGTCCTCGAAGGCTTGGCGATACCACTCGACGGTAAATCCCTGCCACACCACGGTGCGGCGGGAATCGTTGAAGCTGAAGGCGATCAGGACGAGGATCGGGGCGTAGAGAAAGACGAGGCCGGCCGCCAGCACGGCCCGCAGGTCGCGCCGGGCGGCGAAATCGATCTGGCGCGCGATCACGACGGCACCCGCGCGCGCCGCGCCGCATTCAGCCAGACGAGCGCGAAGGTGACGTAGAGCAGCAGGAAGGACAGCGCCGCGCCGAACTGCCAGTCGTTGGACGCCGTGAACTGGCGCTGGATCAGATTGCCGATCATGATGCTGTCGGTGCCACCCAGGAGGTCGGCCGCGACGAACGAGCCCAGCGCGAGAATGAACGCGATCAGCGCGCCCGTGGCGATGCCGGGCATGGCCATCGGCAGCATGACCAGGCGGAAGGTCTGCGCGGGCGTGGCGCCCAGGTCGAGGCTCGACTCCAGGCAGTCCCGGTCGATGCGCTCGAGCGCGGCGTAGGCCGGCAGAACGACAAAGGGCAAGTGGATGTGGATCAGCGAGAGAATGACGGCGCTGGTGCTGTAGAGCAGTTCGACCGGCTGGAACGCCGGCATGAGGCCATCGAGGCCGACGAGCCCAAGCAACGCGTCGGCCGCTTCGTGAAGCCACCCCGATCCCAGATTGACCAAACCCTCCGAGCGCAGCAGAGCGATCCAGGAATAGGTACGGATCAACAGATTGGTCCAGAACGGCAGCATCACGAGAAGCAGCAGCGGGTTCTTCCAGCGGGTCGGCGCGAAGGCGATGACCAGCGCCATGGCCACGCCAATGACGACGCAAATCGCCGTGACCGCGACCGCGATGGCAACCGACTTGGCGATGATCAGAAGGTGGATCGGCTCGAGCGCCCGCGCGTAGTTCTCGAGGGTCGCGACCGGAAGCACCTGGCCCTGGGGTCCGCGGCCGGCGAAGCTGACGAGCCAGACCATCGCCAGCGGAACGACGAAAAACGCAACGAGCCAGAGGACCGGCGGCGCGGTCAGGGCCCAGAAAGCCGCACCGTCCTCGCGCCAGGAGCGGAGGCGATCATGCCGCATCGCGGCAGCCCATTTCCCGAAACGAAGGGACTACGCCCGCTCGAACGGCCGCCGAAACCACCGACCTGCTATGCCGCCTGCACCTCGGTCCAGGCGCGGTCGTAGAGCCGCAGCGCGTCGCCGACATCCTGCAGAATCTCGCATTTGGCGATCAGATCGGCCGGCGGATAGATCGAGGGATTCTGGAGGTCGTCGGCCCTGATGAACTGCTTTGCGGACGCGTTGGTGCTCGCGTAGTGGATGGTGTTGGCGATCTCGGCGTTCACCTTCGGGTCGTGCAGGTGATTGATGAAGGCGTGCGCGTTGTCGGGATGCGGCGCACCCTTGGGAATGCAGGCGAAGTCGGTCCATAGCACGGTGCCCTCCTGCGGCACGACGAAGCCGAGGCCCTTGTTCTCCTGCATAACCGACAGGACGTCGCCGTTGTACTCCATGACCAGATCGACCTCGCCGTTGGCGAGCAGGTCCTGGCCGTTGTCGGCGGCGAAGGTCTTGAAGGTCCGCTTGTTGCGGACGATCAGGTCGCGCGCGAGATTGATCTCGTCCTGCGCGGTGCTGTTGACCGAGCGTCCCAGGTATTTGAGCGCGCAGCCCAGCACCTCGCGCGGCTCGGAGAGCAGCGCGATGCGACCGGACATGGCCGGGTTGTCGAACAGCGCCTGCCAGCCGACAGGAACGCTCTTGACCTTGGACTTGCGGTAACCGATGCCGATCGTGCCCCATTGATAGGGCAGGCCGTATTTCAGTCCCGGATTGGATGGCGGATTGCTGACCCTGGGCATCGGGTCGAGGTGCCGCATGTTCGGCAGCTTCGCGTGGTCGAGCGGCGACAGGAGATCGAGCTTGGTCATCGTGCCGATCATGAAATCCGACGGGAAGATCACGTCATAGCCCGGGTTGCCGGCGCGCAGCTTGGCCAGCAGCTCCTGATTGCTGCCATAGAGATCGTATTTGACGCGGATGCCGGTCGCCTGGGTGAAGGTCCGTCGCGTCGTCTTGCCGATATAGGTGTCGAAGTTATAGACGTTGACCAGCTTGGCCTCGGCGGCCGCGAGCCCCCGGGGCAGCACAGCGGCGATCGACAAGGCAGCCGACGACTGCAACAAGCCGCGGCGGGATATGAGCGCATGAATCATCGCTGTCCCCCACAAAATGATGGAGCGAGCCTCGTTCTGAGCTTGTCGAAGGACGAGGACCTCACCGCGTCTCCCGTGCTGGCCAGTTCCGAAGCAATGGCAGCGGCCTCATACTTCGACAAGCTCAGCAAGAGGCAAAGGGTGTTCCTAGCTTCGACCCAACGAATACTTCACTTGCCGGGCCAGGCGACCATGGTCTGGGTCTGCTCGCCCAATCCCTCGATGCCGACCTTGACGACGTCGCCGGCCTTGAGGAACACGGGCGTCGGCTTGATGCCCAGGCCAACGCCCGGCGGCGTGCCCGTGAGGATCAGGTCGCCCGGATAGAGCGTCATGAAGCGGCTGAGATAGCTGACCAGGTGCGCGCAGCCGAAGATCATGGTCGAAGTGCTGCCGTTCTGCCTGACCTGGCCGTTGACGGTCAGCCACATCTTCAGATTCTGCGGATCCTTGATCTCGTCGGCGGTGACGAGATAGGGGCCGACCGGGCAGAAGGTGTCGCATCCCTTGCCCTTGATCCACTGGCGGCCGCCGTCGCGCTCGAGCTGGTAGTGGCGCTCCGACACGTCGTTGCACACGACGTAGCCTGCGACATGTTTCAGAGCATCCTTCTCCTCGACATGGGCGGCCTTGCGACCGATCACGATGCCGAGCTCGACCTCCCAGTCGGTCTTCTGCGAGTCCTTCGGGATGGTCACCTTGTCGTTCGGGCCGTTGAGCGAGCTGTTCGGCTTCATGAACACGACAGGCTCGGTCGGGATCGGCGCCCCGGCCTCCTTGGCGTGATCGGCGAAGTTCAAGCCGATGCAGATGATCTTGCCGATGCCGTCCCAGGGCACGCCCAGCCGCGGCTTGCCGCGCACCGGTTGGAGCTTGCCTTTGGCCAGCTTGCGCAGCTTGGCGAGACCGCCGGGCGTCAACGAATCCGCATTGATCGTCTTGGCCCGGCGCGACAGGTCGCGCAGCACGCCGTCCTTGTCGACCAGACCCGGCTTTTCCTTGCCCTTGGCCCCGTAGCGCACCAGCTTCATGGTCTTGCCCCCTCGTGGGATTGGGTTGATTGCGCCAGAGACTACTCGGGCAGGCGCGGCGGCGACAAGACGTAAGGCCCTTGCCCGCTACGAGGCGATTTCGACCTCGGTGCCGACCGCGAGGCCCAGCACCTCGTCGGCGCGCGCCTGGTTGACCGCAATCTCCGCCAGCCCATTGGCGTTCTCGTACCAGAAGGATGCCCCCTCCGGCAGGTCGGAGAAGGTGCGTGCGCGCACCAGAGTGGCCGTGCCCACCATCAGACGCGCCGCCTTGGGCAGGATCTCCACGCGGAGCCCGGTCATGGCATTGCCGAAGCGGTCGATGTAGATGATGCGGGCCAGGTCCTCCGCCCAGTCGTGGCCGACCAGCTTCGCCAGCTTCAGCTCAGGCCCCGGCGGCGGTTCGCCCTTGGCCAGGCGTGCCGCCACCGGCGCAAACAGGTCGCGCCCGTGGAAGCTGGCGGACAGCCGCTCCGGCCGCCATTGGATGTCATAGGCGCGCGCCGCTTCCGCGCGCCGCGCGACGATCGCCAGGAGGCCGTTGTCGGGCCCGACGTACCAGCGCCGGTCGGCCTCGACGGCGATCGCCCCGCGCGCCCCGCCGACGCCGGGATCGACGACCGCAAGGATCGTCGAGCCCTCGGGCATCTCGGGACCATAGGCCGCGAGCAGGTAGGCCGAGGATTGCGGATCGTGCGCCGGTGCATCGTCGAACAGGTCGATGACCTTCGCGTCTGGCGCGTCGCGCAGAAGCACCGCTTTCATCTGGCCGACATAAGGGCTCGGACCGAAGTCGGTGAACAGGAAGATCGGTCGCGTCGCCGCCATGCCGTCACTATGACCGATCGAAACCCGGTGGGGCAGGCTGACCATTCAAATCCAGCGGTATGGGTTGTCCTCAGAAAACTGTTGACAGTTTTTCACGTGTCCGGCGAAGCTGACCGCCCGCCCGGAATCCGCGAAGAGGCCGCCGCATGTTCCAAACGGTGCCGATGTTCAGCCTGGTCAGCCAGGTCAAGCTCCAGATCGAGCGCGCCATCGGCAGCGGTGAACTCAGGCCTGGCGAGCGTCTGGGCGAGGTGCAGATTGCCGGCAAGCTCGGCGTCAGCCGCGGTCCGGTTCGCGAGGCTGCGCGCCTGCTCGAGAAACAGGGCCTGCTGATTTCCATCCCGCGCCGCGGCTTCTTCGTGCGCGAATTCGCGGAGAAGGACATCGACAATCTCTACGAGGTGCGCGAGGGCGTGCTTGTCTGCGCCATCCGGCTTGCTGCCGAGCGTGCGACCGCCGCTGATGTTGCCGAATTGAAGTCGCAATACGCCCGCCTGATCGAGATTGCGGGCCAGGGACCGGGCGCCGATCTCGTCGATCCCGTGCTGATGTTTCATCGCACAATCTGCCTGCTTTCGATGAACGAGCGGCTCGTCCGGATCTTCGACGATATTGCCAGCGAGATTCGCCAAGTCATGGCCGTGCTCGGCATTTCCTTCGCGCGCCCCATGATCACGGCAAAGTCGCAACTTCCGTTCATCGCAGCGATCGAGCGGCGTGACGGTGAGATGGGCGCTCGCGAGATGGCGTCCTATGTGCGCATCGCGCGCGAGGACGCGCGGCGCAGCACCGCCGAACGCGCCCGCAAGGTCAAGACCAGCGCCGCTTGAGCGGGCGAGCGTCGGCAAACGGCAGCAAGAACCAATCGGCTCGGCTCAACCAGCGAGCAAAACGAGGCAGAGGAGGCAGGACATGGCGATCGATCAGGGCATTTCCCGACGCAGCTTCAATGCCGCTCTGGCCGGCGCGGGCGCCACAGCCGCGGCGCCATGGGGCCTCGCCCGAGCCCAGGCGCAAGCGCAAACGCCGAGGCGCGGCGGACGCCTGGTCTGCGCCTTCAACGATGGCGCGAGCGAGGTGCTCGACCCGGCCCGGACCAAGGGACAGAACGGCATCGGCCGCTGCTGCCTGCTCTATAGCCGCCTCGTCGACATGTCGCCCCAGGGCCAGCCGGTGCCCGGCCTGGCCGAGAGCTGGGAGCCGAACGCGGCGGCGGACACGTGGACCTTCAAGTTGCGCCGCGGCGTCCAGTTCCACAACGGCAAGACCATGACGACGAAGGACGTGGTCTGGACCCTCGAGCGCGTGCTCGACGCCAAGACCGCGTCGTCTGGCCGCGCGCTGCTCGCCGATATCGCCGAGATCAAGGCGACCGACGATCACACGCTGGAGCTCAAGCTCAAGCAGGCCGATGCGGACTTCCCCGTCGTGCTGACCGCCTACCAGGCGATGATCCTGCCCGAGGGACATTCCGACTTCCTCGCCCCCATAGGCACCGGGCCGTTCATGCACAGCCTGCACCAGCCCGGCATCCGCAGCGTGTTCAAACGCCACCCGAACTACTGGAAGAGCGGGCGGCCCTATGTCGACGAGGTCGAGAGCTTCGCGATCGCCGATCCCGTGGCGCGCATCAATGCGCTGCTCGCCGGCGAGATCAACGCCATGATCACGGTCGAGCCCAAGCAGGTCGAGCGCGTCAAGTCGAACCGCAACTGCGCCATCGTCACGACGACCGGGCCACGGCACTACGTGCATGGCGTGCGCTGCGACACGGCCCCCTACGACAAAGTCGATGTGCGCCTGGCTCTCAAGCACGCGATCGACCGCGAGCGCTATCGACGCCTGGTGCTCGGCGACTATGCGATCGTCGCCAACGATCTTCCGATCCTGCCGTCCAATCCCTACTACAACAAGGATCTGCCGCAGCGCGCCTACGATCCCGACAAGGTAAAGTTCCACCTGCGCAAGGCCGGCGAGGAGAACACCCAGGGCTGTTCAACGCTCATCACATGAAGCGCAGTGAACGGATGGCGTTGAGTCCGCCGATGGCGAGGCGATAGCGGGCGTCGGTGACGTTGTCGACGCCGTTGTGGCGCAGAATGTTGGCGGCGAA
>VGDO01000159.1 GCA_016869645.1 Alphaproteobacteria bacterium
CTGGCCTCGGCCGCAGTAGACGGTCTCGTAGAGATGCCGGGCTGTGCCCTCGAGCGAGGTGACGACGTAGCGGATGTCGAGCCCCTTGGGCGTCGCCTCGAGGCGCGCGGCGATGCGGCGCTCTTTGTTCCAGCTCTTTGCGCCGTAGCTCAAGGTGGCGAAGCTGCGCAGCTTGGCCGCGCCGCTCGTGGCGCGCTGGACGCACAGCGCGTCGGCGGCCCCCTGGGTCATGGCCCGGAGGACCGCATTGCCGCCGAAGCCGAAAATGTAGTCAACCCCTTGTTCTTCGCACCATTCCATCGCTTCGAGGCGGCCATAATGGCTGTCGCCGCGCACCAGGATGGCGACCTCGGGCCAATGGCCGCGGATGCGCCCGATCACGTGCTTCAGGATGGTGCGAACCTCCACGCCGGCCGGCGTCTTGCCCTCGCGCAGGATCACCGCCATCGGCTTGCCGCTGCTCCCCTCGTAGATGTGGATCGGCAGGAAGCAGCGCTCGTCGTAGTGGGCATTGAACAGAGACATTTGCTGGTGGCCGTGCACGGCATCGAAAGTGTCGTCGATGTCGAGCGTAATCGAGGCCGGCGCGCTGCGGTAGCTTGCGCAGAACTGGTCCACCATGGCCGCCATCGTGCGCGCAACCTCGATCTTCGATGGCGCGTTCTCCAGCCGCGACATCGTCGGCTGCGAGCATAGAGGCTCGCCCGTGCCCGGCAGCCGGCCGACCGCCATCTTGAAGACAGGATCGTGCCGCAGCCAATCGCAATCGTCGGCGTCCTCGTAGCCGGCCGCAATGGCAAACATCCGAAGCTTCAGCATCTCCTCGACCGAGTGCTCGATCAGATCGGGATCGCGCCTGTCCCTCAGGCACGACGCGAGCCGGCCGGCCAGGCCCAGCTTCCGCTCAACCCCGCGCAGCAGAAGAACGCCGGCATCCGACGAAAGCTGCCCGCCATCGAACCCCACGCTCAGCTTCTTGCGGCAAACCGATGGAAGATCGAACGGAAGTGCAATATCTTCGCTCATGACGGGTGTGGCGCTCCTCAATCGATCGATGATTCGGACTCGCAACCAGAATCATGAATCGAATGGCGGCTTCGCGCTACATCCGTCGCTCAGTTCCGCAAATTCGATGAATAAGACGGGCTAGAAATGTGGATGAACGGCAAGCGCCTGACGCCCAAGCAGGCCAAGTTGCCGCCGCGTGCCACCCGACCGCTCGTCTTCGGCAACGAGGAGCACCTCAATCTGCGCTCGCTGACCTTCGGTTTCGCGCGCAATTGGGAGGCGGCGGGACAGGTCATCCGATCGACCAATTTCGAGAACTGGCTGAAGCGTACGCTGGGCGACGAGGAGAGGGTCAACGCCCTCGTCAAAGTGATCGGTCCCTTGACCGGCGTCGGCGGCGGCGAGTCGGGCGAGCGCGTCGTGACGCGCACCTGCATGGTGCTCGATCCCCCGCAACCGCTTCACTACAAGGGCCTGTCGCTCAGCCCGGACGGAGTAGGTCCGGCCATGGCCTTGGCGATCCACCAGACGATGCGGCGCCAGGTCCTGTCGGAGATCATCGCGTCGCGCCTGCTGATCGGCTGGCTCGGCCAGCAGACCGAGCAGCGTCCGGAGTTCGTCGCGTACCACAACTTGTATGAGAACATGCCCGTGCTGCTCAGCCAGTCGGGACCTGGCTATGGATTCGAGCGCGTGGTCTACGAGCTCAATCGCGATCTGCCGTTGATGAGCCCGAAATTCGAGCGCTACTACATCGTCGAGGTCGAGGAATTCATGGATGCGCTGGAGAAGGCGGCACAGGAAACCGGTCGCCCGGCTCATCCGATCGACCGCCATGTCGCGGCCTTTCTTGGCGCGCGCGCCAAGGCCGTGACCGATCAATGGCTGCGGCCCTTGTCGGAGACGGAAGGCACGTCGTCGCACGCGCTCGGCATCATTCGTTTGTTGGCGATGCTGCAGAACTCGGCCAAGAAAGGACCGATGCCGCATCTGTGTCGTTGGATGCTCGACCTGCTCGAGCCGGCGGTGAAAGCGTACAACAACCGCAAGCGCCAAAAGGCGCTGCGCGACGAGCTGGACAAGGCGGTCGGCAAGGGTGCGCTGGCCGACATGGTCAAGCCGTTCGACGACGCGGCCGCACTCGACCGCGACAAGAAGGGGTTCGCCGCGGCGATGACCAACTATGCGCGCGCCGCGGCGCAGGTCGGCAACCTCGAGCGCGAGGCGGCGCGGCGCGACACCACGGCGCAACAGATGGGCGAACAGGCCGCCGCGGTATCCTGCGGCATCGTCGCTAGCATCGCGATCAGCACGATCGCCATCATCTATCTCATTTGAACAGGCAGCGGCGGACTCCACTGCAATGACCGACAACACCCAGCAGGGCGCTCCAGCACCGAAGCTCGTCTTGCCGCCGGCCGGCGGAGCATCCGGGCGGGTGGCGATTTTTGTCGTCATCGGCCTGGTCATTGCCGCATTCCTGATGCACACTGTGTTGCTGATCGCAGTTGGCATGCTGCCGACGATCGTCGCCTTCTGGGTCGACCCGAGACCTGAGAAATATTCGGCGTTCTGCGTCGGCAGCCTGAACTTCTGCGGACTCCTGCCCTTCATTCTCAATTTCTGGAAGGGCACCAGCGACGGATCGGTGCTCGATCCCTTCATGATGTTTGCCGCCTTCGGCTCGGCCGGCATCGGCTATCTCATCTACAACATCGCACCGAACATCGCGGGCGGCTACCTGAAGATCCAGTCCGACCGCAAGATCAGTCGCCTGCGCGAGTATCAGCAAGAACTGATCGACGAATGGGGGCAGGGCGTCACGTCGAAGCCGGGCGACAAGGACGACAAAGACAAATAGGAGCAAGGTCGCCGCGGCGCTCTCTGGTCACGGGCAGGACAGAAGGGTCAGACTGACAATGCACATGCTGGCGCGCGCCGTGGAGGCGCGCATGCACTACGCCTGGATCGTTGCCGGCGCCACCTTTCTGTGCGTGCTGATCTCGGCCGGCGTGCGCGCCGCACCGGGCGTCCTGGTCGTGCCGCTCGAGCAAGCCTTCGGCTGGGACCGGGCGACGATCTCGGTCGCGCTCGCCGTCGGCTTGCTGCTCTACGGCCTGGTCGGGCCATTCGCGGCCGCACTCGCGCTCAGGATCGGCGTGCGCCGCACGCTGCTGCTCGGTCTCGCCGGCATGGCGGTGGCGGTCGGATTGAGCGCGCTCATGACCAAGCCCTGGCACCTCCTGCTGACCTGGGGCGTGTTGGTCGGTCTCGGCTCCGGCACGGTCGCGCTCTCGCTCGGCGCCAGCATCGTGAACCGCTGGTTCGTCGAGGGCCGCGGCCTCGTCATGGGTCTCTTGTCCGCGAGTATGGCGCTTGGCCAGCTGATCTTCCTGCCCAGCCTTGCCGCGCTGGCGGCGGCTCACGGCTGGCAGCCGGTCGGCTGGGTCGTCGCCGGCGTGCTCGCCGCCGTGCTTCCGGTCGCATGGCTGCTGATTCCCGAGCATCCGCGCGATGTCGGACTGCGCGCGCGCGGCGCGGAGCGCGACGTTCCAGTCGCGCCGGTTCGCGGCAATCCCATTCTCGTCGCCTTCGAGGCGCTCGCGGTCGGCTCCAAGTCGCGCGACTTCTGGCTGCTTGCCGGCAGCTTCTTCGTGTGCGGGCTGTCGACTAACGGCCTGATCGGCACGCATCTGGTCGCTGCCTGTTTCGACCACGGCATCGCGGAGGTGCGTGCCGCCAGCCTGTTGGCGCTGATCGGCGTGTTCAATCTCGTCGGCACGACGCTGTCGGGCTGGCTCAGTGACCGCTGGGACAATCGCTGGCTGCTGTTCTGGTACTACGGGCTGCGTGGGCTGTCCCTGTTCATCCTGCCATATTCGGATTTTTCCTTTTATGGCCTGGCGCTGTTCGCCGTGTTCTACGGGCTCGACTGGCTTGCCACGGTGCCGCCGACCATGCGGCTGACCAGTGATATCTTCGGCAAGGAAATGGGCCCGGTCATGTTCGGCTGGCTCATGGCGGCCCATCAGGTCGGCTCGGCGGTTGCTGCCTCGGGCGCCGGCTTCCTGCGGACGGCAACCGACCGTTACCTCGAATCGTTCCTGATCGCGGGGCTCGCCTGCGTGCTGACCGCGCTGATGGTGCTGGCGATCGGCCGGCGCCCGACCGCCGCCCGCCCCTTGCCGGCCTGAACAGGCTTCAGCCGAAAAGGGAGACGCGTTTGGCGCCGCTCAGGCGCAGCAGACCGTGGAACAGCGCAAGGGCCATCGCGACGACCAACATGATGCAGACCGAGAATGCGGCCGCCTGATTCTGATTGCCGGCGTCGTCGAGCAACAGCACCGAGACGGCCGCAAGCTGCGTCGATGGCGTGACCAGGAAGATCACGGCCGACAGCGTCACCATGCTGCGCACGAAGAAGAATACGCCGACGCTGACGATCGAAGGCCAGATGATCGGCAGAATCACCGATCGCAAGGTCCGAAAGAAGCTACCGCCGAGCGAGGTCGATGCTTCATCGAAAACCCGGCTGATCTGATTGAGCCCGGTGGTGGCGATCAGGAAGCCCTGGGCGTGGTAGTGATAGACGTTGCAGATCGCGAGGATGACGGCAGTCCCGTAGAGGATTTCCAGCGGGTTCGCGGGATCGTTGAACGCGAAGATGTAACCGAGGCCGAGCACCATGCCCGGCACGGCCGCCGGAAGTATGGACAGGAAGTAAAGCGCCTGGGCGGCGGCGCCGTGCAGCCGCCGCATGACGCAGGCGCCGGCCACGGTGACCACGACACCGATCGCCCCGGCTGCGAGCGAAACCCACACGCTGGTCCACAATGGCTGCAGGCCGTTCTGCACCTCGAACCGGTAGTGGCGCAGGCTGAGATGCATGTTGTACGGCCACAGCGTGACGAAGCTGGCGACGAACACCACTCCGACGATCAGCAAGATCATGCCGCAAACGACCGATGCATAGACAAGGCCTGCCATATCGCGCCGGCGATCAGGCATGAGGCGGAGGGGCTGCGATCGGTCGGTGATCGACGCGTGGTGGCGCCGCATGATCCACTTCTCGATCACGACGGCCAGTCCGGCCGGAATCAGCAGCAGCACGCCGATGACCGCGCCCATGGCGAAGTTGCTCTGGCCGGACACCTGATTGTAGATCTCGGTCGCGAGCACGCTGAAATCGCCGCCGATCACCATGGGATTGCCGAAGTCGGTGATCACGATGGTGAACACGACGAAGGTCGCGGACATCACGCCATAGCGCGTGGCTGGTAGGGTGATGGTGCGGAAGACTCGCGCCGCCGACGCTCCCAGCATCTGTGCGGACTCGTAGACGCGTGCATCGGCCAGCGCCAGCGCGGCGGACAGGATCAGATAGGCATGTGGAAAGCTGTAGAACACGTCGGAGATCACAATGCCCCAGAAGCCGTAGATGTCGATGCCGAGGCCGAAGCTGCGGTTGATCACGCCATTGCGGCCAAACATGAAGAGAATCCCGAGCGCCTGCACCAGCGACGGCGCGAACAGCGGCAGGAGCACGATCATGCCGAATGCGCGCTTGCCGGGCATGGCGGTGCGGTGCATCGCGTAGGCAAACGCATAGGCCAGCACGACGGTGATGGCCGTCGTGGTCAAGGTGACCGTGAAGCTGTTGACCACGACGCGGGTGAATTTGGGACTGCTGAAGTAGCGGACGAAATTGCCCCAGCCGATGCCGTCCTCTGTGACGAAGCTCAAATTGAGGATGCCGACGAGCGGCAGGACGACGAAGACGATGAGGGGCAGGGCAACCGCCACCGTCAGGCCGAGCACGGCGAGGCGGTCCGTGTCGATTCGCGCCGTCTGCGTGACGGTGCGCGGGTGCGAAACGGTCACCGCGTGACGTCCCCGATACGGTGAACGGCGTCGGGCGGGATACGGACGGTCAGGCTGCCGCCGGGGCCAAGGTCCGTGCGCCGGCCGCGCAGCTCGAGCTGCAGCCGCTCATTGCCCACCGCGAGCGTGACGCGCGTGAAGCTGCCGAGGAACACGCATTTCTCGATGCGGCCGACCACGCTGTTCGAGGCGTCGCCGCCTGACGCGACGAGCTCGATATGCTCGGGTCTGACACCGATGCGCAGGGACGAAGTGCCGCGGTCGGCCACCGGCGGCCAGGACAGCAGGTTCATGCGCCCGATGAATTCGGCGACGAACCGGTTGACCGGTCTCTCGTAGAGGTCGACGGCGCCGCCGATCTGCTCGATGACGCCGCCATTCATGACGACGATGCGGTCGGCGATCTCCATGGCTTCGTGCTGGTCGTGGGTCACCATCACGGTGGTGACGCCGAGCGCCGACTGCAGATCCTTGATCTCGGCGCGCAAATCCTCGCGGACCTTGGCATCGAGGGCGGACAGCGGCTCGTCGAGCAGCAGCACGGTCGGGTTCGGCGCCAAGGCGCGCGCCAGGGCGACGCGCTGCTGCTGGCCGCCGGAAAGCTGATGCGGGTACTTCTCCGCCTGATCGCCCAAGTGGACGAGGGCGAGCATTTCCGCGACGCGACGGTGGATGTCCGGCTTCGCCCATTTCGCGCATTCCAGCCCATAGGCGACGTTCTTGGCGACCGACATGCTGGGGAAGAGCGAGTAGGACTGGAACACGACGCCGAAATTGCGCAGGCGCGCCGGCGTCTCGGTCAGGCTCCGGCCGTTGAGCTTGACCTCACCTGCATCCGCCGATTCCAGTCCGCCGATGACGCGGAGCAGCGTGGTCTTGCCGCAGCCGGACGGACCGAGAAAGCAGACGAACTCACCCTCGGCGATGTCGAGGCTGACGCCGTTCAGCGCCGTGACCGTGCCGAAGCGCTTGGCGATATTGCTGAGCGAAAGAAACATCGCTGCCCTCCCGGCGATGCGGCGACAGGACGTCGCAGGGCAGATCGAAGCCTAGAATTGGCTGCGGCGGCCGGCAAGCCAGCCGCCGCAGCGATCCACTACTACCGTTCGATCGACTTCTTCCACTCCGCAATGATGCGGTCCTTGTTCTTGGCGGAAGCGTCGAAGTCCATCTTGTAGAGCACGGTCGCGACGTCGGCCGGCAAGCCGGCCTTGAGAATATCGGCGGTCGGCTTTGCACCCGGCACCGACGACATCTCGGCGCGCTCGCCGTAGAGCTTGGCGGCGTCGAGCGTCAGCAGCCAGTCGAGGAACTGCTTGGCGTCGGCCTTGTTCTTGGCCGTCTTCATCAAAGCGTTGACCTCGGTCTCGTAGCCGGCGCCCTCGCTGGGAATGACCAGCTTGATCGGATAGCCCTCCATGATCTGCTTGACCCCGCTGAACGCGAAGGAAAGCCCGATCGCGTATTCACCGGTGCTGGCCATCTTGCACGGGCGCGAGCCCGACTTGATGTACTGGGCGATGTTCTTGTCGAGGTCCTTGAGATATTGCCAGCCCTTCTCCTCGCCCTTCATCTGCAAGATGCTGACGACCTGCAGATAGCCCGTGCCGGAGCTCGCGGCGTTCGGCATGACGATCTGCCCCTTGTAGGCAGGGTTGGTCAGATCGGCCCACGAGCTCGGCATGGGCAGGTTGTTCTTCTTCAGGATCTCGGTGTTGACGCAGAAGCCGGCGAAATAGCCCGTCGTGGCGAACCAGCGGTTCTGCGCGTCCTTGAACTCGGGTTTGACCTGGTCGATGCCGGCCGGCTTGTAGGCTTCGGTCATCTCCAGGATGCGCGGATCGACCATCTGGGTCACTGCCCAGCCCCAGATGACGTCATGGCGCGGGTTGGACTTCTCGGCCAGCATGCGCGCCGCAAGATCGCCCGTTGACAGGCGCAGCACGTTGACCTTGATCGCCGGTTTCGCCTTGGCGAAGCCCTGGAGATAGACGCGGATGTCGTCCTCCTCGAGCGACGTATAGGCGGTGATCTCGCCCGCTTGCGCACCGTAACAGAACGACGCCAGGGCGATCATGGCGGCGCATTTGGTCGATCGAGTCCATTTCGTCATGTGTCCGCTCCCCTGTGTGCGCCGACGCGAGACCGGATCTGGCGGAACCGGCAGGTCGCGGCGGTGCGATGGAACCATTGACCCCAGGCGAACACGTTAGCACGGGCTGGTTTTCGACCACAACAGAGGATGTTGTAGTTGCAAACACCGAACCGGCCGAAAGCTTAATGATCGGCCGCAGTCGAGCTGGCCGCGATGGCGGACTATTGCAGCCCCCACATGGGGCGGGTCAGGGGGCGACGATCACCGAGACGCCGGCCTGCTTGAGACCGGCGACGAGCCGCTTGGGCGGCGGAGCATCGCACACGATCTCGTCGAGCTCGTTTAACGGGCAGACGCGCTCGAATTGGATGAGATCGAATTTCGAGCCGTCGAGCAGGAGAGTGGTGCGGTCGGCTTGCTCGATCATGGCGCGCTTGACGGCGCAGCTTTGCGAGTCTGCGTCGGTCACGGCCTCGGCCGTGAGGCCGCCTGCGCCGATCACCGCCCGGTTCGCCTTGAAGCGCCGGATGAAGTCGATCGTGTCTGAACCGTAGACGCCGCCTTCGCGCGCGACGTAGTCGCCTGCGCACAGGATGATGCGGCAGTGGCGGCTGGTCGCGAGCGCCGTCGCAACCGGCAGGCAATTGGTCAGCACGGTCAAATGCAGATCGCGTGCCGCGAGCGCATTGGCGAACAGGCTGGTGGTCGAACCACAATCGATCATGAGCGCGTCCCCCGGCTCGATCATGGCAGCCGCCGCCGCCGCGATCCGGCCGCGTTCTGCCGCGTGCGCGCGGGTGCGCACGCCGATGCCCGGTTCGTCGATCAGCGATCGGCCCGCGCCGCCACCGTAGGTGCGCTTGATGGCGCCGTTCGCGGCCAGTTCGTCGAGATCGCGGCGCGCGGTTTCGGTCGTCACGCCGAACCGCGTGGCCAGCGTGACGACGCGCACGATGCCGTCGCGCCGGACCAGCGCCAGGATCTGCGCATGGCGCTCCTCCTGGCTCAGACGTGGTCGCGGCCTGGACGCTTGGGGTGACATCGAGTTCCGTGTTGCCGTTTCGGATGTGGCCGCAAAGGCTAACCGATCGGTCGGCTCTATTCCATCCTTGATGCCGATCGGATGCCGACGCCTCGAGCAATCGACCTGTCGCCGCTTCAGCGTGGCGCGGGACTGACGGCAATATCTCGGCGGGCTTGATCTAGGTCAATGTAGGTCAGGCCTCCCCATTTAGGCTGGCCTCTGGGATGGTCGATATTCGGCCATCCGAACCGACCACGAGTTCCGGCCCGCATCTTCGATGACCCGCTTCGTCTCCATCTTTGCCAGCGCTATGCTTGGGCTGCTTCTGCTGGGAGTGCTCGGCAGCCGGGGCGTGACCCACGAAAGTGGCAATGGCGCCTTGCTTTCTTCGGCCGTTTCGTCGGAGAGCGGTCATTTCCAGGCGCCGGTGGAAGTCAGTCGCGATCTGAAAACCGCCACGGCCGATGCGGACGATCACCGTGGTTCTTGCCCCGATCGAGATCATCGCAGGCATACGGGCTGTTGCGTCGCCGCCGCTTGCCACTTCCCGCCCGCCATGGCGCTCGATGGCGATCCCGATGACGAGCGGATGCTGATGGTCGCGGCGTCGATGAAGGCCGAGCCCGCGCCAGACGGCGTCAGCGTTCCGCCCACCATTCCGCCGCCTCGACTCGTCGCCTGACGATTGCTGGGCCGGCCGATGCGGCGGTGCGTCAACACGTAACCGCGCATCGCGGAGGAACCGATCCTCGGCCGCTCGCTTGTCGCGAAAGTCCTGAAATCACCGCGCTGATCGGTCGCTGCGACCCAGCCCTGAGCAACGGAGATCTCCATGCGCAACCTTCGCCCGTCTCTTGTCCCCGCCGTGATCGCCCTGTCGATGGCCCTCGCCGTCATTCCGGCGGGACCGGCCGCCGCGCAGCAGCAACCGCCAGCGACACAGAACCAGGAAGATCATAGTCAGCATCATCCCGGCACGGGGCAGACCACGCCGCCCTCCGCCCAGCCGGCCGGGCCCGGCCAGTCCACAGCACCCGCTCCGCGCACCGAACACGGCTCCGGCATGGGCATGATGGGACGAGGCGGCTCACAGGGCGGACAGGGCGGCATGATGATGCACCAAGGGGGGGCGATGATGCACTCGATGCCCATGATGCGCTCCATGACTGGCGAGCCGGCCGAGTCTGGCATGGCTCGAATGGCTGTCGACCATGTCGAGGGCTGGCTCGCATTCGTGCGCACCGAGTTGAAGATCACCAAGGACCAGACGTCCCAATGGAATGAGTTCGCCAAGGCAGCCCGGAATGGCGCCAAGTCCATGCGCGCCGGCCATTCGGCCATGATGGGCATGCAAACCCCGGCCACCTGGCCCGATCGGCTGGACCGGACCGAACAGATGCTGGCGGCGCGACTGAATGCGGTGAGGAGCCAGAAAGTCGCGGCGCGCACGCTCTATGACGTCCTCTCGACAGAGCAGAAGACCGTCGCCGACGCTCTGATGCGCGGGCCGATGGGCATGATGTAGGCCTCCGCAGGAAAGGAAAGGACTTCATCATGAGCGCGGATCATCCCGGCCCCTGGTGGTGGTCGAAATCGCTGCTCGTCATCCTCGGCTTTCTCGCCATCGCCGCGTTCTTCGTCATGACCGAACACCGGGCGCATCTCTACGGCGCTGTGCCCTATTTGCTGCTTCTGGCCTGCCCGCTGATGCACCTGTTCATGCACCGGGATCACGGTGGCCACGGTGGCCGCCCACAGCGCGAAGGCGACCGCAGGACCGGAGGGGGGCGCCATGACACATGATGAACCCGGCTACGGGCTCTGGCTTCTCGTCGCCATCAACTCCGCGGTGTTCATCATGTTCGCGTTCAGCTTCGCCAAGCCGCAGTCACCGCGCGATTGGCGAAGCTTCGGCGCGTTCAGTGCGTTCATCGTGGCGCTGTTCACCGAAATGTACGGTTTTCCCTTGACGATCTATCTGCTGGCCGGCTGGCTGCAGAGCCGCTATCCCGACCTTGATCTCCTGGTTCATGACGCGGGCCATCTCTGGTCGACATTGCTCGGCGGGAAGGGCGATCCGCACTTGAGCCTGCTGCACATTCTGAGCAACGTGCTGATCGCTGCCGGGTTCATCCTGCTGTCGATTGCCTGGCAGGTGCTCTACACGGCGCAGCGACGTCGAGACCTGGCGACCACCGGGCCTTACGCGTATGTTCGCCACCCCCAGTACATCGGCTTTCTGCTGATCCTGTTCGGATTCGTGCTGCAGTGGCCGACGATCCTGACCGTCCTGATGTTTCCTTTTCTTGTCGTCATGTACGTGCTTCTGGCCCGGGCCGAAGAGCGCGAAGCCAGACAAGCGTTCGGCGAGCGATACCTGCGGTACGAGGCGGCCACGCCCGGCTGGGTGCCCCGATTGGGGGCTCGTCCGGCGGGCCGCTCGGCGCTTCGGTAGGCGCCGGGCCAGACAGCGCGGTCAAACGGGTTGGGTGGCCGATCGCGGCACGGCGCTAGCGCGCGTCGCCGCATCCGGCCACCCGGCTTTTCGACCCGGCTTGACGGCGCCTACCTGGCGCGCGACATCACGGCCATCAGCTCGCCGATCTTCTTTCGCTGCTCTCGCGTATCGCCGCTCTGGATGGCGTGCTCGACGCAGTGGTCGACATGGTCGCGCAGGATCTCGTCCTCGACGCGATTGAGCGCGGCCCGCACCGCCTGGAGTTGCGTAATGACATCGATGCAGTAGCGGTCCTCGCCGATCATGCGGGCGATGCCGCGGATCTGGCCTTCGACGCGGTTGAGGCGCGTCAGGCACGATTTCTTGGCCTGGTGATTCATGCTTGCCTAATACCCCCTAGGGGTTTATATACCCCTCCAGGGTATACGAACTGGGGCCGCCCCGCAAGAGCGGGAGCGGCCGGAGAGGCCGACATGAGCGACATCAGCCATCACCACCACGAGCATTGCCATCACGCCGGTGCTCACGACAGCGGCCATCGCAAGGAACCGCACGTGCAACACCGCCGTTCTCCCGGCGCGGAACCGGCGCGCGCAGAATCGAAAGCGGCGCCCGGTCACGCGCAGTGGACGTGTCCGATGCATCCGGAGATTCTGCGCGACGCGCCGGGCTCGTGCCCGATCTGCGGCATGGCATTGGAGCCCGTGATGCCGAGCGCCGAGGCCGGCACCAGTGCCGAGCTCGCCGACATGACCAGGCGCTTCTGGATCGGCACGCTTCTGTCGCTCCCGGTCGTCGCCCTGGAAATGGGCGGTCACGTGACCGGCCTGCACCAATGGCTGGGCCAGCAATCGGCCAATTGGCTGCAGTTTCTCTTCGCGACGCCGGTCGTGCTGTGGGCCGGCTGGCCGTTTTTCGTGCGCGCCGCCCAGTCCATCACGTCCCGCAATCTCAACATGTTCACGCTCATTGCCAGGG
>VGDO01000160.1 GCA_016869645.1 Alphaproteobacteria bacterium
AGCGGAAAATCGTTGCCGAATCGCCTCGACGTCAATCATCCTCGCAAGATATGGTGTTCTCGTCGCTTTGAGAATCCCATATCTATCGATCGACCAATCCCGATTCGTTTATTGTCTTACGGGCCCTAAGGCCGGCGGAGCTCGCTCCCGACAAGGCCATCGTTCCGGAGGAACCACATTGCCCAGTCCTCGACCCGTCGTCAGCCGCTATGGCGTTGAAAATCATGGTCTTGTGAATCTTCGCGCGGCTCATTGGAATGGCAGCATCCCGTTTCTCTATGAAGAAGCAATTCGACGCGGCGAGGGCCTGTTGGGCGATGGCGGCGCGCTGGTGGTCACCACGGGCAAGCACACGGGCCGTTCTCCCAAGGACAAGTTCATTGTAAATGAACCGTCGTCGAGCGCGGACATCTGGTGGGGCGACGTCAACCGCAAATTCAGCCAGGAGCGCTTCGATTCGATGCATCGGCGGATGCTGGCCTACTATCAGGGCCGCGACGCTTTTGTGCTCGACAGCTTCGCCGGTGCCGATCCGGACTATCGTCTGCGCGTGCGCGTCGTCACCGAGACCGCGTGGCAGAGCCTGTTCGCGCGCAACATGTTCATCCGCCCGACGGTGGACGAACTGAAGGACTTCGAACCCGAATTCACCATTCTGCACGCGCCGGGACTGCAGGCCGACCCCAAGCTCGATGGTACCAATTCCGAAACCTTCATTCTCATCGACTTCGCGAAGAAGCTGGTGCTGATCGGCGGTTCGTCCTACGCCGGCGAAATCAAGAAGTCGGTTTTCACCCTGATGAACTACCTGATGCCCGGCCGCGGCGTATTGTCCATGCATTGCTCGGCCAACATCGGGAAGAAGGGCGATACGGCGATCTTTTTCGGGCTGTCCGGCACCGGCAAGACGACGCTGTCGGCGGACAGCACGCGCACCTTGATCGGCGACGATGAGCACGGCTGGTCCGACAACGGCATCTTCAACTTCGAAGGCGGCTGCTATGCCAAGGTCATCAAGCTGTCGCGCGAGGCTGAACCGGAGATCTTTGCGACCACCGAGCGGTTCGGAACTGTGCTCGAGAACGTCGTGATGGACGCCGACCTGCGCACCTTCGACTTCGACAGCGCCAAGCTGACCGAGAACACAAGGGCCTCCTATCCGCTCTCCTACATTCCCAATGTCAGCGTCTCTGGACGCGGCGGGCATCCCGACAACATCATCATGCTGACGGCCGATGCTTTCGGCGTGCTGCCGCCCATCAGCCGGTTGACTGCCGACCAGGCGATGTACCATTTCCTGTCCGGCTATACGGCGCGTGTGGCCGGAACCGAGAAAGGACTGGGCAAGGAGCCGCAGGCGACATTCTCGACCTGCTTCGGGGCGCCGTTCATGCCGCGCCATCCCACGGTCTATGCCAAGCTGCTCGGCGAACGCATGGCGCGCCATGGCGCCAAATGCTGGCTCGTCAACACCGGCTGGTCGGGCGGCGCCTATGGCGTTGGCCAGCGCATGCGCATCAAGCACACCAGGGCCATGGTGCGCGCGGCGCTCGAGGGACAGCTGGCGCAGGTCTCGACCGCGACCGATCCGATGTTCGGGCTGCACGTGCCGACCGCCTGCCCGGACGTGCCGCCCGACGTGCTGCAGCCGCGCGGAGCGTGGGCGGACAAGGCCGCCTACGACACGACAGCGCGCGAGGTGACACGGCGGTTCGAGTCGAACTTCAAGCAGTTCGAGAGCTACGTCTCCGACAAGGTGAAGGCCGCGGGCATTCATGCCGCCGCCTGATGCGCCGCGTGACGATGCGGCCATGAGTGGCGTCATCCTCGCGTCAACCATCATTTGTCCGATCTGCCGGACGTCGAAGATAGAGGACATGCCGAGCGACGCCTGCCAGCACTTCTACGACTGCACCGGCTGCGGCGCCGTGCTCAAGCCGAAACCGGGCGACTGCTGAGTCTTCTGTTCCTTCGGTTCGGTCGCCTGTCCTCCGGTTCAGGCCGAACGGGCCATGAACCGCGGTCGTGCGCCGACCTGCTGCGCCTGATGCGCGATCATGCCGGGACAGGCGACAGGGCTTCGATGATCCGGCAATCGGCGATCGTGCCGTGCCGGCATTGCCCGATCAGATCGCGCAGTGTGCGACGCAGCGCCGTTAGATCGGCGATCTTGCGCTCGACCTCGGCGAGATGATCGCTCGCAATCACGTCGACGGCCTGGCAATCGCGGGCCCGGTCGCCGGCGAGCTCGAGCAGCGCCTTGATCCGGTCGAGCGTGAAGCCGAGCTCGCGCGAGCGCCGAATGAAGCTCAGGCGGGCAAGCTGTTCTGCCGAATAGAGGCGGTAATTCGCGGCAGTTCTAGCCGGCCGCGGCATGAGGCCGATGCGCTCGTAGTATCGGACCGTCTCGGCGCCGACATGAGCCGCCTTGCTGAGCTCGCCGATCGTCAGTCGCTGGTTCGCCATCGCCTTGACCCTGTAGTTGCCACAAGGTCTATATGGGGAGTCGTCTCCCCGATCGGGAACTGATTCTTATGGCTGGCTGCTGTCCCGATTCGAGTTGCTCGTCCGGCGCACCCGAGCTCAACAGCCCGGGTTGGCGCCGCGCGCTGTGGATTGCGCTTGCCGTCAA
Organism: Alphaproteobacteria bacterium; assembly: GCA_016869645.1. Lineage (GTDB taxonomy): Bacteria > Pseudomonadota > Alphaproteobacteria > SHVW01 > SHVW01 > SHVW01. The sequence goes on from VGDO01000160.1 coordinate 2,633, forward strand.
TGCCGGCATGTTCGTCGCCGAAGTGACGGCCGGCGTCGCCGCGGGGTCGGCCGCGCTGCTGGCCGACGCCCTCGATTTTCTGGGCGATGCGGGAAATTACGCGATCAGCCTCTGGGTCGCGGCCATGGCGCTCGCGTGGCGCGCCCGCGCTGCGCTGTTCAAGGGAGCGACGCTGGGTGCGTTCGGCGTCGGCGTGCTCGCCAGCACGGCGTGGAACGCATATCAGGGCACACTGCCTCAGGCCGAGGTGATGGGTATGGTCGGCGCCGTGGCGCTCGCCGCCAACACCGGCGTGGCGGTCATGCTTTACCGGTTTCGCGGCGGCGACGCGAACATGCGGTCGGTCTGGATCTGCTCGCGCAATGACGCCATCGGCAATATCGCGGTGATGCTCGCGGCGGCAGGGGTCTTCGGCACCAGCGCCGGATGGCCCGATCTCGTCGTCGCATCGATCATGGCCGCGCTCGGCATCGCCGGCGGGTGGCAGATCGTCCGTCAGGCGATCGGCGAACTGCGCGCCGACGAACGGGCGCCCGCAGCGGCAGCCGAATAGGCCGGTTGGTCGCGCTCTCGCTTCCGAATTGAAGCGGGGTCGTTTGAGATTGATGCGTGCATCAATCTCAAACGACCCCGGTTCCTTGGCGTAAAATGCAAGCGCCCCCGTCCGATCGGACGGGGGCGTTTTGGTTTCAGGCGTCAGCCCTACTTCTTCTTCTTCGCGGACTTCTTCTTCGCAGTCTTCTTCTTCGCAGCTTTCTTCTTCGCAGCCATGATTGTCTCCTACTCAGCCGTTGGTTGTCCGTGTCGCCTTGGGCCTCATGCTCCTCAACACGATACCGGCCGGGTCCGATGCGCCGCCCCTCTCGGGGGCAATCTGCAATCGTCCGGCTGTCGCCACGATGTACGGAGAGGTGTGATACGGAGCAACTGCATCCCTCATAATCGTCGCCGGGTGAACTGTCACGATCCGGCTCCGCTTACTTGCTCCCCCTCTCGAGTCAACCGCAGCAGTCGCAAGAACGACGTAGCCAGTGTGCCTGCGAACGAGTCAACAGGCAAACAATTCGTGCAACACAAATTTTTTCCTTGCCAAGAATTCGATCGCGAAGCGCATTCGCGGCGACTCGTGAGCGCGCTTCGACGAGCGCACGCTCCATCGTCCGACGTTGCTCGGCGCGCGCGACGCAATCACGGCAACGCAAGGAATTCTGCGGCTTTCAAGATGTCGTGCGCACGAAGCGCGCGACCAGCTCGATGCGCGACGACCAGACGAATTGGTCGATCGGTTGCACCCAATCGAGTGCGAATCCGCGATCGACCAGGATCCGAGCGTCGCGCGCGAAAGTGGATGGATTGCAGGACACGGAAACGGCATTTTTGATCACTGATTCGCCTACGGCCTCCGATTGGGCTTTCGCGCCGGCCCGCGGCGGATCGAAAACAGCGGCATCGAAGCGTGCCAACTCGTCCGCCGACAAGGGTTCGGCGGCGAGATCGCGCTCGCTCCAGGTGATGCGTCCGGCATGCGCAGACTGTCGTGCCGCCGCCGCCAATGCGGCGATCGCGTCGGCGTCGCCGTCGACGGCATGAACGCGCATGTGCCGGGCGAGGGGAAAAGTCAGGGTGCCGAGACCGGCGAACAGGTCGACGACGCTTGCAGCATCGCCCACGGCTTCGACGACGGCGGCGGCGATCGCCGCCTCGCCCTCTCGACTCGCCTGCAGGAAAGCGAGCGGCGGCAGCGGCACGCGCAAGCCGTCGAAGACGACGTAGGCGGGCCGACGTTCCGCGATCGGATCGATTCGACCGCGCACGCACCAGCCGGCACGCGCCAGATCATGATCTGCGACGAACCGCGCGAGCGCTTCGCGCCGCTGCATGTCGGCCGGCGCGGTCGCCTCGACGGTCAAGTCGATGCCGCTATCGGCCGCCGTCAGGACCAGCGCACATTCTGCGCCCGCGGGCAGCAGTGCGGCCGCGAGATCGCGCAGTGCCGGCAGCAAACGGTCGAGGCGTGGCTCGAGCACCGCGCATGACTCGACGTCGACGATCGAATGGCTGGCGCGCGCGTGGTAGCCCAGTTGCGTGCCATCCCCGACGCTGCGGGCCACCAGCCGGGTGCGCCGGCGGGTCGCCGGCCGCACCGTCACGATCGGGCGCATGACGAAATCGACAATGCCGCGGCGGGCCAGTGCGCGGGCGATCTCGTCCGACTTCCACGACGCTTCCGCTTCGGTCGCCATGTGCTGGAGCTGGCATCCGCCGCATGAGCCGAAATGGGGACAAGGCGGCTGCCGCCGTGCCTCGCTGGGCGTCAGGATGTCGATCAGCTGCGCGGCGATGCCGTCGGCACGCCATTCTCCGAGGCGGGCGCGAACGCGTTCGGCAGGCAGTGTCAGCGGCACGAACACGCGCGTCCCGTCATGGCTGGCGAGACCGTCGCCGCGCGCACCGAGCGCTTCGATCGTCAATTCGACGAGCGCGCCTTCGCGATGTGACGATCTTGCTCTAGGGCGGTAGCGTGCGGTGCGCTTCGGCATGGAGCGGCTTGCCGCAATGCGGGCAGGTCGGCGTCGCTTGGGGAGATTGGACCATGGCCTGATCGAGGATCAGCTTGGCGTCGGTTTCCGTCAGGCCGAGCGAGTCGCGTCGCTTGGCCAGCTTCCGCCGCTCTTCCTCGCTGAGGTGGCCGTCGCGCAGCGCTTTGGCAACCATGACCTGATACTGACGACGCCGGATTCGCAGCTGATCGTTGAAGCCGGACGATAGGAGACCGGCCAGCAGCGCCAGGACGCTGACGCCGGTCACGGCAACGAGCCCGCCGATGATCTTGCCGGCCGCCGTGTGCGGCACCACGTCGCCATAGCCGAGCGTCGTCAGCGTGACGATCGCCCACCACATCGAGGCGGGGATCGAGCCGAAGGCTTCGGGCTGCGCGTCGTGCTCAACCATGTGAATCACGCCTGCAACCAGCGTGAGCATGACCGCAAAGATCGCGAAAATCGCGCCGAAGGCGCGCGCGTCCTCCTTGAAGACGTCGCTCAGCAGGTCGATTGAGCTGGAGTAGCGGGTGAGCTTGAGGACACGCAACAGGCGCAGCAGCCGGAGCATGCGCAGGTCGAGTCCGAAAAGTGCCTGCAGCAGGCTGGGCGCGATCGACAGCAGGTCGATCAGCGCCATCGGCGAGGCGGCGTAGCGCAGCCGGCCAAGCACAGGGTCCCGATAGCGACGGCTCGGGTCGTCCACGCTTGACCAAAGGCGCAAGACGTACTCGATGGTGAAGACGGCAACCGAGAAAAACTCGAAAGCGTGGAACAGCGCCGCGTGGGCGCGACGCAAATCTTCGACCGATTCGAGGACCACGGCCACCACATTGGCGAGGATAAGCGCAATCAGGAAGCCGTTGACGGCGAGGCCCAGCCGGTCGTGCTGGTTCCCAAAGTCGAGCAGGTTGTGGACGCGGTGGCGCAGGGGCCGCATCGCAATCAATGCGCCTCGGCCCAATTGCTACCTGCGCCCGCGTCGGCAACCAACGGCACACCGAGTTTGAGCGCCGGCTCGCAAGCCCGCTCCATCACCTGGCGCACCAGAGCGGAGGTCCGGTCGACCTCGTCTTCCGGCACCTCGAACAAGAGCTCATCGTGGACCTGCAGCAGCATGCGCGCCTTGAGGCCCGCGCCGGCCAGCGCAGGAGGTACGCGGATCATCGCGCGCTTGATGATGTCGGCGGCCGTGCCTTGGATCGGCGCATTGATTGCCTGGCGCTCGGCAAAGCCACGCCGGGCCGGATTCTTGTCATTGATGCCGGGGACGTGGCAGCGCCGGCCGAAAAGCGTCGTGACATAGCCGCGTGCGCGCGCATCCTTCTTGGCACGTTCCATGTAGTCGCGGATGCCGGGATACCGGTCGAAATAGGCCTTGATGTATTCCGCCGCCTCGCGCGGCGTGCAGCCGAGCTGGCGCGACAGGCCGAAGCCACTGATGCCGTAGATGATGCCGAAGTTGATCGCCTTGGCCTTGCGGCGCGTCTGGGCATCCATCTGCGTCAGCGGCACGCCGAACACCTGGCTGGCGGTCAACGCATGGATGTCGACGCCGTCGCGGAAGGCCTGCTTGAGCGCGTCGATGTTGCCGATGTCGGCAACCAGCCGCAGCTCGATCTGGGAGTAGTCGACCGACAGCAGCTTGTGGCCGGCTTCCGCGACGAACGCGCGGCGGATCTTGCGGCCCTCCTCGGTGCGCACGGGAATGTTCTGCAGGTTCGGGTCGGTCGAGCTCAATCGCCCGGTCGATGCCACCGCCATGGCATAGGAGGTGTGGACGCGTCCGGTCTTGGGATTGATCTGGTCGACCAGCGCGTCGGCATAGGTGCTCTTGAGCTTGGCGAGCTGGCGCCAGTCGAGCACGTGCTGGGGCAGCGGGTGGTCTACTGCGAGCTCCTCCAGCACGTCGGCACCGGTCGCATAGGCCCCGGTCTTGCCCTTCTTGCCGCCCCGCAGCCTGAGCTCGTCGAACAGCACTTCGCCGAGTTGCTTGGGTGAGCCGATATTGAACGGATGGCCGGCCAGCTTGTGAATGTCGTTCTCGATGTCGCGCAACCGCTCAGAAAAATCGCGGCTCATCTCGGCGAGCGCGTGGCGGTCCACTCGGATGCCGGCGCGCTCCATGGCACCGATCACTGGGATCAGCGGACGCTCGATGGTCTCGTAGACCGTCACCATGCGCTCGCCGACCAGGCGGCGCCTGAGCAGGCGGTGCAGCCGCCCGGTGATGTCTGCGTCCTCCGCCGCATAGTCGCAGGCCGGGCCGAGCTCGACGCAGTCGAAGCCGACCTGCGACTTGCCCGATCCGGCAACGTCGGTGAACTTGATCGTGGTGTGGCCGAGATGGAGCTGCGCCAGCTCGTCCATGCCGTGACCGTTCTTGCCGCCGTCGAGCACATAGGACAGCAGCATGGAATCGTCGACCGGCGCCACGGTGATGCCGTAGTCGGAAAGGACGATGCAGTCGTACTTGATGTTGTGTCCGACCTTGAGCACGGCGGCATCCTCCAGCAGCGGCTTCAGCCGCTGCAGAGCGTCGGCCATCGGGATCTGGCGCGGCGCCTCCTTCCGGCCGGTGCCGGCGAGGTCGAGCCCGCCATCGCCACCCGCCTGGGAACCGGGCGCCCTGTGCGCCAGCGGGACATAGCAGGCACGGCCGTCCTCCAGCGCGAGCGAGACGCCGACCAGCTCGGCGCGCACGGCATCGAGGGAGGTGGTCTCGGTATCGACGGCGACCGCGCCTGCAGTCGTCGCGCGCGCAATCCAATCCTCGAGCCGCGCGACATCCTGCACCAGCTCGTAGGATGTCTCGACCTTGGCCGGGGGCTCGTTGCGCGCTGTCACGAGCGTGGCGAGTTCGCGGACGGGAGCGGCCTCCGCCGTCGCCGGCGTCGCCGGTGCCGGGTTGGGCATTTGCTTCGGCGCCGGCGCACTCGGCGTGCCCACCGATTCGCCGGCGAGGTTGTAGCGCGCGAGGAGGGAGCTGAAGCCCTGGAGCTTCAGGAACGCCTGGAGAACCGCGGGCTCGGGCTCCTTCACGGAAAACTCCTCGTAGGGCGCGGGCAGGGCCAGATCGGTCTTGAGCTGGACGAGCCGCAGGCTGATCTCGGCGAGGCTCCGGTTCTTGTTGATCTTCTCCGCCCAACCCGCGGCCGCCCCCGCGGCGCGGCTCTTCTCGCGCCACACCAGGATCTGGCCGATCACCTTCGGGCCTTTTGCGGTGAGCGCTTCGAGCGCGTCGTTGCCGACGTCCCAGAACCCTTTCGCGTCCTTGGTGCCGCCGGGGATCTTCATCTCATCGAATAGGATGGCTGCCAGATCCTTGCTGGTGCGCCCGAGCTTGCAGGCGCGCGGCAGGGCCTTGCAGATCTCCTGTTCGAGCGCATCGGCCTCCGCGCGGAATGCGGCAGCGAATGTCTCGGGATTCTTCGCCGCCTCCAACACCGCAGCCAGACTGCCGAACTTGGTGATGCACGCTGAAGCCGCGGTCGGCCCGATGCCGGGCACGCCCGGCACGTTGTCCGTCGAGTCGCCGATCAATGCCTGGACATCGACCACCCGATCAGGGCCGACGCCGAATTTCTCCACGACCTCGGCTGGGCCGATCATGCGGTCCTTGATCGGGTCGCGCATCGTGATGCCGTCGCCGATCAGCTGCATCAGGTCCTTGTCGGATGAAACGATGGTGACCTGCACGCCCTTCGACGCGGCCTGATGGGCATAGGTCGCGATCAGATCGTCGGCCTCGAAGCCCGGCATCTCGATGCAGGCGACGTTGCACGCACGGGTCGCGTCGCGCACGAGGGCGAACTGCGGCACGAGCTCGGGAGGCGGCTCGGGCCGATGTGCCTTGTACTCCTTGTAGATGTCGTTGCGGAAGCTGAGCCGTCCGGCGTCGAAGATGACCGCGACGTATTCGGCGTGCATGTCGCGCAACAGCTTCATCAGCATGGCAGTGAAGCCGTAAACGGCGTTGACCGGCGTACCGTCCGGCCGGGTCATCGGCGGCAGCGCGTGAAATGCGCGGAAGATGTACCCGGACCCGTCGACCAGAAACAGGTGCGGCCGCGCAGCGCCGACGGGAGGCGGCACGGCTTGCGGGACCGAAGCGGGCGCGGACTTGAGCGGTCTGGGCATGTTCAACGATGTTGCAACGTGCCGGACCAGGAGCCCGGCGAACTAAATTTCATCAGCCTTGCGGCGGCAAAGCGCGTTGCGCGTTTCAGTGCGACGCAACGGCGCGGGCACCTTCCTTGAGGACGAAGCGCTTGCCGCAGTACGGGCAATCGATCTGCTTTTGATCACCCAAGTTGAGATAGATGCGTGGGTGGCCAAGCGCGCCGTTGCCGCCATCGCAGGACACGCGCGGGCTCTCGACCTCGACAGTTTCGACCGGTTGCATTCGGCGCATTTCCCCCGGGGGCACGGCGCGACACTCGTCATCCCAGGCTCGCGCGGCGGTTCGCCGCAGGGGCCGGCGCCTCGTCAGGGCCAGCGCGCGTTGACCCTGGGGCTTGCCGGATGATACCCATTGCCCCGCCGGGATCAACCGTCGCCTGCGGCGACCAGATTTGCCCTTCGACATGGCCGACGCCACCGACCCGCTCACCACGGACGTCATCAGTCCCGCGCGCGACGAGGCCGCCGAGCCCTTGCCGTCATCCGGACCGCATGTTCTGCCCGTCCATGCCGTGCGGGTATCGGGCTTGTGCAAGACCTACCGCAAGACAGGGCGTGGTTCGGCCAAGCTGGCGCTCGACAATGTCGATCTGGAAATTCCGTGTGGCAGCCTGTTCGGTCTGCTCGGGCCCAACGGAGCGGGCAAGTCGACCTTGATCAACATCCTCGCCGGCCTCGTCACCAAGAGTGCGGGGGAGGTGCGGGTCTGGGACATCGACATCACCGAGCGGCCACGCGATGCGCGCGCAGCCATCGGCGTGGTACCCCAGGAGCTCAGCATCGATCCGTTTTTCACGCCCCGCGAGCTGCTCGACCTCCAGGCCGGACTATTCGGCGTGCCGCTCCATCGGCGACGCACCATGGCCGTGCTGGAGGCAGTCGGCCTGGCCGACAAGGCGGACGCGTACGCGCGCACGCTCTCCGGCGGAATGCGCCGTCGCCTGTTGGTGGCCAAAGCGATGGTCCACCGTCCGCCCGTGCTCGTGCTGGACGAGCCGACCGCGGGCGTCGACATCGAATTGCGCCAGCAACTCTGGGCGCATGTGCGCACACTCAACCGCGCCGGCGTCACGATCCTGCTCACCACGCACTACCTCGAGGAGGCCGAGGGGCTGTGCGACCGCATCGCCATCATTGACCATGGCCGTGTCATCGCCTGCGACACAACGCAGGCACTGCTTCGACGCATCGACAGCAAGATGCTGACGCTCACCGTTTCGGAAACGCTGACCGCAGTTCCGGCCGCGCTCGCGCCCTTCGATGCCGAGCTCAAGGACCGTCACATTCTGGTCCTCCACTACAAGCCGAGCACGACGCCAGTCGGTGCCATCCTCGGCGCCGTTCAGACAGCAGGCCTTACGCTCGTCGATCTGATGACCGACGAAACCGATCTCGAGGACATCTTCCTGCAGTTGACGCGCGGGTCGCGCGCCCGTGAGCAAGGCTAGTCGTCTCGGCAGAGCGTTGGGCCTGGCCGTCGCCGCGGCGCTGTCGGCCGCGCTGATCGCGTGCACGCCGCGCATTCAGCCACCGGGGCCGGGGCCCGCGACGCCCGAAATGACCGATCGGCAGCTGCGCGTGCGCGACGGTCTCGTCCTGCCTCTGTCGCGCTGGCTGCCTGAAGGGCCGGTCACCGCGGCCGTCGTGGCGCTGCACGGCTTCAACGACTATCGCAACGCCTTCACCGATGTCGGACCGGAATTCGCGCGCCACGGCATCGCTACCTATGCCTATGACCAACGTGGTTTCGGCCAGTCACCCTATCGCGGCATCTGGCCGGGACAGATTCCGCTTATCGAGGATCTGATCGACGCGTCCCGGCTGGTGCGCGCGCGGCATCCCGACGTGCCGCTCTACGTGCTGGGCGAGAGCATGGGCGGCGCCGTCGCCATGGCCTCGCTCGCGCGGCCGACGCGGCCCGACATTGACGGCGTCATTCTGGCATCGCCGGCCGTGTGGGGCCGGCGGACCATGCCGGACATCCAGGTGGCGCTTCTCGAACTGGTCGCCCACCTCATGCCGGCGCTCGCTGGCAAGAACCAGGGGCTGATGCTCACGCCGTCGGACAATATCGAGATGCTGCGCGCACTGGGCCGCGATCCGCTGATCATCAAGGAAACGCGCATCGATGCCGTCTATGGGCTGGTTGCCTTGATGGATGCGGCCCTGGCTGCAACACCTCAGCTCGACGTGCCAGCGCTCATCCTCTACGGTAGCCGGGACGACATCATCGAGCGAAAGCGGACCTGCACCATGCTGACGGAACTGCGCCGCGGCGCGGGGCGACAGTGGCGGCTCGCGCTCTATCCCAAGGGCTATCACATGCTGCTGCGCGATCTGCAGGCGGATACGGTCATCGCCGATATCCTCGCATGGATCGACGATCGGTCGGCGCCGCTGCCCTCGCAAAACGAAGCGCAGCCCGACCGAATCAGCGCATTTTGCGACAAGCAGTCCTAAAGAGGACGGCGCCGCAGCCTTCTCGTCAATTGACGATGCGCCATGTCCCGTCCGGCTGCTGGCAGGCCGTGCCGTAGCTCGGCCGGGCGACGCCGTCGACGTTGATCGTCGCCTGGTACTCCCGGCACACCCGACCGTCCTGTGTCTGGTAGACGGGAGAGGCGGGTGCCGCAGAGAGCGGCGCGGGATAGACCGGGCTCGGGTAGACTGGGGCCGTGTAGACCGGGGCCGTGTAGACCGGGGCCGGGTAGACCGAGAGCGGATAGGGTGCGACCACGACCGGCGGCGCGTAGACGACGCGCGGGCCCCAATACCCGTAAGAATAATAGCCATGGTGGTGGTGGTAACGATGATGATGATGGCGCCCATGGCCATGCCCGGTGCTGAAGCCGAAGCTGAGGCTGTCGGCGAGGACGGGCGCCGGCGCCGATGCGGCCAAGGCGAACGACATGGCAAGCGTCGCCCATGTCGACGGCCTGGCAATGTTACGAATCATCGAATGAACTCCCGCGCTTGCCCTGAAATACAACGTCTCATTGGCTGTCCTATTCCCGGCC
>VGDO01000161.1 GCA_016869645.1 Alphaproteobacteria bacterium
TCCACGAGGCCGTTGGCCCGCCCGCGCCGGTCTGACCCGGACGTCCGGAACCCCCCGTTCGGACCTTCCGGCAGCCCGCCCGGGTGGGCCATTTTTTTTGGTGGAGTGGCCCGCGGCGCCGGAAACCGCGCGTGACAAGCCCTCCCGAATATGCGAGCTAATACCCGCCGAATCGGCTGAAAACCGCGGGATTGCAGGCATTTGAGCCTGCCGCCCGGGTTGCCGAGGCGCCCGACCATCGCCAACGAAGCAATCGCCATGCAGACCGCCAACGACATCCGCCGCGCCTTCCTCGACTATTTCCAGCGTCACGGCCACACGGTCGTGGCGTCCTCGCCGCTCGTGCCGCGCAACGACCCGACCTTGATGTTCACCAATGCCGGCATGGTGCAGTTCAAGAACGTCTTCACCGGTCAGGAGAAGCGCGACTATGTGCGCGCCGCGACCTCGCAGAAATGCGTGCGCGCCGGCGGCAAGCACAACGATCTGGAGAATGTCGGCTACACGGCGCGCCATCACACCTTCTTCGAGATGCTCGGCAATTTCTCGTTCGGCGACTACTTTAAGGAGAGGGCGATCGAGCTCGCGTGGAATCTGGTGACCAAGGAGTACGGTCTGGCCGCCGACCGGCTGCTCGTCACCGTGTTCGCCGAGGACGACGACGCGGCCGCGCTGTGGCGCAAGATCGCGGGGCTGCCGGACTCCAGGATCATCCGCATCCCGACCTCGGACAATTTCTGGTCGATGGGCGAGACCGGACCGTGCGGCCCGTGCTCGGAAATATTCTATGACCACGGCCCCAAGGTTCAGGGCGGCCCGCCCGGCAGCGCGGACGCCGACGGCGACCGCTTCATCGAGATCTGGAACCTCGTGTTCATGCAGTTCGAGCAGGTCACGAAGGACAAGCGCATCAACCTGCCGAAGCCCTCGATCGACACCGGCATGGGGCTCGAGCGCATCGCGGCCGTGATGCAGGGCAAGCACGACAACTACGACATCGACATGATGCGCGCGCTGATCGAGGCCTCGGCCGCGGCTTCGGGCGTGGCGCCCGACGGGCCGCATGCCGTCTCTCATCGCGTGATCGCCGATCATCTGCGCGCGACCAGCTTCCTGATCGCGGACGGCGTGCTGCCGTCGAATGACGGACGCGGCTACGTGCTGCGCCGGATCATGCGGCGCGCCATGCGCCATGCCCACATCCTCGGCGTCAAGGAGCCGCTGATGTGGCGCCTGGTGCCGGCGCTGGTCGCCCAGATGGGCCAGGCCTATCCCGAGCTCGTACGCGCCGAGGCGCTGGTCACCGAGACGCTGCGGCTGGAAGAGGAGCGCTTCAAGCAGACACTCGACCGCGGCCTTAGACTCCTAGATGAAGCACTCTCTCAACAAGATGCTGGCGACGTAGTGGCCTTTTCGGCCGACAAGCCTGTGGACCTCACGGTGACGGTACAGCCGCTTTCTCAATCAAAACCGTCAATAGCACCGAAGCCGTTGTCGGGTGAAGTTGCATTCAAGCTCTATGACACCTACGGATTTCCGCTCGACCTGACGCAGGACATCCTGCGCGGCCAGGGCCGCGCTGTCGATACCGCCGGCTTCAATGCGGCCATGGAGCGCCAGCGCGCCGCGGCGCGCGCGGCCTGGGCGGGCTCGGGCGAGGCGGCGACCGAGCAGGTCTGGTTCGATCTGCGCGAGAAGCACGGCGCCACCGAGTTCCTCGGCTACGACGTCGAGGCGGCCGAGGGCCGTGTCGAGGCGATCGTGGTCGGCGGCACGCCGGTCGGCGCGGTCGAGGCCGGCCAAGAGGCGATGGTCATCACCAACCAGACGCCGTTCTACGGCGAATCCGGCGGCCAGATGGGCGACACGGGCGTCCTGTTCACCTCGACCGGCGCCGAGTTTGCCGTCAAGGATACCTGGAAGAAGCTGGGTGACGTGCACGTGCACGTCGGCACGCTGGCCAAGGGCCGGATCAAGACAGGTGACGCGGTCGAGCTTCGGGTCGACGGTGTCCGCCGCGCCCAGTTACGCGCCAACCACTCGGCGACCCACCTGCTGCACGAGGCGCTGCGCCGCCGGCTTGGCGACCACGTCACGCAAAAGGGATCGCTGGTGGCGCCCGACCGGCTGCGCTTCGATATCAGCCACCCCAAGGCGGTCACGCCCGAGGAGCTGCGCGCGGTCGAGACCGAGGTCAATGCGCGCATCCGCCGCAACGAGGCGGTCGGCACGCATCTGATGACGCCGGACGCCGCGATCAAGGCTGGCGCAATGGCGCTGTTCGGCGAGAAGTACGGCGACGAGGTGCGCGTCGTCTCCATGGGCGGCACGACGGAAGCCGATCGCGGCCGGGTGTTCTCGACCGAGTTGTGCGGTGGCACCCACGTCCGGCGCACGGGCGACATCGGCTTCTTCAAGGTCGTATCGGAGAGTGCCGTCGCGGCCGGCGTGCGCCGCATCGAGGCGCTGACGGGTGCTGCGGCCGAGGCCCATGTGCTCGCCGAGGAAGACCTGTTGCGACAGGCGGCCGCCGCTCTGAAGGCGTCGCCCATCGACGTGCCGGCGCGCCTCGCGGCGCTGTCCGACGAGCGGCGGCGGCTCGAGCGCGAGTTGACCGAGGCGCGCAAGGCACTGGCGCTGGCGGGTGGCGGTGGCGGCGCAAAGGGCGCTGCGCCGCAGGTGCAGCGCATCGGCGACATCTCCTTTGCCGGGCGCAAGCTCGATGGCGTACCGGCCAAGGAGTTGAAGGGCATGGCCGATGCCATGAAGTCGGAGATCGGCTCGGGCGTGGTGGCGCTGGTCGCCGTCGAAGACGGCCGCGCATCGCTCGTCGTCGGCGTCACCGAGGATCTGACGGGACGGCTCAGCGCCGTCGATCTCGTGCGCGCCGGATCGGCGGCGCTCGGCGGAAAGGGCGGCGGCGGCCGCCCCGACATGGCCCAGGCCGGCGGGCCGAACGGTACCGATGCCGACCAGGCGCTTGCCGCCATCGAACAGGCAATCAAACAGAAAGCAGCGGCGTAGTTCCATCCCCTCCCTCGCCGCAGGCGGGGGGGGGTTAGGGTGGGGGCCCAGCGCGGCTGGGGTTTGGGCATGGCGCGGCTCAGCCGAACTATCATCAATCGTTCCTGCAAGCTGCGAAACGAACCGACCAAGGCTGAGCGCGTACTTTGGAAGATGCTCCGAGATCGGCAGATCTTCGGTTGGCGCTTCCGCCGCCAGCATCCGACCGAACCTTTTTCGCAGATTTTGCCTGCATAGAAGCGAAGCTCGTCATCGAGGCGGATGGCGGAAATCGGATGAAGCGCGAAACAGATTTCTGCATTCGAACGGCTGGCGCGTGTTGCGGTTCTGGAACAATCAAATACTGCAGAACCCAGTAGGCGTCCGCGAGGCAATTGCCGTCGCTCTGGGCCCCCACCCCGACCCTCCCCCGCGCTCTGCGCAGGGGAGGGCGTGATGGGTGACGTTGTCAGGTCGGCTACCAATCCGTCGCGTCGCGAAAGACCATGCGCCGTGCCGCGCCCTCGCTGTCGGCAAACACGAGCTTGTTCTCCGGCAGTTGGAAGACGGCGCGCGCCGCCTCATCATTGCGCTGGATGCGCGCGACCCGGCTCGGGAAGTCCTGGCCGGCAATCTCGAAGTCCCCGAGGTAGATCACCTCGTTCGGCTTGGCGCTGAATCGATAGGTCGTGCTGGCCGTGAGCCGCGCCGTTCGATCCGAGTTTTGCGACTGCGTGTCGAAGATGCCGAAGGTCGGCCGGAGGCTGGTCAGCGCGGTCGTGGTCAGATTGACCGTCCGCCCGCCGATCCCCGGGCCCTTGGCGAAGCTGATTTCCGCCAGCACATAGTCGCCGGGCTCGATTCGCCGCACCGTGTAGAAGGTGCCGCGCGTCTCGGGCGATCCATAGAGTGTTCGCCCGGCATACTGCGTGCTGACGGTGAAGTCGCGGGTTGGCGAGCGGGGCAGGGGCCGCGCAGTGAGTGGATCGTACTGCCACCAGTGCAGCCAGATATCGTCAGCGAGGCGCCCGTCGAGTTTCCCTGCCACGGCGGCGACCCCGATGACCAGGATGGGATCGTCTGCCTTGACTGCCGTGCCGGCACCGCAGGCGGCGAGCGCCAGCTGGCCGATCAAGCCGAACAGCCCGGCCGAGCGTCGCGCGATCGACAGCCCTGCTCGTGCAGGCGCTGAAGGCATGGCGTCTCAGTCCCGGATCAGCAGGATCTCAACCCGGCGCTCCGCGCTGCGGTCGCGCACGATGGCCTCCTCGCCGACGGCGGTCATGTTGATCAGCGCGGCCGACACGCCGGCATCGATCAGCCGCCCGGCCACCGCCCGCGCGCGACGCTCGGCCAGCGCGCGGTTGTATCCAGTGCCGCCCGTGATGTCGGCATAGCCGCTGACCTGGATCCGCGTCGGCTTGACGCTCGGCACCTTCGCCACGGCGACGCTGATGTTCTGCTGTGCCGCCTGGTCGATGTCCGCGCTGTCGAACGGGAAGAAGATGAGAAACGCTTCGACGGCGGGCTTGGGCGGCTCCACACCGATATCGGCGCAGCCCGCCAATCCGATCGCCAGCATGACCAGGATGGATCGCCGCGACGGTTTGGCCACGTTGAACATGGTCCCTCCTTATTCTCGCCAGATGCTTCTGCCGGGCTGTGCAGGTTGTCAATCAGGGAAAACCCGAGACTTACCCGCAAATTTCTGGTCACCACGTCGTCGGATCGCGAAATACCAGCTTCTGGACCAGTTCCTTGTTGTCTCGAAATAGAAAGTTGTGCTCGGGACGGAGCAGAGTGTCGCGTGCCGCCTCGTCGTCCCTTTGGATGCGAAGCACTCGGGTCGGAAAATCCCGACCGGCGATCACGAAATCGCCGATGTAGATGACATCGCCGGCCTTCACGGTGAAGCGATAGGCCGCGTTGGCGGTCAGCCGCGCCGTTCTGTCCGAGCTTTGCGATTGAGACCCGAAGATGCTCGTCAGCGTTTGCACGCGCGTCAGCGAGGTTGTCGTCATATAGACGGTGCGGCCGAACATCGGTTTCTTCACGAAACTGATCTCTCCCAGCACATAGTCGCCGGGTTCGATCTGCCGCATCGAATAGGTCGCGCCTCGCAAGGGAGGCTGGCCGCGAAATGCCCGTCCGAAATAATCCGTCCCGACCGAAAAGTCGCGCGTCCGCGATTGCGGATGCGGTGTGTCCGACGCCCGGTCGTAGGGCCACCAAAAAAGATAGACGTCGTCGGCGATCCGATCGTTGAGCTGGTCATCCATGGCCCTGACGCCGATGACGACGATCGGATCGTTGGTCGCCAGGGACTTCGCCGCCTCCGTGCAGCCCCAGAGCGAGAGCGCGCCGGAAATGACCATCAGCACCGAGCCCGCGCTTCGTATGGTGCCGGCAAAGCGTGAGCCCATCGATGTCCCCCCTGTTGATGGCCGACAGCTTACGCTCTGGGACCGTCGATACTTTGTCAACCCGAAGCTGCGGGAACGTCCGCCCCGCTTGCTTCGCGCGTGCCGCGCGGGCATAGTCCGCGCAATCTTCCCGACATGGCGAGTCATCGATGAAATTCTCAGGCAGCCGGACCTATGTCGCCACCGAGGACTTGATGGTTGCGGTCAACGCGGCTGTGGCGCTCGAGCGCCCGTTGCTGGTCAAGGGTGAACCCGGCACGGGCAAGACGGTGCTCGCCCAAGAGGTCGCCGAGGCGCTGGGCAAGCCGCTGTTCTCCTGGCACATCAAGTCGACCACCAAGGCGCAGCACGGGCTCTACGAATACGATGCCGTGGCACGGTTGCGCGATGGCCAGCTCGGCGAGGCGCGAGTCCACGACATCGCCAACTACATCAAGCCGGGACGCCTCTGGCAGGCCTTCGACAGCGAGGCCCAGGCCGTGCTGCTGATCGACGAGATCGACAAGGCCGATATCGAGTTTCCCAACGATCTGCTGCTCGAGCTCGACCGCATGGAGTTCTACGTCTACGAGCTGCAGAAAACGGTCAAGGCGCGCCACCGCCCGGTCGTATTCATCACGTCGAACAACGAGAAGGAGCTGCCCGACGCTTTCCTGCGCCGCTGCTTCTTCCATTACATCCGCTTTCCCGACCGCGAGACGATGCGGCGCATCGTCGCGGTGCACTACCCGCAGATCCAGGAGAACCTGGTGCGCGAGGCGATGAACGTGTTCTACGAGCTGCGCGACGTTCCCGGATTGAAGAAGCGGCCGTCGACCTCGGAGCTGCTCGACTGGCTCAAGCTGCTCATGGTCGAGGACATCCCGATCGAGGCGCTGCGCTCGAAGGATTCGACCAAGGCGATCCCGCCGCTCTATGGCGCCTTGCTCAAGAGCGAGCAGGACGTCCACCTGTTCGAACGCCTCGCCTTCATGGCGCGCCGCGAGCGCGGCGGGCACTGAACAGCGGCGCGCCGCCATGTTCGTCAATTTCTTCCTCGAGCTGCGCCAGGCCGGGTTGCCGGTCTCGCTCAAGGAATATCTGACGCTCATGGAGGCGATGAAGCAGGATCTCGCCGAGCGCCAGGTCGACCACTTCTATTATCTCAGCCGCTCGGCGCTGGTGAAGGACGAGCGCCACCTCGATCGCTTCGACCGCGTGTTCGGCCACGTCTTCAAGGGGCTGGAGTACATCGAGGACGACGGCACGGTTGCGATTCCCGAGGAATGGCTGAAGAAGCTGGCCGAGAAATTCCTGACCGAGGACGAGAAAAAGATGATCCAGTCGCTCGGCGGCTGGGACAAGCTGATGGAAACGCTGAAGAAGCGGCTCGAGGAGCAGAAGGGCCGCCACCAGGGCGGCTCGAAGTGGATCGGCACGGCCGGCACATCGCCCTTCGGCGCCTATGGCTACAACCCCGAGGGCGTGCGCATCGGTCAAGACGGCAGCCGCAACCGCCGCGCCGTCAAGGTGTGGGACAAACGCGAGTTCAAGAACCTCGACGGCGATGTCGAGATCGGCACGCGCAACATCAAGGTAGCGCTGCGCCGGCTGCGCCGCTTCGCGCGCGAGGGTGCGGCGACCGAACTCGATCTGCCCGACACCATCCGTTCGACCGCCAAGAACGCCGGCTGGCTCGACCTGAAGATGGTGCCGGAGCGGCACAACGCGGTGAAGGTGCTGCTCTGCCTCGACGTGGGCGGTTCGATGGACGACCACGTGCGCGTCTGCGAGGAGCTGTTTTCGGCGGCGCGCGCCGAGTTCAAGCACCTCGAGTACTTCTACTTCCACAACTGCCCCTACGAGCGGCTGTGGCAGGACAACCGGCGCCGCCACGCCAAGATGCTGCCGACCTGGCAGGTGCTGCACACCTATCCGGCCGACTACAAGCTGATCTTCGTCGGCGACGCGACCATGAGCCCCTATGAGATCGCGGTTCCGGGGGGCTCGGTCGAGCATTGGAACGAGGAGGCGGGGCAGGTCTGGCTGCACCGCATGCTCGCGATCTACCACCGTGCCATCTGGCTCAACCCCGAGCCGCAGGAGCGCTGGGAGTATACGCAGTCGGTGCGCATGGTCAGGCAGATCATGGGCGGGCGCATGTACCCGCTGACATTGCAGGGCCTCGACGACGGGATGCGCGAGCTCAGCCGCTGATCTCGGTCAGCCGGCTCGCTCGAAGACATAGTAGCGCGTGGCCACCCAGTATTTGCGCGGCAGCACGAGATAGCGTGCGTTCTCGCCGGTCAGCCGCTCGGTCAGCCAGCCGTCGGCCGTCGGCTGATAGCCATGACGCGCGAAATGCGGCCGAAGATCGGCGCGGCCGTAGCAGTATGTCCATTGATCGACGGGTCCGAACTCGACGATCTGGGCGATGCCAGCCGCCGACAGGACGCCGATCAGGCGGTCGAGCTGAGCATCGCTGAACATCATGGTGATGCGCGCAAGGAACGCCAAATCGAGACGACCGCACCGGGCCGTCAGCGCCTCCGCGTCGGTGGCCAGCAGATCGGCCGCGAACAGGTTGTTCTCCGTCAGGCGGTCGAAGTCCTCATCCGAGATATTCACGTTCCGGGCGTGGTGCCGCAGCAGGTTGCGCGCTGTCCGGACCCGCTCGGGATGAAGATCGCAACCGAAGAGACCGGCCAGATCGACGCCGAAGTCGCGGGCGAACACGTAGAGCCAGTCGCCACGACCGCAGCCGACATCGATCATGCGGAGCGGGCGCCGGCGAAGCATGGGCGCGAGCGCGTCGAGCAGGGGCTGATGGAACCTGATCCCGTCCTCAAGCCCGGAGATCAGGCGATCCGGCGCAAGGGGAGCGCCGAGTGTCTCGATCCCGGCCTGCCAGTTGGTCTGCACGCCCGCACCATCCGTCGGGTTCTGCGCGGCGGTCCAGAGATGGTAGAACGGGCTCATCAGGTGCCAGGCGGGATGACCGCCAAATGCGCCGTCGGGGGCGGTGGCGTTGTATTTTTCAGGCAATGGCTGGTTATCGCGTCCGGCTGCTCGATCGAGCCACTTCGCATATTGGTCGAAGGCGTCGAGCGGGCGACCGTCGAGCAACGCCGCGACGGCCTGATCGAGCGGCGTGTGCGGCGTGGCGTCGGCAATGGCGCCCAGGAAGCTGCGCGCGGCTTCGTCGCCGGCGAGGATCGGCCGACCGGGCGCGCTCCAGAACCGCTCGAGCAGCGGACGGGCAATGGCGGCGGCGGCGGCGACGCCGTCGCTGCGCAGGACCGTCGAGACGACCTGGTCGTAGGTGTAGTAGGTGTCGCGGCGCATCATTCCGAACGTCGCGGCGCTCGGAATTCGGGCGCGAACGTAGTCGCATGCCGCTTTGTACTTGCGTTGGCGGATCAGCAACCGCCAGAGCTGCGTGTGCGTGATGGTCGCGGTCGGGTCGAGCGCGGCGGCGCAGCGCAACGCTCTCTCGCCGCGCGACCATTTCTGCAGATCGGCAAGGGCGAGACCGAGCTGCTGGTGGACATAGGACAGCTGTGGCGCCGCCGCCCTGGCGCGTTCGAAGGCAGCGACCGCCGGCTCGGGCTCATGGTTACGCAGCAGCAGTCGTCCCAGGTGCTTGTGCGCTTCGGCCCAGTCCGGCGCGAGGCGCGCAGCGGCGGCCGCCTCGGCGATGGCTTCGCGCAGCTTGCCCCGACGCTGCCAGATGGCCGCCATCCGGTAGTGGCCTTCGGCGAACTGCGGATCCGCGTCGAGCAGAGGCGCGAGCAACGCCGCCGCCTCGTCCAGGCGGTTTGCGCCGATGCGGGCGTCGATCAGTCTGATCTGAGCACGCAGATCGGCGATCATCGGTCGGGCGGCGATCGTCGGGCCGCCCCTCCCGGCGGCATGACGACGACGATGCCCGCGCGGGCGATGCCCCGGGGCCGTGCTACGACATCGCCTTCCTGAGGTTGTCGTCGAGCTTGTCGAGGAAGGCGCGCGTGTTGAGCCACTTCTGATCCTTGCCGACGAGCGCCGCCAGGTCCTTGGTCATGTGTCCCGATTCGACGGTGCTGACGCAGACCTTCTCCAACGTCTCGGCGAATTTCTGCACCTCAGGCGTGCCGTCGAACTTGCCGCGCGAGGACAGGCCGCGGGTCCAGGCAAAGATCGATGCGATCGGATTGGTCGAGGTCTCCTTGCCGGCCTGGTGGTCGCGGTAATGGCGCGTGACCGTGCCATGCGCCGCCTCGGCCTCCACCGTCTTGCCGTCTGCGGTCATCAGCACCGAGGTCATCAGGCCGAGCGAGCCGAAGCCTTGCGCCACCGTGTCGGATTGCACGTCGCCGTCGTAGTTCTTGCACGCCCACACGAAGGCCCCCGGCCATTTGAGCGCGGAGGCGACCATGTCGTCGATCAGGCGGTGCTCGTAGGTGATGCCCTTCGCCTTGTACTTGTCCTTGAATTCCTTATCGAACACCTCCTGGAAGATGTCCTTGAAACGGCCGTCATAGACCTTGAGGATGGTGTTCTTCGACGAGAGATAGAGCGGCCAGCCCAGATCGAGCGCATAGTTCATGCAGGCCTGGGCAAAATCGCGGATCGAATCGTCGAGGTTGTACATGCCCATGGCGACGCCCGATGACGGCGCGTCGAACACGTCGTAGGTGACCGCCTTGCCGCCGTCGGCTGGCGCGAAGGTCATCGTCACCTTGCCCTTGCCGAGAAACTTGAAGTCCGTCGCGCGGTACTGGTCGCCAAAGGCGTGACGGCCGATCACGATCGGCTTGGTCCAGCCCGGGACCAGGCGCGGCACGTTGGAGCAGACGATCGGCTGGCGGAAGATCGTGCCGCCGAGGATGTTGCGGATCGTGCCGTTCGGCGAGCGCCACATCTTCTTGAGGTTGAATTCCTTCACGCGGCCCTCGTCGGGCGTGATCGTCGCGCACTTCACGCCGACGCCGTGCTTCTTGATCGCCTCGGCCGCATCGACCGTGACCTTGTCGTCGGTCTTGTCGCGGTTCTCCATGCCGAGATCGAAGTAGAGCAGGTTCACGTCGAGATACGGCAGGATCAGCTTGTCCTTGATCAACTGCCAGATAATCCTGGTCATCTCGTCGCCATCGATGTCGACGATCGGATTCTTGACCTTGATTTTTGCCATGGCTGATCACTCCGGGACGGCGGCCGGCTGATCCGCGACGGGGCGCCGGCGTATGGGGATGTTGATTGGTTCGCGGCCGCACCATAACAGCCCTGGCGTGCCACGCAAGGGACCACAAGGTGAGCATCGGAGGGCGTTTTGCCGCGCCATTCGCGGCGCCGCGACCGCCATCAGAGCCACTTCGAATCGGCTCCGGTGGTCGGAACGGGGGCTGCTGCGAGAGCTGCGAACAGGTCCTCGACGCGTGAGACGACGCTGTAGAGATGGCGGTGATCCGGCCGCACGTAGCCGGCGCTGATGCCGTTCTCGATCAGCGCCAGGAGCGGTTGCCAGTAGCCTTCGACATCGATCAGCACGACCGGCTTGTCGTGCAGCCTGAGCTGCTTCCAGGTGATCACCTCGAAGGTCTCGTCGAGCGTGCCGAGGCCGCCGGGCAGGACGGCGAAGGCGTCAGACAATTCGAACATGCGCTGCTTGCGCTCGTGCATGCTGCCGACGACGATCAGTTCGTCGACACCGGAATGGCCGACCTCGAGATCGTGCAGGTGGGTCGGGATGATGCCGACGGTGGCGCCGCCGGCCGCGATCGCGGCGTCGGCGACGAGCCCCATCAGGCCAACACGGCCGCCGCCGAACACGAGCCGGATGCCGCGCTTGGCGAGCTGGCGGCCGAGTTCGCTCGCCGCGTCGCGGTGAACCTGGCTGACACGGCTGGAGGCGCCACAGTAGACGCACAAGGAGCTGACCTTCGTCATGGCGCGCCTCTATCCATGATCTTCTCCGCCAGGTCAAGTTGGCCCGGCTATCCATTTCGATTGGCCGCGCAAGCCGATAGCCGGACGGAAAAGCCGCGCGCGCGGAGTCGTTCCAGATTTTTGCGAATGCATTGCATCCGCAATTAGCTCCATGCGGATCAAAGGGTTCCTCGCGCGCACCATTGCCCGACGGGACCAGTCGTGGAATGAATTGCTCCCGCCGGTGTTGACACCGTTGCGGCCGCCATTTCGGCGCCGTCCACCACGCAAGGGGGTTTATGTGATGATCAAGTTCGCGACCGGGCTGGCCCTCGCGGTCGTCCTCGCCAGCAGCGGCGCCTCGGCTCAGAATGTGACCGAGCTGCGCGTTGCCAAGATGAAGGAGCAGGGCGCGGCCATGGGCGCGCTCAGCAAGATGGCAAAGGGTGAGGAGCCCTATGACGCGGCGAAGGCCAATCAGCAGGCGCAGGTCCTGGCCACGCATGCGAAGTCGATTCCGAGCTGGTTCCCGGCAGGCTCCAAGGCCGGCCGCGCCAAGGACGAGATCTGGTCCGACAGCGCCAAGTGGCAGCAAGTCTCGGCGGCATTCGTCACCGAGACCACGGCATTCGCCCAGGTCGCCGGCACGGGCAAGGACCCAATGGCGGCCGGGCTCGGCAAGGTTGGTCAGGCCTGCGGCGCCTGCCACACGCCGTTCCGCGCTCCCGCGCAGTAAGCCCTTCGAATCACGCGGGCGCGGCGTCCTGCCGCGCCCGTTGCGTTCTTCCGTTTCCGCCCCGCCGGTCCGATCCGGGGTCGCGGGCCGTCGTACAGGGGAATCGGGTGAAGCAGTTATGCGGCGATGAGACTGGCGAGGAAGTCGTCGTCCCAGGCTGCGACCTTGCGCCTGAGGCGTAGCGAATCCTTGCCGGGCGCGGTTCGGATCAG
>VGDO01000162.1 GCA_016869645.1 Alphaproteobacteria bacterium
CGCGACGTCCGAATCCTGGCGCGACAAGGCAACCGGCGAACGCAAGGACCGCACGGAATGGCACCGCGTCGTGATCTTCAACGAGCGGTTGGCCGACGTCGCCGAGAAGTACCTGAAGAAGGGCGCCAAGGTCTATGTCGAGGGCCAGCTCCAGACGCGCAAATGGACCGACAAGGACGGCGCGGAGAAGTACACGACCGAGGTGGTCCTGCAGCGCTTCCGCGGCGAACTGACCATGCTCGACGGTCGCGGTGGCGGCGGTGGCGAAGGCGGCTATGAGGGCGGCGGCGGTGGCGGAGGAGGAGGAGGAGGCGGCGGCGGCGGTCGCGGCAAGCCGGGCGGCCCGCCTGATCTCGACGACGAGATTCCATTCTAGCGTTGACCGGTCTCGCGACACCCTAAGGCCGCACCCGCGCGGCGCGCCGGGCGAGGCTCACGAGGGTGGAGCCGGTCATGATCGATGACGTCATCGCCGAAGCCAGGCGACTCGGCTGGACTCGCTGGATCCGACCGGCCAGCCTTCGTGACATTTGCCTGCGCGTGCTGCGCTCCTACGAGCATCGTGCGATCGTGGCCACTGCCTGGGGCTTGCGCTTCTATCTCGATCCCATGAGCGACCTGGGTGAGGGCTTCATTGAGCACGGCGGCTACGAGCCATGGACCCGGCGCACCATCGCAGAAGAACTTCGGCCTGGCGGCGTGTTCATCGACTTGGGCGCCCATGAGGGCGTTTTCAGCTGCCTCGCAAGCAGCATCGTCGGTCCTGCCGGGCGCGTTGTTGCGGTCGAGCCGCAACTCCGACTGGCTGACATTTTTCACATCAACTGCGCGCTCAATCGCTTGGAGAATTGCCGCTTGATCAGCAAGGCGCTGTCCGATCAGCCGGCGGCGATCCTTCATCTGTGGCCCAGGTCGAACTCGGGCGCATCGTCTCTGGTCAATCCTTATGCCTGGGGTGCGGTGCGCCGCTCGGTCGAAACGATGTCGTTTCCCGCCCTGCTCGAGACCTGTCAATTGTCGCGCGTCGACCTCATCAAGATCGATGTCGAGGGCTATGAGAAGGAAGTGATCGACAGCATGCAGCCGGCGATCGCCGCCGGGCAGGTGCGCGTCATGCTCGTGGATTATCACGCGTCGATCCTGCGGCGGCGCGGTATATCGGCGAACGACATTCACGCCCGACTGCTCGCGGCCGGCATGCTTCATACCGGCTGGCACGAGCAGCCCTTCGAAGGTTATGGCATCTACCGGCGGGCGTAGCGGACATTGCCGAGTGCGGCGCGATGCCGCTCGAGCTCGGCGACGCCGCATTCCGGCGTGTCAATTCATCCGAAGATGACATAGGCCTCGCGCAGAAGCCCCGGGAAATCGCCGAGCACGGTCAGGCTGTTGCCGGGACCGAGGTCAATGACGGCATTGCCGTTGTGGGTCGTGACGCGCTGACTCAACGTCGAAACTCCTCACGGTTGCAAGGCCGGCGACAGTGTTCGTGAACCGAATGCGGTCGGCTTCGCACCCGCCCCGGCCGCTTTGGCGAAAATCCTGAACGACGTCGTGCCCGGCCGATGAACGTTGCCGGCGCCGCCATCCATGAGGTCGCTGCCGGGATTGCCGCAGATCGAATCATTGCCGGTCTCGCCATAAAGGCTATCCAGCGCCGGCTGGGGCCAATCCGGTGCCGGCCGCGGCCGATACCGCCGATCGCACCGTGCAGTCGCGGCAGGTGCATTCGATCGGAAAGTGCGGGGAAGTCGGGGCAAGACCGTCGTCGGGCATGGATTCTCCATCCGATTAAGGAATTGGCGCCGATTTTTTGGCAGTTCCCCGCGATCAATCGCAATTACATGGAATATTATCTATTTCGGCAAACTCCCCGTCTTCATGGCCAGAACTAGGCTGGTCAACCTTGTATCTTCGCTATATGCAAGATTGGGGCGGCGACGCCACCCTTCCTGGGGTCGAGGAGTGGAGCGATGCGTATTGCGATGATTTTCGCGGCCGGTCTGCTGGCCTGCGTGTTCGGTCACAGCCAGACGGCGGCGGGGCAAACGCGCAACCTGATCATCGGCATGCCGACCGATCCGACCTCGATCGATCCGCATTTCGCCGATCTCGGGCCGAACTACAACATCAAGGCGCACATCTTCGAGCATCTGCTCGAGCTCGCGCCGGACCTCAGCGTCAAGCCGGGCCTGGCCGAGAGCTGGAGCCTTGCCTCAGACAAGATCACCTGGGACTTCAAGCTGCGCCGCGGCGTCAAATTCCATGACGGTTCGCCCTTCACGGCGCATGACGTCAAGTTCTCGCTCGAGCGCGCACCCGACGTGCACACCGCACCCTCGACCTTCAAGCGCCGGCTGCAGGACATCAAGGAAGTCATCGCGGTCGATGATCACAATCTGCGCATCGTCGCGCATCGTCCGTCGCCCGCCCTGCCGAACAATCTCGCGACCATCGCCATCCTGAATCGCAAGATCGGCAAGGATGCTTTGCCGGTCGACTTCAACAACGGCAAGCACACCATCGGCACCGGCCCCTACAAGTTCGCCGAGTTCGTGCCTGGTCTGCACACCGTGTTCACGGCCAACCCCGACTATTGGGGCGAGAAGCCGCACTGGAACCGC
This sequence comes from Alphaproteobacteria bacterium, assembly GCA_016869645.1. Taxonomy (GTDB): domain Bacteria; phylum Pseudomonadota; class Alphaproteobacteria; order SHVW01; family SHVW01; genus SHVW01. The sequence continues at coordinate 2,625 of VGDO01000162.1, forward strand.
GTCACGCTTCGGCTGCTGAGCAACATGGGCAGCCGGCTGGCCGCGCTGTTGGCGGGCGATGTCGACGCCATCGCCGAGGTTCCGACCACTGATGTGGCGCGGCTGGAAGCCGAGAAGAAGGTCAACATCGCGCGCATCGTCTCTGCGCGCGTCATGTTCTGGCAGATGGACGTGTTCCGCGATGCCTCGCCGCACGTCACCGCAAACGACGGCGGTCCGATCAAGAATCCGTTCCTCGATCGCCGGGTGCGCGAGGCAGCCGCTCTCGTCATCGACAAGAAGGCGATCGTCGACCGCATCATGGAAGGCGTGGCCGAAGCCGGCAACCAGATCGCGTCGCCGGGCATGATCGGCTTCACCGACGCGCTGCCGGTGCCGCCGACCAACCTTGCGCGCGCGCGTCAACTCATGGCGGAGGCGGGCTTGGCTGACGGCTTCAAGGTCACCATCCACGCCACCAACAACCGCTACGTCAACGACGCCAAGCAGGCCCAGGCCGTCGCGCAGATGCTGGCGCGCATCAACATCAAGGTGAACGTGGCCGCCATTCCCGTGTCGATGTATTTCGCCGCTGCGCGCAAGAACGAGTTCTCGTTCATGCTGGTCGGCTGGGGCAATCTGTCCGGCGATTCCGGCGTGACCGCGCGCGAGGCGCTGCACTCCAAATCGATCAACAACTATGGCAAGTGGATCAACCCCGAGTTCGACCGTCTGATCGAGACAGCCGAGGCCGAGACCGACGATGCCGCGCGCGGCAAGCTGTTGGGCCGGGCCGTGAAGCTGGGCATTGACGATTTCGCCATCATCCCGACCCACTGGCAGGTCAACGTCTGGGCGACCAAGCGGGGGTTGCGCTACATCCCCCGCGTCGACGAGCAGACGATCGCGCTCTCGGTCGTGCCGGAGTGAGGAGAGCAACCATGAGCCGCTGGTTCAATCTCCGCCCGATTGTCGCCTCTCTGATCGTTGCATTGGCCGGCACGTTCCCTGGCGCGGCATCGGCGCAGGATCTGATCATTGCGACCGCGACCGATACCACGTCGATCGATCCGCATTTCCAGGATCTCGGGCCGAACCAGGCGATCCGCCAGCACGTCTTCGACTCCCTGGTGCATATCGGGCCGAAGAACGAATCGAATCCGGGGCTGGCGACCGAATGGACGCGCGGGCCCGATCCGCTGCTGTGGGTGTTCAAGCTGCGCCGCGGCGTCAAATTTCACGACGGCTCGCCATTCACGGCCAAGGATGCGGCGTTCTCGATCGAACGCGCGCCGGTCGTGCCGAATTCGCCGGCCACCCTCAGCCGGCGCGTCGCCGACATCGCCAAGGTCGAGATCGTCGACGATTTCACCTTGCGCATCGTCACCAAGACGCCGACGCCGATCCTGCCCAACAACCTCGCCTACCTCGCCATCGTCAGCCACAAGATCGGCATCGACGCGCAGTCGACCGACTTCAACAACGGCAAGCATGCCACCGGCACGGGCCCCTACAAGTTCGTCGAATTCGTTCCCGGCGAGCGCACGGTGTTCGCCGCCAATGCGGACTACTGGGGCGGCAAGCCGCGCTGGCAGAAGGTGACGGTCCGGCCCATGGTCAATGCCGCGTCGCGTACGGCGGCATTGCTGGCGGGCGACGTGCACGTCATCTCCGACGTGTCGCCGACCGATATTCCCAGGCTCAAGTCCGACAACCGGCTGACCGTCACGGAGACCGTGTCGAACCGCATCATCTTCTGGACGATCGACGTGTTCCGCGACCAGGCCCTGCACGTCACGGCACTCGACGGCTCGTCGATGCCCAACCCGCTCAAGGATTTGCGCGTGCGTCAGGCGATCAACCTGGCGATCGACCGCCAGGCCATCGTCGACCGCGTCATGGATGGCTTGGCCGTGCCGGCGAACCAGATCGTGCCCGCCGGCTTCACCGGTTACACGCCCGATCTCGTGCCGCCCAAGCCGGATCTGGAGCGGGCGCGCAAGTTGATGGCCGAAGCCGGTCACGAAAAAGGCTTCCAGCTCACCATTCACACGACCAACAACCGCTACATCAACGACGCAAGGACGGCGCAGACGATCGCGCAGATGGTGTCGCGCATCGGCATCAAGGTGAACGTGACCGCTTTGCCCGTCGCCGTCTATTTCGGCGCGGCGCGCAAGAACGAGTACACCTTCCCGCAGGTCGGGTGGGGCAACCTGACCGGCGACGCCGCCCAGGTGCTGCGCGAGGCGCTCAAGACCGGTTTCATCAACAACTACGGGCGATGGTCGAACCCAGCCTTCGACCGCTTGCTCGATCAGGCCGACAACGAAATCGACATGGCCACGCGCGAGGACCTGCTGCGCCAGGCGACCCGCATCGCGATCAACGATGTTGCGATCATTCCGACCCATTGGCAGGTCAATGTCTGGGCGGCAAAGAAGGGTCTGCGCTACGTGCCGCGCATCGACGAGTTGACCTACGCCATGATGGTCGAACCGGAGTAGCCGGCGACCGGTCTCTGTACGAGGCCGGGAAAATCGCCTAGCGTCTTGGCCGGGGCGCGCCATAAGGCGAGGGGAACATGACCGAACAGCGCGGGACGTTGCGGCAGACAGCTGGATTGCTGGCGGTCGCGCTAATGGTCCTGGTCTTGTCGGGGTGCGGACACAGATACGCCGCCATCACCAACAAGCACGGCGAGGACCTGATGCTGCTGGGCCACGACCCCGTGGCCTATTTCACGCTCGGCAAGCCGACACGCGGGAATCCCGAGATCAAGGCGAACTTCCGCGACGTCACCTACTATTTCGCCTCCGAGCAGCATCGCCGCTTGTTCCTGGCTGATCCGGCCAAATACGAGCCGCAATATGGCGCCTTCTGCTCGAGCGGAGCGCCCTACGGCGTCAAGCTCGGCAGCGACCCGACCGAATTCGAAGTGTACAAGGGCCGCCTGTTCATCTTCGGCGATGTTGTCGGACACGAATTCTGGAAACTCGATCCGGACTGGAACATCGAGAAGGCCGACGCGATGTGGCCGGAGACGGGCGCGTATGGCCGTCGCATCCAGTCGCTCAAGCGGGCCATCTTTCGCGTGCCATGGCACAAGACCGGCCGCGTGCTGATGGATGAATGGGAAGCGAAGCATCCAGGCTACACGCTCGTCTACGATCCGGGCGGCTATCTCCACAACATGTTCGTCAAGTATCCCGGCTGGCGTGCCCGCGAAGGTTGGGATCAGCCGGCGCTCGGCGTGCCCGGCGAATGGGACGACGATCCCAGCGTCTATCCCAAGCGACCGGATCGGCGCGCACCTGTGCCGAAGGCCAAGACTTAAGGTCTGGAACGGTCGAGGCGGATCAGGCGGTTGACGCGACCGGCGTGGCCGGGACGAAGCTCCGTGCCTCGACGTCGTCATAGCCCAGGATGCGCGCGACCATGCCGAAGCGGCGGTAGAGTTCTGCCTGGTCGGGCGCTCCGAAGTTGACGAGCGCGTAGCGATAGCTGCCCATCCAGCGCATTTCTCGTCTGACGCCCGACATCGGTTTGATATAGAGCATCAGCTTGGCGTCGGGAACGGCGGCGACCATGCGATCGATTTGTTCCCGGCTCGGCCGTGTCACTTGACGTCCGTCGAAGCGGCGGAATGCGAAACTCGCTGCCACGCCCGGGTGCGGCCGCGGCTCGGCACGCGGTGGTGTGCGGCCTAGCGCCAGTTCTGCTTCCATCGGGTAGGCATCGACGCCGAGGGCATCGGCGTAGAGCGACATCATCTGGCTGGCCATGCGCGGATTGACCTCGATGATGCTGATCGCGTCGCGGCGTCGATCATAGGACATTTCCATGTTGAAGAACCCGTGGTGGAAGCCAAGCGCCATGGCTGCCTGCTTAGCGACCTCGGCTATGCGCTGCTGCGCCGCCGCCGGCACGCTGGACGGATATTCGAAGTGCGAGAATGCGTCGGTATGCGGATACATGTGCTCGTCGCAGATGCCCAGGATGTGCGGCGTGCCGTTCTCGGCAAAGCCGTCGACATTGACGTGCTGACCGTCGAGCAGCGATTCGGCCATCATGCCGTCGGCGTCGACGGTGATCTCGGGGATGCGGTGGCGCAGGATGTTGTGGGGATGGTTGAGCCGGTTGAGCACGAACCTTTCGCCGAGGCCGAGCGATAGCAGGTTGCGCACATCGTCGAAGCCGCGGGCGCGCAAAGCCAGCACGGAGAAGGTCGCCTTGACCGGCTTGATGAAACAGGGAAACGGCAGCGGAAACGCGGCGGCGTCGCGAATGTCGTAGGGGAACGGCGCGAAGTCGGGGACGTTGTCGGGCAGCGCGCGCTTCAGCACCTGGCGCGACGCAAGCTTGTGCTGCGACAGCATGACGGCGCGCAACCCCGGCGTCGGCAGTCCGAGCTGTTCGGCAACGGCGGCCGCCACCGCGGCGCCGATCGGTTCGTGATTGCTGATGACGGCGTTGATGCCATGGCGACGGCAATAGGCCACGCACTTGTCGATGTATCGTTCCACGTCGAAGTACAGCAGCCGGACGTTTTCCGGAAAGCTGAACAGATCAAAACCGAGGAAGCGCACATCATAGGCATTGGCCATTTCGGGCCGTGCGTAATGGTATCGATCCCAGTCCTTGGGAAAGAGCACAAGGATGCGAGGACGCTTCGACATGCTACGGACGCAAACCCTGCTTGAGCCGCCCGAACCCGAAATAGCCGGTGCCGTACTTGATGGTCCGGCAGGTCCAACCATCGAGGTAGGGAAGGAGATGACTCCACGGCTCGCGCAGCCCCTCGAAGGTCGTCATGTAGGGCCAGGCGCGCATCAGGATCCAAGGCCACAGGGGCAGGGCCCAGGGCGAGGGCAAGCGCATGCCGATCACGGCGACGCGTGCTCCGGGCCTGCCCATGGCCATGATGGCCGCGACCGATCGCGGGTCGCGCAAGATGTCGTGGACGTAGTGAAGCAGCAATGCATCCCAGGGCGGCACCGGGACTTGATGGACTGCGCCTTCGATGACACTGACATTCGTCAGCCCGTGGGCCGAGATTCTGCGGTATGCCTGCGCCGCCATTTCGGTCGAGGACTCGATGCCGATCACGCGTCCGGCCGGGCCGACGGCGTCGGCCATGCACGGGAACGACAGGCCGGTCCCGCAGCCCGGTTCGAGCACCGTCTCGCCGGCGCGCAGGGCCAGCGTCTCGATGGCCGCTGTGCGCCACCGTTCGCCGCGTCGCGCCGACGCGTCATAGCCCGACGCATGGCGCCGGTAGCGCTGCATCGACAGCGCAAGGCTGGGAGGGCCAAACACGGAGTTCAAGAAAGCGCCCCTCGCTCGCTCGCGACACGACTGACCCGGTCGGCGCGATCCCCAGAAGCTAGACCGGCGCCCGCCTCGGCGCCACAGTCATGTCGGTCCTGACGGCATTCACAACCTCGTGAGGCCACCGGCCACGAGCGACGAACGAACTCGCCCACCCGTGCGCACAACCCCCGATTGTACGCAAGAGCGGCCATGTTGGATCAGGACCCGGGCGGAAACGCTGCCCAGCGCCGGGTGCCGGTCGTCAGATGCCGAGCGCCTCGGCGGCGAGGCGGCGCAGCTCGCGCTTCAGGGCTTCGCGCTGCCGTGCATGGGCGGGCGACCGAGCGAGATTGCGGATCTCGTAGGGATCGTTCTGCAGATCGTACATCTCGGCCATGCCCTGATGATGGGTCCAGTGGATGTACTTGAAGCGCTCGGTGCGCACGGCCTTGTAGCCCATGCCGACGATCCACGGCCAGGCACCCTCGCTCCAGTACTCGCACAGGATCGATTTCCGCCACCGACCGGGCTTGCCGCGCATGACTGGGATCAGCGAACGGCCTTGTATGGTGGCGCCGGGCTTGCCGCCCGCCAGCTCGATCAAGGTCGGCGCGATGTCGATGGCGAGGATCATCTGGTCGAAGCTGCTGCCCGCCTTGGTGAGTTTCGGATAGCGCACGAAGAAAGCGGTGCGGATGCCTTCCTCGTAGGCGAAGCGCCGTTCGACCGTCAGGCCGTGCTCGCCGAAGAAGAACCCGTTGTCGCCGAGGAAGATGATGACGGTGTCGTCGAGCTGGCTCTTGTCCTCAAGCAACTTCAGCAGCATGCCGACGCCTTCGTCGACCGAGGCCATCATGGCGGCGCGCTTGCGGATTTCCTCCTGCGTGCCGCCATCCATGGCGGCCAGGATCGCGCGCGAAGAGGCAGTCGCGCGCGATTCGAACATCATTTTCATCGCCGGCTTGTCGCGCGCGACGCGTGCCAGCGGCAGCATGTTCGGCCGCTTGGGATAGACGCATCCGCGATACAGGTCCTTGTGACGGTCGGGCAGCACATAGCCGCCGATGTCGCTGACATCGAGGCCGCCGATCGGATTCGGCTTGATGTCGGGATGCACCGCCTTGTGGGCGAGGAACAGCGAGAACGGCTTTCGGTGCTTGCGGCCGACGAACTCCAACGCCCGCTGGTTCAGTACGTCCGTCATGTAGCCGCGCACCTGGTGCTCGGCGCCGTCCTCCCACAGGATCGGGTCGACCAGCTGGCCCTGGTCGCGAAAGCTCACCCAGTGGTCGTAGCCCGGACGCGGGCTGGGATCGTCGCCCATGTGCCATTTGCCGATATGCGCCGTCGTGTAACCGAGCTTCCTGAGCGCCAGGTTGAAGTTGTCCAGGCGATGGCTCGCCACGTTGCGGCCGACATTGTCGATGATGCCGTGACGCGACGCGTATTGGCCGGTCAGGATCGACGCCCGGTTGGGCGAGCAGAGCGGCGTGGTGTGAAACGCGTTGGCGAACGTCGCGCCGTCGCGCGCCAGGCGGTCGATGTTGGGCGTTTTCAGGTAGGGGTGGCCAGACGCGCTCGTCTCGTCAAAGCGCAGATCGTCGATCAGGATGACGATCAGATTGGGTCGTTTGGCCATGGCGCGCCTCAGAGTGGTCGGGCGCGCACCCTACCAGCACGTGTCAGCGTGCGATAGGCGCCTCGGCGGTGTCACGAGGCGTCCGCCGGCCGGGTCGGCTCGGCGGGCGCCTCGTGGTGCTGAACCGGCTTAACTGCCTTCGAGAACGAAGGTGATCTCCATGGTGACCCGGTATTCGGCGATCTTGCCCTTGTTGACGGTGGCGTTCTGCCGAATGATCTCAACACCCTTGATGCCGCGGACAGTCTTGGCGGCGCGTGCAAGCCCGCTGGATACCGCATCGTCGAAGCTTTTGTTCGAGGCTGAGACGATCTTGCTGACTCGGGCTACCGACATGGCGTTGTCCTCCCGTCGTCGGGTTATTGGCCGTCCCGCCACGTGATTGCGGGCCGTGCTCACAAGATCACTAGACGCCTGCTGTCCTCCCCGGTCAAGCCATCCGCTCGGGTTCGTGGCGGCGTCGTTGCGGGACGGGCCACCTCGGCTGTACCCCCAGATCCCTGCTAGGCTGTCCTTTCCCTCGTGTTCGCGTCAACTGTCCAGGTTGCTCTCGATGTCAGGTCTCGACGCCATTCCGTTCAGCTTTTCATGCTTCCCGCGCGACTACAGCGACGCGCGCGCCAAGTTCCGCGCGGCGGCCCAGGCGGCTGGCGGCAAGCTCGCGACCTACGCCAACCCGAATCGCGGTCCGCATGGCGAGGACCTTGCCACCGACACGGCATGGTTCGGTCCGGCTGGTGCGGCGCGCGTGCTGGTGACCATCTCGGCCACTCACGGCACGGAGGGCTTCTGCGGTTCGGGCGCTCAGGTCGACTGGCTCAACGCCGACGGCCCGGCGCGGCTGCCGGCCGGCGTCGCCGCTCTGTTCGTCCACGCGATCAATCCCCACGGATTCGCCTGGATCCGGCGCGTCACGGAGGAAGGCGTCGATCTCAACCGCAACCACGTCGATTTTTCGCAGAAGCTGCCGGCCAACCCCGGCTATGACGAGCTACGCGACGCCTTCCTGCCGCGCGCTCTCGAAGATCCCGTCTTCGAGGCCGCGGAGGCAAAGATCGCGGCCTGGCGCAAGGCGCATGGCGACAAAGAGTTCCAGATCGCCCGCAGCGGCGGCCAGTATGTCCATCCCGAGGGCATTTTCTTCGGCGGCACCGGCCCGACCTGGTCGCGCCGCACGATCGAGCGCATCGTTGCCGACAACGAACTGATTGCGCGCGAGCTGATCGGCGTCGTCGATTACCACACCGGCCTCGGCCCCTATGGCTATGGCGAGCCGATCTGCGGTCACCATCCCGATACGGTCATGGTCAATCGCGCCAAGCGCTGGTACGGCGAATCCGTGACCGAACCGGCGCTCGGCACGTCGTCCTCGGTGCCCAAGGTCGGACTGAACGAGTATGGCTGGGAGCGCATGGTCGGCGACAAAGTCACGTTCATCGCTTTGGAATACGGCACCTTCTCGCCTGAGCGCGGCAGACGCGCCATGCGCGAGGACCATTGGCTGCACGCCTATGGCCCGCGGGTCGACGGGCGGATCGACTGGAACGCGCCGGACACCCAGCGGATCAAGAAGACGCTGCGGCGCCAGTACTATCCCGATACAGACGAGTGGCGCGAAATGGTGCTGTGGCGCAGCCGGCAGATCCTGCGCCAGGCGCTGGCTGGACTGGCCGGCGAGCGGCTCTAATTCTCGTCCACGAAGGCGATGTAAAGCGCGCGGAGCTGCGTCGTCGAGAACGTCTCTGCGACTTCGATCGGGATGCGTCCGAGGCGCTCGGCAAAAGCGCGCTCGCTTGCCCGGTCGGTCGACAGGGAGCGCACAAAGGTCTCGAACTGGCGCGCGCTCGCCAGATAAGCGGTCAGCCTGTCCATGGCGGCGTGATCGAGGTCGACGAACCGCGCCGCGACCACGCCGCCGTCTTCGAGACGCACGACGGCAGCGCGGAAGCCGAAGCCGACGGCCTCCGGATCCTGGACAATCGCCGGACCAAAGGGGGTGATGCGGCCTTCGAAACGATCCTCCGGCGTCAAACCGCCGTCGTGATCCTCGATCAGGAAGCCGCCAAGCGAGGCATCGAGCGGCCAGTAGCTGCGCTCCGCCAGGGTCAACACGAAGGGCGGCCGCGCGACGCGGCGGTGCACACGACGGTCGGCACCGGCCGAAGCCGGCGGAAGGGCGGATTGCGGTGGGTGCGAATTCATCGATCACCAGCATGACGTGCACCGCCTCTGCGGGCGCACGGCCATGTTGTCGACGATGCGGAATGTGGCGTCAAGTCGGTCGCCTCGCCAGACAGGATGAGGTGAGCGCGCCGCGCGGTTCGTCGCACTCGCGGCGCCACTCTTTTGACCTCGAATCGAGGTCATGCGGCACCTGCGTTGTCGGCGTCGAGCCGGCATCGCGCCTGCCGTCCGGAGGCAGTCAGGACAGGCATGTCCATCCGTCATTTAAACCATTGATTATATACATACATTTGCATGGTTTCCGGCACCGCTTCGGCGGTTGTTCAGAGAGGCCGGAATCGTTGTTCGCAGACGCCAAATCTGATAGCTTCCAGGCCGTTCGATTGGGCTCCTGGGCGGTGCCGCGCAGCCGACCGTTTCAACCGTAAAACCTGAGTGTTTTCCCGTTTGACGACCACCAACCCGTCGCCCCCGGACATCACTCCCGTCACCATCGAAGAGGAGATGAAAC
>VGDO01000163.1 GCA_016869645.1 Alphaproteobacteria bacterium
CCTCACCGATACGACGGGCGACGACACGCTGTCTGGCGGCGACGGCAGCGACAGCCTGGTCGGCGGCGCCGACAATGACTCTCTCATCGGCGGCGACGGCAACGACTCACTCGATGGCGGTGACGGCAACGATTAGCTGTTTGGTGGCGACGGCGGTGACGTCATCCTGTCCTCCGCCGGAGCCGACTGGCTCGATGGCGGCGACGGCAATGACACACTCAACGGCGCCGCAGGCGACGACTACCTGTCGGGCGGTAATGGCAGCGACAGCATCGACGGCGGCGACGGTAATGACAGCCTCGTCGGGGCCCAGGGCAACGACACGCTGACCGACATCTCCATCTCGCACGACGTCTTCGACGGCGGCGGCGGCGACGACGTCATGCAGGACCTCGGCGGCGGCAATGACTCGATGACGGGCGGCGACGGCAACGACAGCATCTACGCCGGAGACGGCAACGATCTGATCTACGGCAATGACGGCATCGATACTCTGAACGGCAGCGACGGCAACGACACTCTCTATGGCGGCGCCGGCAACGATATCCTGATAGATCTCGGCAGCGGCGCCGACCTGCAATACGGCAATCTGGGCAACGACAGCCTCGTTTCGGGCGACGGCGCCGACACGCTCTACGGCGGTGCCGCCAACGATTCGATGACCGGCGGCGGCGGGGACGACAAGCTCGTCGGCGGCGAGGGTCTCGACGTCATGTATGGCGATGACGGCAATGACCAGATGTCGGGCGATGGTGCCGCGGACTCGCTCGGCGGCGGCAACGGCAACGACAGCATCTATGGGGGACTGGCTGACGACACGCTGTTCGGCAACTCCGGAAGCGACGTCATCTACGGCAACGTCGGCGCCGATTCCATGGTCGGCGGCGACAACAACAACCTGGGCTTCGGCGGACAAGGTGACGACACCATCTATGGCAACGCCGGCGCCGACACGCTCTACGGCAACCTTGCAAACGACCGGCTGTTCGGGGGCTCCGAGACGGACACGATGTATGGTGGCCAGGGCAACGACATGCTCTATGGCGGCATCAGCGCCGACCTGCTCTATGCGGGCGTGGGTGACGATTCGGTCTATGGCGGCGCCGGCAACGACACGATGTATGGCGGGTCCGGCAATGACGCCTTCGTGTTCGAAGCCGGCAGTGGTACCGACGTCATTGCCGATTTCAACATCGACGCCGCCGACGTGTTGCGGGTCCAGAGTGGAATCAACAACAACTCGATTACGACGGTGGCGCAGGTGCTCGCGGCCATGACCAGCAGTGGCAGCAACACCGTCCTCAATCTCGGCGGCGGCAACACCATCACCATCGTCGGCGTCAGCAAGTCGGCCTTCACGACGTCGGACATTGTCGTCTTCTGACCGCGCCCCGCGCGGCCTTTTCTGTTGATTTCGGCGCTGCCGTGATAGCGTGCGGCTGCCGTAACGCCTGCCTGTCCTATGCGCATCATCGCCTACAGCCACCGGCTCGACTACACGGGCGCGCCGCTCATCCTGTTTCGCCTGATGCGCCATCTGCGCGCGCGGCACGAGATCGTCGTCCTACTACCGCGCCATGGCGACGTCGGCGCCCTTCGGCAGGACTACGAGGCCGCCGGCATCGAATGCGTTGCGTATATCGATGCACGAAAGTACGACGTCCTGGTTGCCAACACCCTGATGTCGTTCGACGTCGTCAAGAAGGCGCAGGGTCAGCTGCCCATCCTGTGGTGGATTCACGAGCCGGCAGGGGGTGTCGAGTGGCTGACCACGGGTCGGGTCGATGCCAAGGCATTCGGGGTGCCGGATGCGGTCGTCTTTCCGACACGCTGGCAGTACGAAACCCTCTATCGGCCGTATGTCGGCGGCCGTCGCCATGCCATCGTGCCGTACGGCATCGGCATCGATCCGCATGTCGGCCCACCGCCCGCAAACCGGGATCCCGCGGATCTGCACCTGCTCCAGCTCGGCATCGTGGCGGCACGGAAGGGCGTCGACGTCACCTTGCGCGCGCTGAAGCGGCTCGCCAATCCGCGCATCAAGCTGACGCTCATGGGCTCCTGTATCTTCCAGCCCAACTTCGTCGCGCAGGTGACCGCCACCATTGCGGGCCATAGCGTGCTGAACCAGACCGTCGAAGTGACGGGCGAACAGCCTCCTGCCGTCGCCCAATCCCATATGGCGCATTGCGACGCGCTCCTTTTTCCGACGCGGGACGACCTGATCACCCTGACGATCCTCGAGGCGCTGCTGCACCGCCGATGCGTGCTATCGAGCGATTTCGGTCCGATCCCCGAAACCGTGATGCACGATCAGACGGGATTGCTCAGCCCGGTCGGAGACGACGCGGCGCTGGCCGCCAATATCGACCGGATCTTCCACGACCGCGGCCTGATCAAACGCCTGGGTGACGCCGGGCGCGCGATCTACGACCACAAGCACACCTTCACGGCCCATGCCCAGGGCATGGAGGCGGAGATCGCCGCCGTGGCGCGGCGCTAGGGCGACATCGCCGGCTGGCGACAAACCAGTTGACACCGGGGTTGGCGTTCCTGACATTCCCGGCCGTTGTTGCCGGAGCCGGCCGGGACCGGCGCAGCTGTCGCCGCGCAACGCGGCACGTCGGGGTCGCGCAATGACCGAAGAACGGATCGCCGTCCTCGGTGTCGGCTATGTCGGACTGCCGCTCGCGCTGGCACTGGCGCGCGTGTTCCGGGACGTCCGCGGCTACGATGTCGACGCGTCGCGCATCGAGGCGTTGAAGCTCGGACGCGACTGGAACGACGAGGCGGACCGGCCGCTGGTCGCACCGCCCAATCTATGCTTCACGCATGAGGAGAGCGCGCTCAAGGGCGCGACCGTGTTCATCGTCACCGTGCCGACGCCGATCGACGCGAGTCGACGGCCCGATCTCGGGCCGATCGAACAGGCCTGCCGGACGATCGCCCACGTGATCGCCAAGGGCGCCCTCGTCATCGTCGAGTCGACGGTCTATCCCGGCGTGGTCGAGGAATTCTGCGGACCGATCATCGCCCGCGAGTCCGGGCTGACACAGGGCACCGATTTCAAGCTCGGCTACTCGCCTGAGCGCATCAATCCCGCCGATGACGCGCATCGGCTCGACAACGTGGTCAAGATCATCTCGGCGCAGGACGCCGAGACGCTCGAACGTGTCGCCCGGCTGTACGAGCCGATCGTCCATGCCGGCCTGCATCGCGCCCCGTCCATCCAGGTCGCGGAGGCCGCGAAGGTCACCGAAAATATCCAGCGCGACGTCAACATCGCGCTGGTCAACGAGCTGGCGCGGATCTTCGACCGGCTTGGACTGCGCACCCACGACATCCTCGAGGCTGCCGGCACGAAGTGGAACTTCATGAAGTTCAAGCCGGGGCTGGTCGGCGGCCATTGCATTGGCGTCGATCCCTACTATCTGATCGCGCGTGCCGAATCCTTCGGCTATTACCCCGAGGTGATCCGCGCATCGCGCCGCCTGAACAACGGCATGGGCGGCTTCATCGCCGAGCGGACCGTCAAGCTGCTGACGCGTGCCGGCCGCGCGTTGGGCAACAGCCGGATCGGCATTCTCGGCCTCACCTTCAAGGAGGACGTGACCGACATACGCAACAGTCAGGTTCCGGAGATCGTGCGCGAGCTCGGCCAGTTCGGCGCCCGGCCCCTGGTCCACGATCCGCATGCCGATCCTCATCGCGTGCGCGAGGAGTACGGTATCGAGCTCGTCGAGTGGGACCAGCTTTCCGGCCTCGACGCACTCGTCATCGCCGTCGCGCATCGGGTGTTCCTCGAGCGCAAGCGTCAGGAGCTGTTCGATCTGGTGACGGCAAACGGCGTCATCGTCGACATCAAGTCGGTGCTCGCGCCGGGCGACATCCCCGCTGGGCTGCACTACTGGAGCCTCTGACAGCGGGATGAGAATTGGCGGCCAAGCCGAACCTGGGAACCGCGGCCGAAATCGGCTAGACAAGCGATCCGACGGGGCGCATGCCGGTTCGCCCCGCGCATCGCTCAACTGCTGCCGCCAAGCCTGACATGGCTTCACTGCCCGCCGACCCGCCGACCCAGACCGCTGCCGCGCCGGCCGCACAGCCGAACGCTGCCATCCAATACCACCCCGATTCCTACGACGCGGCCCGTCCCAAGGTCATGGGCCGCCACGCGGCAGGAGAAGGCTTTCTGAAGGGCCTGGTCGCCCACTCCGGCGTGCCGGCCTTCTACGCATTCACGCCGAGCCGCAACGATTTCGATCATTTCACCCGGCGCGTCGCCGCGATGGGCGGGCGCGGCCGGCCGACTCACTGGGTGGCGCCCGGGCGCTATAGCCTGCTGGCGGAGGTCGGCTGCCTCTATCTTGCCGGGCCTGGCCTGGGCGAAACGGCATGGCAGCGCCGGCTCGACGACGATCGGCGCTATAGCCTCTGTGGCATCACCCACACGGTGAGCTCCGATCGGGCGATGGACGCACTCGGCGAGCTGCTGCTCGCGCCGACCCAGAGCTGGGATGCCGTCGTATGTACGTCGCGGGCCGTCAAGGCGGCGGTCGAAAGGATGGTCGGCGGCTATGCCGACTACATCGCCCAGCGGGTAGGAGCACGCCCCGCGCTGCCGATCCAGCTGCCGATCATTCCCCTCGGTGTCGATGCCGGTGCCTTTGCTGCCTCGACCGCCACCGAGGCGATGCGAGCCGAGCTGCGCCAGCGGCTGCAGATCGCGGCATCCGATGTGGCCCTGCTCTTCTTCGGACGCCTGGCGTTCCACGCCAAGGCCCATCCGGTCCCGATGTTGCTGGCAGCCCAGCTGGCTCACGAGCTGATGCGCGGCGACGCCGGAACCACCCGGCTGCACTTTCTGATGGTCGGCCAGTTCCCCAACAATGCCATCGCGGCCGAATTCAGAACAGCCGCGCCGCGCTACTGTCCCGACGTGACGGTGCACTTTCTCGACGGAGCCGACCCGCCGCAGTCGCGGGCCGCGTGGTTTGCCGGCGATATCTTTTTTTCGCTCTCGGACAATATTCAGGAAAGCTTCGGCATCACGCCGCTCGAGGCGATGGCGGCTGGCATCCCGTGCGTCGTGTCGGACTGGGATGGCTATCGCGACACCGTGACCGAAGGCGAAACCGGCTTCCGCATCAAGACGACCATGCCGCCACCGACGGACGGCGGCGACCTTGTGCCGCGCTACGTATGGGGTATCGATACCTATGATCGATACATCGGAGCCGTCAGCCAGGCGACTGCCGTCGATGTGCGGGCGGCGGCAGATGCCATTCGTCGTCTGGCCGGCGATCTGGCCCTGCGTCAATCACTCGGCGAGGCCGGCCGCCGCCGGGCGGCGGCCTTCTTCGATTGGCGGCCGGTGATC
Organism: Alphaproteobacteria bacterium; assembly: GCA_016869645.1. Lineage (GTDB taxonomy): Bacteria > Pseudomonadota > Alphaproteobacteria > SHVW01 > SHVW01 > SHVW01. The sequence continues at coordinate 5,381 of VGDO01000163.1, forward strand.
GGACAATACCAGGCGCTGTGGCGGGAGCTCGCGCTCCGCCGACGCACCGACAAGCTGGCCGGGGCCGGGCAAGCTGGACTGCGCAACCACGGCCTGCGCCCGGATCCTTTCGACATGTTCCAGGGCCACTCCTCGACGCAACTCGGCGCCGATGTCAGTCTTCGTACACGGGGAGAGGACGCTGCCGCTCGGCTCGAGCAGATATTGTCGATGTCGATGAACACCTTTACCGGACATCTGATGCTGCAGCAGGACGAGATTCGGCGCATGGTCGCCGAACTGGCCGGCCGCTCCCGGACGGTCGGCGAACTTTCGGCCGGCCGGCCGGATACCGAACGGCGCCTGCTCATGCGGACAATCGCATGGCTGAAGAAATACGATATCGTCGATTTCTGACATGGCCGCACCGCCCGCACAGCTCGCCGGAGCTCAGCCCGCCAACGCGAACGCGCCGACCGCCGAGGCGTCGACCGCCGCAGCCGCGATCCGCGAGGCAGACCGGCTGCGCGACGCGAAGGACCTCGACGGCGCGCGCCGGGTGCTGACCGAGGCGCGCCGGCAATTTCCCGGCAACTACGACCTGCTGCACCGAGCCGCCATCGTCGAGCATTTGGCTGAGCGCTACGCCGATGCCCGCGCCCTGGTGCAGCCCGCCCTCACCTCAAGCAACGCACCGAGCAAGCTGTTCGTCATCGCCATCCAGGTCGCGCGCCGGCTGACCGACACGACCTGGGCCGAAGCGACCGTGCGCGAGGCGCTGCGCCGGTGGCCGTCGCTTCCGGAGTTTCACCACCAGCTTGGCCTCATTCTGAGCGAGCGAGGCAAGCTGGACGAGGCCTGTTGGCACTTCGAGGCGGCAATCAACCTGCAGCCCTACAACGCCAACGCACAGATGGCGCTCGCGGTCGCGCTCGAGCGGATGGGTGATCTCGCACGCGCCGAGTTTCTCTATCGCAGCGTCATCGCGGTCGACCGGCGCGCCAGTCAGGCGCTGATCAACCTGGGCGTCATCCTGCAGAAGCAGGAGCGACATCTGGAGGCCCTGGAGATCTACCGGCAGGCGGAGCAGCTGCCGCATCAGGCGGTGCTGCACTCGAACCTCGGGGCGCTGTACCGCAGCCTTCGCCGCTACGAAGATGCACGTGCGTCCTATGCGGTGGCGCTCAAGCGCGAGCCGAACAACGTCAGCTTCCTCTACAACTTCGGCAACCTGCTGAAGGAGCTGGGCGACCTTGACGGCGCGGCGGCCAACTACCGCCGCGCCCTGGCCATCGCCCCGGACAACGCCAGCGTGCACTGGAATCTGTCCCTCGCGCTGCTGGCGGCGGGGCGGCTCGCCGAAGGGTTCCAGGAGTACGAATGGCGCTGGCAGTACGAAGGCTTTCCCTCCAAGCGGCGCGATTTCCCACAACCCATGTGGGATGGCGGACCGGCGCCGGGAAAGGCGCTGCTGATCCACACGGAACAGGGCATGGGCGACGTGCTGCAATACATGCGCTTCATGCCGGCGATCGTCGAGCGTGCGGCAGGTGCGCGCATCGTCTTCGAGTGTCATCAGCCACTGATGCGCCTCTTCAGCGATCTGCCTGGCGTCGACCGGACGGTGGAGCGCCTGGGACCGGAGCCGCTGCCACCGTTCGATCTCCACATGCCGCTGATGAGCGCGACCCACGTCCTCGGCATCGCGACTCTCGACCAACTGCCCAAGCAGGTGCCCTACATCCCGGTTCCCGATCCCACGAGCTTTCCGCTCAACGAGGCGCGGCCCGAGCTCTTGAAGATCGGCCTGGTGTGGGCCGGCAATCCCCGCTTCAGCGGCGATCGAACCCGCTCGACCCAGTTGGCGACCGTGCTACCGCTGCTCGACGTGCCGGGCACCCAATTCTTCTCGTTGCAAAAGGGCGACGGCGAAGCGGAGGTGCGAAACGCCCCCGCCAAGCTGATCAGGCTGAATGAGCGGATTCGCGATTTCTGCGATACCGCCGCAGCCATGATGCAGCTCAATCTGATCATCACGACGTGCACGTCGGTCGTTCACCTGGCCGGCGCGCTCGGCCGGCCGACCTGGGTCATGCTGTGCCATGCGCCGGACTGGCGCTGGCTGCTCGGCCGTGATGACAGCCCTTGGTATCCGACGGCCCGCCTGTTCCGTCAGTCGACACAGGCCGATTGGCCGGGCGTCATCGCCGCTGTCCGAGCCGCCCTGACGGAGCAGGTCAGAGCCGGCCGCGCGAAGCCGTCGCCGTCATGACGGTTGTCGTCTGCGCCGCCGCGGATCATCGCTTCTTCGAGCTACTCCATCTGATGGTCCTGTCCGTTCGGCACAAGCCCGAAGGACGCCGCGTGTCGCTCGCCATCCTCGACCTCGGGCTGACGCCGGAGCAGAGAACGCTCTTGGGTCCTCTCGTCGATCGCATGGTCGAGCCGGGCTGGGACATGCGGTTCGCCACATCCGGCAACCAGTCGGGCCGCGAAGCCTGGCGCGGTTTCAAGGCAATGACGGCGCGACCGTTCTTGCCGCGCCACTTTCCCGGCTACGAGACCTATGTCTGGATCGACTCGGACGCGTGGGTCCAGGATTGGCATGCTGTCGATTGCCTGGTTCGCGCCGCGGCCGGCGGCGCCATCGCGATCGTGCCCGAGATCGATCGATCCTATCGCACGGAGTACGACCGGGGCCGCAATCGCCGCTGGATGATGCACAACTATCGCCGGTTCTTCGGCAAGAGCGCAGCGGAGGCGCTCTGGCTCATGCCGGTGCTCAACTCCGGCGTATTCGCGCTGCGCCACGACGCGGTGCACTGGCAAGCCTGGGCCGAAGATTTCCAGGCCGGCCTGCTGCGCGAGACCGACCTGACCGTCGAGCAAACCGCGCTCAACCACGCGATCTATACGCGAGGCCTGCCGCATCATTTCCTGCCGTCCCGGTTCAACTGGCTGGTCAACAAGGCGCTGCCGAAGTACGACCCGGTGACCGGCCAATTCACCGATCCGGTTCCGCCGCACGAGCCGCTGGGCATCGTCCATTTGTCGGGCGACGCCAAGAAGACCAAGCATCTCCTGCGGTGCATCGACGGACGCGGCATGTTCGGCACCTGGCTGCGCTACCGTCCGGAGCGCGCGGTGCAAGGCTACGAGCCGCCGAACCGCGCCCCGCTCGCCGAAGCGCACCACCTGGCCGAGCAACAGGCCGCCAGCCGCCGGCGCGCGCGTTTGCGCCCGGAACGCCCTTCCGAGTGACGAGAGCCGTCCCCGGGTAACGCCACGCCATGAGAGCCATCATCTGCACCGGCGCCGACCACCTGTTTTCCGGCCTGCTGATGGAGCTGATCGGTTCGATCCGCGACAAACCGGAGGGCCGGAGCATGCCGATCGGCGTGCTCGATCTCGGCCTCACCTTGGACCAGCGGACAGAGCTCGAGCGCCGCGTCGACCACGTCACCGAGCCTGGCTGGGACATCGAGGTTCCATCAGCCGCGGGGCCGGCACGCAAGGGCTACCGCGCCATGACGGCGCGCCCGTTCCTGCCGCGATACTTTCCCGGCTACGAGGTGTACCTGTGGATCGACGCCGATGCTTGGGTGCAGGACTGGGCCGCCGTCAAATTCTTCACGGAAGGCGCCGCCGACGGCGCGCTAACCATCGTCCCTGAAATCGACCGCGCCTATGCCTCCCTCTACGACCACGGTGAGACGCGCCGATGGATGTACGACAACTATGTTCGGTTCTTCAGCGGCGCAGCGGCACGCTCGCTGTGGCAGTTGCCGATCATGAATTCCGGCGCGTTCGCGCTCCATCACGACGCGCCGCACTGGCAGTCCTGGGCCGACGATCTGCGGAGTGCACTATCGCGCGTCGCCGATTTCACCGCCGAGCAGACCGCGCTCAACCACGCCGCTTACAGCCGGCGTCTGCGGGTCCAGATGCTGCCCGCCATCTTCAATTGGCTGGTCAACAAGGCGCTGCCGAAATACGATCCGGCGACCGGCTTCTTCACGGAGCCGCTACTACCGCACCAGCCGCTCGGCATCGTTCACCTGTCGGGGCAGGCGAAACGCACAGCGCACACGATCGACTACACGACAGGCGGGGGCCGCATTACCACCGGATTGCACTACCGGCCGAACCGCCAGCCTGCATCTGACCGGGCGGTCCAGGTGGAGCCCCGCCATTCCGCGACAGAAGGCTCGACCTTGCGCGGATCGGGCGCCTGAGGACCGACGCGAGAGATCGAGACAGCGCCATGGGGCGAATCCTACTGGCATGGGAACTGGGTGACGGCCTCGGCCACGTGATGCGGCTATTGCCGCTGGCCAAGCGGCTGCGCGAATCGGGCCACGAGTGCATCTTCGCCGTGCGCAACGTGCCGATCAGCCACGGCGTGATCCAGCGCGAAGGCTTCGTCGTGCTGCAGGCACCGATGCTCATCCCTCATGCACCTGAAGACGTCCGCAACAAGCCGATCGCCACCTATGGCGACATCCTGGCGACGATCGGCTACGACGATGTCGACCGGCTGCTTGCGATGGTTGACGCCTGGCAGGGTCTGATCGATGTCATCAAGCCCGACATGGTGGTGGGCGACTACGCGCCGACGGTCGGATTGACGACCTACAAGACCTTTCCAACCGTCATGCTGGGCGACGGCTTCACCCTGCCGCCGCCGACGATGGCGAAGTTTCCGGAATTCCGGAAATCCGGCGCACGCGTGCCCGAAGAGCGCCTCCTGGCAACGGTGCAGGAAACGCAGCGCCGGCGCAGCCGGCCGCTGCCGCCGACCATGCCGTCGATTCTCGGCGGCAATGAAGCGTTCATCATCACGCTGCCCGAGCTCGACTTCTACCGGGGCGAGCGGCAGAAGCAGGCAGTCGGCCCCCTGACCCCGCTGCCGCCGCCGGCAGCCACCCGGCCAGAAGTCGACTACTTCTGCTACCTGTCGATGACATTCGCGCACACGCAGAAGTTCCTCGATGGCCTGGCCGCCAGCCGACGTACGGGAAGCTGCTATCTGCGCGATTCTGACAAGGTGCAGATCGCGCGGCTGCGCGACATGGGTCTGACGATCCATGACCGGCCGCCGCCGATGGCGGAGGTCGGCGCCAAGGCAGCCGTGATCATCCATCACGGCGGGCTCGGCACGACGGAGACGGCGATGGCCCTCGGCCGCCCGCAGATCCTCGTGCCGCGCCACGGCGAGCAGACCATGAACGCGCACACCCTCGGCCGCATGGGCATTGCCGCCCAGATGCGAACCGGCGGCCAATTCGAGTCCGCCCATGTCACCCAGGCGCTCAACGGCGTGATCGGCACGTCGAGCTATCTTGAGCGTGCCGCGGCCCGCGCGCAGGCCATCGCCAAGCGCGGCCCAACCCGCGCGCTCGACGTGATCTCCGGCTTCTGCGCCGAACTCGTCGCTGGTCGGGGCTGAGCGAGGCCATACCGGCGCATGCGCCGCATCGGCATCGCCTGGCAGATCGGAACCGATTTCGGCTGGGGCCTTTACGGCTACCACATCGCCGAACGCCTGATCGCGCGGCGGATCGCGCTGCCGTTGCCGCTGGAACAACCCGGCACGCTCGACCTTGACGCGCACGAACGCATGCTGCTTGCGCCGGCCCTGGCGGACCATGACGTCGTGCTCGGCCGGCTCGCGCGCGAAACGGGCGCCTCGGTTCCCATGCGCATGCCGGTGCTGCACGCGCGCGGCAACGACGCGACGCCAGCCTTCAGCGCCGCCGCAGCGCGGGTCAAGGGAAGGCCGAACCACGCACTGGCCTTCATCGAGAGCACGCTCATTGGCGAAGACGCGCGCAGCAGGCTCGCGGAATTCGACCGCGTTGCCGCCGGCTCGACATGGAACAAGCACCTGCTCGAAGCCGCGGGGCTCAGCAATGTCGTCGCGTCGCTCCAAGGAGTCGACCCGACCCTGTTTCACCCGGCGCCGCGCAGCGAGCGCTACCGCGACCGCTTCGTGATCTTCTCCGGCGGCAAGCTCGAATACCGCAAGGGCCAGGACATCGTGACGGCGGCCGTTGGAGCATTCCGCCAGCGGCACCCCGAGACCCTGTTGCTCGCCGTCTGGGGCAATCCATGGCCCGACTCGCCCCAGGGCCGTCTGCTCGCGCATTCGCCGCATGTCGACGGCGCGCCCGTGGTCGATGCCCAGGGCAACCCGGAGTTCGGCGCCTGGTTCGCGCGCCACAGCCTGCCGCAGGAAGCCGTCCTTGCCTTCAACTACATGCCGCACACCAAGCTGGCGCGCTTGATGCGCGAGGCCGACGTCGCATTGTTTCCGAACCGCTGCGAAGGCGGCACCAACCTAGCGGCCATGGAGTGCATGTCGGCCGGCGTGCCGACGATCCTGTCGGCCAATACCGGCCATCTCGACATCATTGCCGAAGGCGCCTGCTACCCGCTCTGCAACCAGCAGCCGATCGCTTTACCGACCAAGCGCATCGGAACCGATGGCTGGGGCGAGTCCTCGGTCGAGGAGATTATCGAGCTGCTGGAGCGGGTCTGGCGCGATCGGCAGGCCGCGCGCGCGGTGGGCCTCAAGGGCGCCGCCCACATGGACGGCTTTGCCTGGTCCCGTCGGATCGACGGGCTGATCGATCTGCTCGGCCTGGCGGGCTAGACTGAACTTTGCCCGAATTTTGACCAAGCCACTGATGTGACTCGCGTTTGTCTGCGGGTCCTGACTACAGGCTGGGCTTGACGGCGAGCAGATCGAGTGCGCGGCGCTGGATTTCGGTCGGGGTGGCGAGCACCGGGAAGGAGGCTGCGCGGCCGAAGCGGACGGTGTTGCGGGTGAGCGTGGCGAGATCGGCGAGCAGCGAT
>VGDO01000164.1 GCA_016869645.1 Alphaproteobacteria bacterium
GAGATTTCATGCCCAAGGAATCCACTATCTGCTCGCAACACTCCGTTTCCCTTCCGCGTGTGATATTTTCGACTCACCCCTATGCTCAACTATCGAGCGTTGAACAGCCCTGGGATGCCGGCGAAGACGAGCGCGCCGACGATCTTCAGCGGCATCCGTCGGCCAAGCGCCAGCAGCACGAGCACGATCCACAGGATGACGCCGTTCGCCATGGTATAGGTTGCGAGCGTCGCCAGAATGCCGGCAACCAACGGGCGGTTGCGCACGAGTGCCAGCGACGCAAGCGTCGCCAGCAGCAGCACCAGGACGATTTGGACTTGGAATCCCCAAATGAAATTCTCGAGTTGACCGCCGGACAGAACCGTTGCCCAAGCGGCGATAGCGAAGGTCAGCCCGGCGCGGCGATCGATCACCGGGTCGCGCAGGGCGAGCCAGGCCAAGACGATGCCGTGAAAGGTTTGGATCGCAAGGTTTGCGCAGACCAGTAAGAGGTTGGTGCCGCCGAAGAGGTGGACGTCGGCGAGGAAGAACAGACGCGGCACTGCCAGCCGATGCTCGTTGTGCTGGCGCCACCACAGGGACGGCGACCAGCAATCGCGCGCGCACTCGCGAAACCAGGCCAACATGTCCCACTGGTCCTGAAATGGCGCCGTCAGGCGATGCTGCGCTACCATCCACAGGGTTGAGCCGATCAGCGCCGCGGCCCCGATGCCGAAGCATGTGAGCAGAATTCGATCGCGCAGGCCGATGCGGTCGGCCGCAGTCATTGCCGTCAGTCGGCCTCGCCGATCACGCGCAGCAGGTATTCGCCGTAGCCGCTCTTGGCGAGCGGGGCTGCCAGCTTTCTGACCTGGTCGTCGTTGATGAAGCCCATGTGGTGGGCGACCTCTTCGACGCAGGCAACCTTCAGACCCTGGCGGTCCTCGACGGTGCGCACGAATTCGGACGCCTGCAGCAGCGATTCATGCGTCCCGGTGTCGAGCCACGCATAGCCGCGCCCCATGCGTTCGACGCGCAGCGCGCCACGCCCCAGGTAGATGCGATTGACGTCGGTGATCTCCAACTCGCCGCGGGCCGAGGGCTTTATGCTGCCGGCAATGCGCACGACCTCGTTGTCGTAGAAGTACAAGCCGGTGACCGCCCAGTTGGAGCGCGGCTTCGCCGGCTTTTCCTCGATCGACACGGCCCGGCCGGAGCCATCGAACTCGACGACGCCGTACCGCTCCGGATCGCGCACGAGATAGCCGAACACGGTGGCGCCGACCCCCTGACCGGCCGCGCGCTGCAGCATCTCGGTCAGCCCATGGCCGTAGAAGATATTGTCGCCGAGAATGAGCGCGCAACTTTCGGAGCCGATGAAGTCGCGACCGATCAGGAAGGCCTGCGCCAGGCCCTCGGGCTTGGGCTGCACGGCGTAGGCGATGCGAATACCCCATTGCTCGCCGTCGCCCAGCAGCATGCGAAACTGGGCGGCGTCCTGCGGCGTGGTGATCACCAGGATGTCCCGGATGCCCGCCAGCATGAGTGTCGACAGCGGATAGTAGATCATCGGCTTGTCGTAGACCGGCAGCAGCTGCTTGCTGGTCACCTGGGTGAGCGGGTAGAGCCGCGTGCCCATGCCGCCTGCGAGAATGATGCCCTTCATGCCCGCCCCTTCGCTCCCAACAGTTCGTTGAGTACTTCGTCCAGGCCATCCTGCCATGGCCGGCGCGGCGGCGCGAACGTCCTCACGACGCGGCCGCAGTCGAGCACGGAATTGGCTGGCCGCCGCGCCGGCGTTGGGAAATCAGCCGTGGCGATCGCGTCGACGGCGGGTTGCCGGCCCGTGCGCGACGCCGCACGCTCGATGATCGTGCGCGCGAACCGGCACCAAGTGGTCGGACCCTCGGCAGCGTAGTGGTAGGTGCCCCAGGCAACCGGTCCGCCCGTACGCCGCGCGGCCAGCGTCTTGGCGGCGATCGACAGGATGGCGCGCGCGATGTCGACGGCTGCCGTGGGAATGCCACGCTGGTCGTCGACCACGCGCAGCTTGTCGCGCTCGCCCGCCAGCCGCAGCATGGTCTTGACGAAATTGTGGCCGTGGGCGGCATAGACCCAGGACGTGCGCAAGATTACGTGCTCCGGCGTGCCCTCGCGCACGGCGCGCTCGCCCGCCTCCTTGCTGGCGCCATAGACGCCGAGCGGCGCCACCGGCGCGGCCTCGTCGTAGGCGCCCGTGCCCGTGCCATCGAAGACGTAGTCGGTCGAGATGTGAATGAGCGGCAGACCGACGCGCCGGCACGCGGCAGCGAGATGACCGGGTCCGTCGCGATTGACGGCATAGGCGCGCGCCGTTTCGGATTCCGCCTTGTCGACTGCCGTGTAGGCCGCGGCGTTGACGACGACGTCGCACCCGGCGCCGACAGCCTCGGTCACGGCTGCCGCGACGGCGGCCGCATCGGCAATGTCCAGGTCGCCGCGGCCCAACCCCCGGACCGCCGCGCCCGCCTTGGGCGCTTCGCGCATCAGCTCGTGGCCGAGCTGGCCGGCGCTGCCGGTCACCAGCAGCTTCAAGACGTCACCCGGTCTTGCGCGCCAAGCCCAGCCGCTCGCCGGTGTAGCGCGCGAACAGCGGCTCCCACCAGTCGCGCCGCGCCAGATACCATTCGACCGTCTTGCGCAGCCCGGATTCGAAGGTTTCGCGCGGCTGCCATCCCAGCTCCCGGCGCAGCCGCGACGGATCCATGGCGTAGCGCATGTCGTGGCCGGGACGATCGGCGACGAAGCTGATCAGCCGCTCGTGCGGTCGCTGCTGCGGGTCGGGCGCCAACTCGTCGAGGAAAGCGCAGATCCGGCGCACGACCTCGATGTTGGCGCGCTCGGCATCGCCGCCGATGTTGTAGCTCGTGCCGACACTGCCCTGCTCGAAGACCAGCTTGAGGGCACGCGCGTGATCCTCGACGAAGAGCCAGTCGCGCACGTTCTCGCCCTTGCCGTAGACCGGCAGCGCTTCGCCGCGCAGCCCCTTGATGATCATCAGGGGGATGAGCTTCTCGGGAAAATGATAGGGCCCGTAGTTGTTGGAGCAATTGGTCAGCACAGTCGGCAGGCCGTAGGTCTCGTGCCAGGCGCGTACCAGATGATCGGAGCCGGCCTTGCTCGCCGAATAGGGCGAGTTCGGCTGGTAGGGCGAGGTTTCGCTGAAAGCGCCCGTGGGGCCCAGCGAGCCGAACACCTCGTCGGTCGAGATGTGATGAAACCGGAAGCGCGCCCTGGCCGCACCCTCGAGCTCGCCCCAATACTGGCGGGCTTGCTCGAGCAGCATGCAGGTGCCCACCACATTGGTCTGGATGAAGGCAGCCGGTCCATCGATCGAGCGGTCGACGTGGCTCTCGGCCGCCAGGTGCATGATGCCGTCGGGCCGGTGCTCGCGCAGGATGCGGCGCACGGCCTCGCCATCGCAGATGTCGGCGCGCTCCAGGCAGTAGCGCGGGTCGCGCTCGACCTCGGCGAGCGAGGCGAGGTTGGAGGCGTAGGTCAGCTTGTCAAGATTGACGACCGACCAGTCGGATTCCGCGATCAGCAGCCGCACCACGGCCGAGCCGATGAAACCGGCGCCGCCGGTGACGACGATCTTGCGGGCCTCGGCCATGGTCGCTAGCGACTCCAGGTGAAATATTCCGGCAAGTCCGCGAGGCGCGGCAGGGCTCGATCCTTGCCCGACAAGATCGCCCGCGCCGCCTCGACCGGCCATTCGATGCCGATTGCGGGATCGTTCCAAAGCATGCCGCGCTCGTGTTCCGGCGCGTAGAAATCGGTCACTTTGTAGACCACCTCGGTGTCGGGCTCCAGCGTGCAATAGCCGTGGGCGAAACCGGCAGGCACGAAGATCTGGTTCCACGCCGCGGCGCTGATCCGGGCCGCGGCCCAACGGCCATAGGTCGGCGATCCGCGCCGGATATCGACCGCCACATCGAAGATGGCGCCGCGCGAGACGCGCACCAGCTTGCCCTGGACCGCCGGCGGCACCTGGAAGTGCAAGCCGCGCACCGTTCCAACTTCGGCGGAAAGCGCGTGGTTGTCCTGAACGAACTCCAGGTCCACGCCCGCTGCGGCGAAGGCGCGCCGGCTGTAGGTCTCGGAAAAGAACCCGCGCTGGTCGCCGAACTTCTTGGGATGGAACAGCTTGACGCCGGGTATCGAGGTCTCGACGACCTGCATGTTAGACCCTTGTTTCCCCGCATAAAAAGGCGCTGGCCTATAGCATGGGAGCAAGACGTGAGGCAACCCATCCGGCCGAGCGCGAAAGTCGCGTCTGGGTGCGGTCCGGGCGATCGACTCGACGGCATTGCGCGGCTACGGCAAGTCGTGCTTGGCTGGACAATAATTTTCACTGTAGCCCGTGAAGATCGGCCCATCCGCCACCTCGCGCAGGGCTTCCCCCGACCCTAGACCGCAAAGCCGCTGACGTAGGACATGCCTGCGTGAGCGACCGCTTTGGATTGCGCGCTGTCATAGGGCCGCGGCTTTCGGCCCGGCAGCGGCTGATGCTTGCCCTGATCGCCGCGGCAGCGCTCGCGGCCGTCGCGCTTGCCGTCGGTGCCCTGGTGCATTTTTACCAGTCGTCGCGCAACGCACTGGTCGAGGCCCGCGCCGCCGACATCAAGCTGAGCGCCGCGACAATCGTGTCGGAGATCGATTCGATCACCGCGCCGGTGCGCTCGATCGTGGCGCAGGCGCGATACCTGAGCCAGAGCGAGCTCGATTCCGCAGCATTCCTGCGCGCCTTCGAGGCCAGCGCCACGGCGGCCGTCAAGAGCCAGCGTCAGATCGCCGGCGTCTACATTGGTGCGCCCGACGGCTCGTTCCATATGTCCATCAGCCTCGACGGTGGCGCGGTTACCGGCCTCGGCATCAAGGAGCTGACCGGACCCGCGATCGTCCGCCGCGTGATCGACCGGAGCGGCGCGACGCCGAGCGACACCTGGCGGTACTACGAGGACGCCTCGGGTCTGTGGCACGCCTCCGTCGCCAAGCCGAACCCGTACGATCCGCGCGCGCGACCATGGTACAAGGCCGCGCTGGAAGCGGACGGCGACATCTGGACGACGCCCTACCCGTTCGCAACCGCCGGCGAGTTCGGCATCACGTTTGCAGGGCCGATTCGCGATCGCCAGGGCCGGCTGCGCGGCGTGGTCGGCGTCGACTTCACCTTGTCCGATCTCTCGAAGGTCGCCGGCAGCCATGCCCGGGCGATATCCGGCAGCGCGTTCATCGCCAACGAGCGCGGCGAGGTGATCGGCCACCCGCAACTGGCCGACCACCTGACAGCTGTCACCAGCGGCTCGTCCGCGCCGGAGCAAGGCACGGTAACGATCGCCGCGCTGGCGGCAGGCCGCACCCTGCCATTCGACGTCGCGCTGGTCGAAGGCTTGAAATCGGCCGGCGAGGTGCAGCTTGTTTCCGGTGCCGGCCAATCCGCCATCGGCGTGCGGCTGCCGCTCTCGGCCGCCTCCGGCCTGGCCTATTCCGCGTATATCGGCATCTCCGAGCAAGCCGCCATCGGCAAGGCGATCGACGAACTCAAGCGGAACATCATCGTCTTTGGCAGCCTGCTGACCGTGCTCTGCGTTTCGCTTGCCTATCTGATCAAGCTCCGATCGGAGATCAGGCTGCGGCGGCGCACCGAGGCCGCGATGGCCGAGGTCTCCGACCAGCTCAACCTCGCCCTCGAGCACATGCCCGGCGGCATCGTCATGGTCGATAGCGATCTGACGGTCCAGGCCTTCAACATGAAGTATGCCGAGATGTACGGACTGCCCGTCTTATCGAAGGGCATGTCCATGCGCGATCTCATGATCGTCAGGGCGAAGCGCGGCGACTACGGACCGGGCGAGCCGGATCAGCTGGTCGAGGAGCGCCTGGCCGGCTACCGCGCGCTTGAGCCGCGCCGCATCGAGGATCACGCGCCTGGCGGGCATATCGTCGAAATCCTGCGCTCGGCGACACCGCACGGCGGGATCGTCGCCGTCTTCAACGACATCACCGATCGCAAGCGCGCCGAAGCGGAGCTCCAGCGCAGCCAGTTCGCGCTGGAGAACGCCGCCGAGGCAATTGTCTGGTTCGATCCCGGCGGCCGTGTCTTCCAGGCCAACAGGATGGCCCACACCCTGCTCGGCTACGCCGAGGGCGACTTGGTCGGGCGGCCGGCGCCCGCCGTGGTCGTCGGCTTCGACGACAAGGTCTGGGACATCGTGTGGAACGCCGTCAAGGCGCGCGACCGCGACACGCCCGGCGAACAGCGCTTCATCCGTGCCGACGGCAGCGACCTGCCCGTCGAGACCCTGAGCAAGTACATTGCGTTCGGCGGCCGCGAATATCTGTGCACCTTCTTCCGCGACATCACTGAACGCAAGGCGGCCGAGGCCGAGCTGCATGCCGCAAAGGAGGCGGCCGAGGAGGCGACCCGCGCCAAATCCTCGTTCCTCGCCATGATGAGCCACGAGATCCGCACGCCGATGAACGGCGTGATGTCGATGGCCGAGATGCTCGAGCAGACCGACCTATCGGACGACCAGCGTAGCATGTCGTTGGTCATCCGCTCGTCGGCGCAGGCGCTCCTCACCATTATCAACGACATCCTCGACTTCTCGAAGATCGAAGCGGGCAAGCTCGACATCGAATCGGTCGAATTCTCGCTCCTCGAGGTGATCGAGGGCGCCGGCGAGCTGATGGCGCCGCGCGCCGAGGAGAAGGGCGTCGATCTCGTGATTGATCTGCCCTCTGCCATCCCCGATCGGCTGATCGGCGACCCGACGCGGCTGCGCCAGATCGCGCTCAACCTGATGGGCAACGCGGTCAAGTTCACCGAGGAGGGCTGCGTCGTCCTCCGGGTCGTGGCGCTCGACGCCGAGCCCGGCCAGGCGCGCCTGCGCTTCGAGGTCACCGACACCGGCATCGGCCTGAGCGAGGAGCAGCGTTCGAAGCTGTTCCGCCCGTTCGTCCAGGCCGACAGCTCGACCGCGCGCAAATACGGCGGCACCGGTCTCGGCCTCTCGATCTGCCACCGCCTGGCGGAGATGATGGGCGGGCGGATCGGCGTCGAGTCGGAGCACGGCAAGGGATCGACCTTCTGGTTCGAGCTGCCGTTCCCGGTCGCCGACGCGGGTGTCCTGCGGCCGGATCCGGCGATCGCCGACGCGCGCATCGTCACTGCCGGATTCGACGGCGCGGCGCGCACCGCCCTGGCGCATGCGCTCGAGGCTGCCGGCATTTCCGACGTCATGTGGGCCGGCTCCGTTTCGGGCCTGCCGGATGAGATTCGCGCGCATTTGGCGCCGCAAGCGCCGATCGTTCTCCTCGGCGCAGGTACCGACGGATTGGGGCTGGCCGCCTGCCGCCGCCTTGCCGTTGCCGACGGGCTCGAGGGCGTCAAGGTGGTGCTTGCGGCGCCGCGCAGCCTCGCCTCGACGCTCGCCGAGGCCGACCGCGCGGGCATCCTCGCCACCCTGACCCTGCCGATCCGCCGGCAACGGCTGTGGCGCGTCATCGCGGCGGGCCTCGGCCGCGCCGATCTCGACGCGCGCCAGTCCTCGACGGCCGACGCCGATGTCGGCTGGACGCCGCCGCCGATTGAGGCCGCGCGCGACAATGGCGCCCTGGTCCTGATCGCGGAGGACAACGTCACCAACCAAGTTGTCGTCAAGCGACTCCTCGCCCAGCGTGGCTACGCGCACGAAGTGGCGGACAACGGCGCCATCGCGCTCGACATGCACCGGCGCGGCCGCTACGGCCTGCTGCTGACCGACTTTCACATGCCCGAGATGGACGGTTTCCAGCTCACCGCTGAGATCCGCAAGGGCGAGGCCGGGACGGACCGGCGCCTGCCGATTGTCGCGCTCACCGCCGACGCGCTGCCTGGCACGGAGCAGATGTGCCTGGACGCCGGCATGGACGGGTACCTGACGAAGCCGATCGATTCGAAGGCTCTGACCGCGACCTTGGAAAAATGGCTGCCGCAGGCGAAGGCGTTGCGCCGGCCCGCGCGCCGGCCGACCGCCCGCGCCCCCGAACCTGCCTTTCCCGAGATCGATCCGCAAATCCTGGATCTCGATCGGCTGCGCCAGACGTTCGGCGGGCTCGACGGCGCCGCGCAAGCGTTCCTGGCTGACTTCATGGCGGACCTGCCGGTCATGGTCGGTCGCATCGGCGCCGCGCTCGAGGCGGGCGACAAGAACGCTGCGCGCGACGCCGCGCACGCGCTCAAGGGTGCCGCGCGCTCGACCGGCGCGGCACGGCTCGGGCAGGTGGCTGCGGACGTTCAGGATTGCCTGGACGGCGGCGACGCGGAAACCGCCGCCATGTTCTCCGCGTTGCTGCAGCCGACGCTCGACGAGCTTCGCTTGGCGACGGCACCGCTGCTGGAGATGAGGGGGAGGCCTTGATTTCTATCGGATATGACCAACTCGTTGTCCTCATCGTCGACGACGAGCCACACACGCGCACCTTGATCAAGAGCCAGCTCCGGCAGATCGGAATTCGCTCGATCATCGAGGCCGGCGACGGCAAGGCGGGATTGACCGAAGTGCTGCGAACACGGCCGCACCTGGTGTTGTGCGACGTCCACATGCAGCCGATGGACGGTCGGGACTTCCTCAAGACATTGCGGGCGGTGAAGGTCGAGGCGTTGCGCCGTACGCCGGTCATATTCCTGACCGGCGATGCGCAGACAGATACCGTCATGTTCGCCAAGGAGCATGCGGTCGACGGCTACCTGGTCAAGCCCGTCTCGCTCGACGACATCAAGGCCCGGATCGACCGGATCATGAAGGGCTGATCACCCGGTTGACAGGCCCAGGCCCGGCACGTAAACGGGCGTTCCAGGCAGCGGTTCGAGGGCCTGATGCGAGTTCTGGTGACCGGCGGGGCCGGCTTTGTCGGCTCGAATCTGGCCCTCATGTGGAAGCGCGATCGTCCTGCCGACCTCGTGGTCGCGCTCGACAACCTGCGTCGCCGCGGCAGCGAACTGGCGCTGGCGCGGCTGATGGCGGGCGGGGTCGAATTTCGCCACGGCGACATTCGAATATCCGCCGATCTTGCCGAACTCGGCCCGTTCGACCTGATGCTCGAATGTTCAGCCGAGCCCGCGGTGAGCGCCGGCTATGACGGCGGAGCTGCCTATGTCATCGACACCAACCTGACCGGCACCGTCAACTGTCTCCATGAGGCGCGCCGGCACGGCGCCGCCCTCGTGTTTCTCTCGACCAGCCGCGTCTACCCGATCCGCCGGCTGGCCGACTTGCCGCTCGAAACCAGGGGCGAGCGCATGACGCTGTCGCCGGGCGCCTCGGGACCGGGCTGGTCGTCCGCGGGTATCGCCGAGGATTTTCCGCTCGACGGTGCCCGCTCTCTTTACGGCGCCACCAAGCTCGCCTCGGAGCTGATCATCGAGGAATTCCGTGCCATGTATGGCTTGAGAGCCGTCATCAACCGGTGCGGCGTGATCGCCGGCCCCTGGCAGATGGGCAAGGTCGACCAGGGCTTCCTGGTATTGTGGGCGGCGCGCCATCTCTATGGCGGACGGCTCGCCTATCTCGGCTATGGCGGCCACGGGCATCAGGTCCGTGACGTGCTGCACATTGCCGATCTCTACGACCTCGTCCGCATCCAGGTCGAGGATATTGCCCGCCACGGGGACGGCGTCTATAACGTCGGCGGCGGTGCCGCGGTCAGCACGTCGCTCGCCGAGCTGACGAGGCTTTGCGTAGCGGCGACCGGAAAACGCATCGCCATCGGCAGCGAAGTCGAGACGCGGACCGCCGATGTGCCCTACTACGTCACGGACAATCGCAAGGTTAGTGCCGCCTCAGGCTGGCGTCCGCAACGCGACATGAATCGAATCGTCGGCGACGTGGTGGAGTGGCTCGGCAAGCACGAAAGCGTGCTTCGGCCCATTCTCGGAGCGTGATCGGGCAGCGAACATGAGCGTGGCAATCATCACCGGGTCGGCCGGCCTGATCGGCGCCGAGGCGACGCGCTTCTTCGCCGAGCGCGGCCTGGAGATCGTCGGCATCGACAACGACATGCGAAGCGTCTTCTTCGGGCCGGAAGCAAGCACGGCGTGGAGCCGTGATCGGCTGATCGCAGAGGTCAGGAGCTATCGTCATGTCGACGCCGACATCCGCGACAAGTCGGCGATCGACCGGGTCTTTTCCGCTTATGGCAAGGCAATTGCCGTGGTCATCCACAGCGCGGCCCAACCGTCGCACGATTGGGCAGCACGCGATCCGGAAACCGATTTCACGGTCAATGCCAACGGCACGCTCAATCTGCTTCAGGCGACGCGGCGGCATTGCCCCGATGCGCCTTTCATCTTCACCAGCACGAACAAGGTCTATGGCGACACGCCCAATCGGCTGCCGCTGGTCGAGCAGGAGCTACGCTGGGAACTGCCGGACAGTCACCCGTGGGGCCGTCACGGCATCGACGAGACCATGAGCATCGACATGACGCTGCACAGCCTATTCGGCGCATCCAAGGCCGCGGCCGACGTTCTCGTTCAGGAGTATGGACGCTATTTCGGCCTCAAGACGGCCTGCTTTCGAGGCGGATGTCTGACCGGCCCGGGCCATTCCGGCACCAAGCTGCACGGGTTCCTTGCCTACTTGATGCAATGCGCGATCACCGGGAAGCCCTACACCGTTCTCGGCTACAAGGGCAAGCAGGTGCGCGACAACATCCACTCCTTCGATCTGGTGAACGCCTTCTGGCACTTCTACCGGCAGCCGCGATCGGCCGAGGTCTACAATATCGGCGGCGGCCGTCATGCCAACTGTTCCATGCTCGAGGCGATCCGGGCATGCGAGCGGATCGTCGGACGGCCCATGAACTGGTCCTATGACGAAGCCAACCGGGTGGGCGATCACATCTGGTGGATCAGCGATGTGCGCCGCTTCCGGGCGCACTATCCGGACTGGACGTTCCGCTACGACATCGACGCCATGCTCGCCGAGATTCACGACGGGATTGCCGAACGGCTGGCGCCCCGCGTGCGCCGGACCCTTGGTGCAACGGGATGAACCTGCAGCCGAGCCATCTCGCGGAGTGGCTGAGAGCCGGCGAGGACGGCCTGCTCTCCGTGGTCATCCCGGCTTACAACGAAGAAGCCCATCTGCCGGCCACCCTGGCCGGCTTGGTGCAGGCGCTCGACGGCGCCGGGATCCGTCACGAAATTCTGGTGATCGACGATAGCAGCGACGATGGCACCGCCCAGGTCCTGAGCGAGCTCGAGCGGCACTATCCGACGCTCCGCCACGTCGCCAATCCGTACCCCCACGGCTTCGGCTTCGCCGTCCGATGGGGGCTCGAACTGTTTCGCGGCGACGCGGTTGCCATCGTCATGGCCGATGGATCCGACAGCCCGGCGGATCTGGTCGCCTTCGCGCGCAAACTCGCGGAGGGCTACGACTGCGTCTTCGGCTCGCGCTTCGTGCGCGGCGGCCGCACAATCGACTATCCCTTGCCCAAGCTCTTGCTCAATCGGTTCGCCAACAGCGTCATCCAGGCGCTGTTCCTGATTCGCTACAACGACGTCACCAACGCGTTCAAGCTCTACAAGCGCGAGGTGATCGCCGGGCTCCAGCCCTTGCTGTCCCACCATTTCAATTTGACCGTCGAGTTGCCGCTCAAGGCAATCGTGCGCGGCTACAGCTATGCGGTCCTGCCCAACGCCTGGACCAATCGCAAGCAGGGCATTTCCAAGTTCCGCATTCGAGAGATGGGTAGCCGCTATCTGTTTGTTGTACTCTACTGCCTCATCGAACGCATGCTGTCACGCGGCGACTATCGGCGCCGCACGATGGTGTCGCCGACGACCGCCGCGATTGCGACGGGGGAGCGTGTCGGTCGCGTCAAGGAGCCTGAGGAGCGGCCAGCGCCTTGATGTGGACACAGTTCGCGCTCTATCTCGTTGTCGGCGGGTTGGCGTTTTGCGTGGACATGGGCGTCTTCGTTGGCCTGCGTCATGAGGGCTTCGCGCTGTACCCCGCATCGATCGCGAGCTTCATCACTGCAACGGTCGCCAATTATTTCCGGCTCCTCGACGTTCCAAGTGGAAATGAGGATGTGTTGAAAGGCGCATTCGCGCCTTGCATGCTGACATGGGTTCAGCATGGGAGGATGGCGTGGAAGCGCGGGACGTGTTCGCATTGGGGCTCGGC
>VGDO01000165.1 GCA_016869645.1 Alphaproteobacteria bacterium
TCGGTCGGCGCGGCGTAGCCAGATCGGATAGCGGACATGCATGGCGGGATCGGACGGGCGGACTGTCGCGTTCGAGAATGAACTCGACCCTGCGTCTCTTGGCTAACGCAAAGCCGACATGTCCCGCGCAAGTCACGACGCGGGCCGACGATGCCCGTGCCGGAGGCGATGCGTCGAGCATGCCTCTGTGTCTGCGACTCTCATGCAACAGTGCGCAACTGTCGCATGCGAAAACTGCCCGTTTTTAGCGGATTTCCTTGAATTCGACGCGTTCCTGCCGTAATCTCGCGCGATCAGTTTTCTCATCCTCGGAAGGTCCGACTCCCATGCGCTTCAAGGTTCTGTTCCCCGTCGTTGCCCTCCTCGCCGGCCTGTCCTTCGCGACGCTGCCGACGATTGCCCAGGCACAGACGTCCGGCACGACCACGACCCAAGCCGGCAAGCCGATGGCCAAGAAGAAGGTGGCGGCCAAGAAGAAGGTGGCGAAGAAGCCGAGCGCGGCCACTGCCGCCAAGAAGGCTCCCGCCAAGAAGGCTCCCGCCAAGAAAAAGGTCGCCAAGCGCCCGGGCGCAGCGGCGCAGAAGACGTCCTAGCAGCAGACATCGCACGACCCGGACACGCGGCCGGTCGCTCCGGCCGCTCGTCCCGGTCCTAGCCACCACGATCGGGACCTTGCCGAGAGCCGGCATGGCCTGCCATTGGCAGCCGTGACCGCCTCGATGGTGCCCGATCATTCTCTTTGCGCTCTCATTGCCGGCCCGGCGGCGCGCAGTCCGGAGTCGACCGCGCTGTGGGTCGATGGCTCGTCATGGTCCTATGCGGCCCTCGACGAACGAAGCCGCCGGTTCGCCGCTGGCCTCGTCGGACTGGGTGTTGGCCCGGGCGAGCGCGTTGCCTTCTGGCTGCCGAATGGGCTCGCCTATCTGGCACTCCTCTTTGCTTGCGCGCGGATCGGCGCGATCGCCGTCGCGGTCAACACGCGTTTTCGGGCCGAGGAGGTCGGCGACATCATCGGCCGTTCGGGCGCGCGCGTCCTGGCGCTGGCACCGGGATTTCGCGGCATCGACTTCCCGTCCATCCTCGCGCGCGTCGACCCGGCGCGACTGGAGAAGCTCGACGCTGTCGTTCAATGCGGCAGCGGCGTGCTGCCGGCATCCGCTCCCCTTCCCTCTCGGGCGCGACGCCTCAGCGAGGATGAACTCGCCGCCGGACCACCGCTCGACTCGGTGACGGCATCAGGCGCCGCGGGCGTCGCCATCTTCACGACCTCGGGCACCACGCGCGCACCCAAATTCGTGCTGCACGGCCAGGCCGGCATCGCGCGTCATGCGCGAGACGTCGCCCGCCGCTTCGAACTCGACGCGCCCGATGCCGCCTCGCTACAGGCTTTGCCGCTGTGCGGCGTCTTCGGCTTCTCCCAGGCCATGGCGACCTTCGCCGCCGGCAGGCCGCTGGCGCTGATGTCCGCCTTCGACGCCGAGGAGGCCGTGCGCCTGGTCGCACGCCACCGCCTGACCCACGCGATCGGCACCGACGACATGCTCGAGCGCATGGCCGACAGCGCCGCATCGGGACAGCTGGCCAGCCTGCGCTTTGCCGCCTATGCCTCCTTCGCGCGCGGCACGCGCGACGACCTGGCGCGCCGCCTGGAGGGCGGCGGCACGCGACTCGTCGGGCTCTACGGCATGAGCGAGCTGCTGGCGCTCTATGCCGCCCAACGGCCCGGCGACCCCGTCGAGGTTCGCGCGCGTCCCGGCGGCTTTCCGGTCTCAGCCGACGCCGCCATTCGGATCAGCGATCCGGAAACCGGCCAGATCAAGGCGCCGGGCGAGCCGGGTATGCTCGAGCTCAAGGGGCCGAGCGCCATGCTCGGCTATTTCGGCGACGAGGAAGCGACGCGCGCGGCGGTGAGCGCCGACGGCTACGTCCGTACCGGCGATCTCGGCCTTGCCCTCGGCGATGGCAGCTTCATCTTCCTCGCCCGCATGGGCGACGCGCTGCGGCTCGGCGGCTTCCTCGTCAGCCCGCGCGAAATCGAGGACTTCCTCGAGGAGGAACCGTCGATCGCCGCTGCCCAGGTGGTCGGCATTCCCGACCCGGGCGGCGCCAAGCCGGTAGCCTTCGTCCGGCTGACACCCGGGTCGCGCCTGGACGAGGCTGCCGTCATCGACCGCTGCCGCGACCGGCTGGCGCGCCACAAGGTGCCCGTCCGGGTCTTCGCGCTCGACGTGTTTCCCGTCACCGTCGGGCCCAACGGCACCAAGATCCAGCGCAACAAGCTGCGCGACACGGCGATCGAGCTGCTGGACCGCGGTCGACCTTGATTGAATCGCGGTCTTGCTTTGAATTCGAGCGCGGGATTCACGTCCCAGATCGAAGCGGCGCTTCAATTCGGTGCTCAATTCGGTGACAGTGCACTTAATTCGCAATTCGGTGACAGTGCACTTAATTCATCGTTTTGGTGGCAATGCATCTTTCCTGGTTGCGCACCGAGATAAGTGCACTGTCACCGAAATTTGGTTGCACACCGAGATAAGTGCACTGTCACCGAAATTTCCAAGTGCACTGTCACCGAAATTCCAGAAATTCCACCGAAATTGAGATGAGTGCACTGTCACTTCCTCACTCCGCCGCCTGAGCGGGCATGCGGACGGCGGCGGGCATATCGAGGCGGCGCAGCTCGACACTGTCGCCCGCGTCGACGCCCAGCGCCTGGCGCGCGAACGCATCGAGCGGCGCCGAACTCTGCTGCGCCGGGTCGAGCTTCACCCAGGCGCGCAGCGGCACCGGATGCCGGCCGAGCAGCTCGATCAGATCGCCTTCGGCGGCGCCGATCCGCTGTGCACTGGCGGGCGACAGGCGCAGCGTGCGGTGCCGCCCCTTGATACCCTCGTAGGGATCGCGCTCGTCGACGACGACCGGGAGATGAACGCGCGCCGCTTTCAGCTCCTGCCGGAGCCGCGCCGTCGCCGCCCCATCGACGGCATCCCCTGCACCGATAACAACGCCATATGCAGTCCGCGACTGCGCCAGCGATACCAAGCCAGCAATGACGTCGCGGCGCACCAGATCGGGCTCGCGCTCGAGCGGATCGCCGTAGCCGCCGCCGCCGGCCGACTCCATGACCACGCTGTCGTCGGCGCGGATGCGGTGACCCGTGACCTTGCCCGGCGTCTTGAAACGGTGCTCGCTGTTGCCGCGCTCGATCGAGACGGAGAGATGGCCGGCGGAACCGGCGCCGCCAACGCCGAAGGGCGGAATGACCGCGCGGTCGCCGAGCACGGAATAGACCGCCTCGCCGTCGAGCAAGCGCACCTGCCGGCGCATGCCGAGGCCGCCGCGGCGGCGCCCGGGGCCGCCCGTGTCGGTGCGCAAGGCGGAACGCTCGACGAGCAGCGGCATCTCGTTCTCGATCGACTCGGCGTTGTGGATCGAGCGGATGTTCCCGAAGTCGACATTGACATAGGCGCTCGAGCCGTCGGCCTCGGCGAAGCCGCCATTGCCGCCGGCCGGCACCTCGACATAGACGTAGCTGCGGTCGCGCGCGCGATTGCGCCCGCCGATCGAATTCGGGAACGACGTGCCACACAGATCGCCGGAGACGAGATCCGGCACCATTTGCGCCAGACATCCGAGCATCACGGAGACGGCGCGCTTGCGCACCTCGCCATGGGCGCCGGCCGGCGCGTCGGGCCGCACGTCGACGATCGAGGCCTCGGGCGCCTTGAGCGCGATCGGCCGGAACACGCCCGAATTGACGGCGCCGCCGGGATCGAGCGTCGATTTGAGCGCGACGAACACGCCGGCGCCGGCGACCGCCAGCGACGAGTTGACGACGCCCGGCACTTGCGGATTGGAGCCCGCGAAGTCAGCGACGATGCTGTCGCCTCGCTTGGTCAGCGCCAGCCGCATGAGCACGGGGTCGAAGCGGCCCTCGTCGTAGTATTCGAGATAGTCCTCGGCGACATAGACGCCGTCGGGCAGGGCGCGGATGCGCTCGCGCATCCGGCGCTCGGACCGGTCGAGGTTCTCGCGGATGCAAACGAGCACCACGTCGCGGCCATACTTGGCGAACAGCTCGCGGATGCGCCGCTCGGCGACCCGGCAGGCGCCGACCATGGCCTCGAGATCGCCGGTCCGCTCGTCTGGCAATCGCATGTTCGCCTCGATGAGCTTGTGCGCCGCACGGTTCGGGCGGCCGTCCTCGTAGAGCTTGATCGGCGGAATCCGCAGCCCTTCCTGGAAGATGCTGGTGGCCAACCCCGAATAGCTGCCTGGCGTCATGCCGCCGACATCGGCCCAGTGGGCGCGCACCGAAGGAAAGATCGTGAGCTCGCCCGCGTCGTGCACGGGATAGAGAAGTGTCACGTCGTTCAAGTGCGTGCCACCGCGATAGGCGTCGTTGAGCAGTATGAGGTCACCCGGCTTGATGTCGCCGGCGAAATCCTCCATCGCGCATTTGACCGACCAGGGCATGGGCATGACGTGGCCGGGATGGTCTTCCGACTGCGCGACCATCTGCGCCTGGGGATCGAAGAGAGCACAGGAGAAATCGTCGAGCTCGTAGATCGCCGAGGAATAGGAGGCGCGGATGATCGAGGCGCGCATTTCGCGCACGACGGCGACCAACGCCTCACACACGACTTCGAGCGTGATGCGATCGACGGTCGCTCTCATGTCCTGTTCCTCTCGATCAGCAGCTCGCCGCTGCTTCCCTGCCGACACGACCAGCCCGGCGGCACGACCGTGACGGCGCCCATCTCCTCGATGATAGCCGGTCCGGCGATGCGCTGTCCCGGCATGAGCCGCTCGCGCTCGTGCACGGAGGCCCGAACCGTCCTGCCGTCGAAGCGCACGGGACGATGAGCGGGTGCCGCGGCGGCCGGGGCCGCGCCGTTTGCCACCGCGGCGGGCTGATCGACCCGACCGATCGCCGCAAGGCGGAAGCTGACGATCTCGACCGGGTTGCGGCCGCGATAGCCGAACCGCTCGAGATGACGCGCATGGAACAGCTCCTCGATCGCGGCGATCGAGCCGAGCCCGGCCGGCAGATCGACCGGCAGGTCCCAGGACTGGCCGAGATAGCGCATGCCCAGGCCGCGCCGGAAGACGATTCGCTCCGCCGCGACACCTTCGTCGAGCAGGTCCTTGCGCGCCGCCTCTTCCATGGCCGCGAAGCCTGCTTCGATGGCGTCGAGCCGCGCTTCGGCCAGGCGGAGCAGCCGGGTGCGCACGTGATCGTGGCGCAGATCGGAGATCAGCGCGCCGAAGGCAGAGAAGTTGCCCGGGCCGGGCGGCACGACGACGGTGGCGATCTCGAGCTCGGCGGCGATCGCGGCCGCGTGCATCGGCCCGGCGCCGCCATAGGCGACCAGCACGAAATCGCGCGGATCATGGCCGCGGCCGATCGAAATCTCCTTGATGGCCGTGACCATGCGCGCGACCGCGATGCGGACGATGCCCTCGGCCGCTTCATCGGGCGTCAGACCGGGCAGGCGACTTGCCAGCGATGCGACCGCGGCATCGGCGAGCCGACCGTCGAGCGCCACGCTGCCCGCCAGCCGCAGGCCGGCGGACAGCCGGCCGAGCATGACATTGGCATCGGTCACGGTGGGCGCCGTGCCGCCGCGGCCGTAGCAGGCGGGACCCGGGTGCGCGCCGGCGCTGTGCGGGCCGACGCGCAGGATGTCGCCATCGTCGATCCAGGCGAGGCTGCCGCCGCCGGCGCCAACCGAGTTGATCTCGATCTGCGGCGTGCGATTGGGTTGCTCGGCGATGAACTGCTCGCCGGTGACCGGCACGATGCCGTCGCGGATCAGGCAGACATCCGTCGAGGTGCCGCCCATGTCGTAGGTGATGAGGTTGCGATAGCCGAGCGCGGCGCCCAGATGCAGCCCCGCGGCGACGCCGCCCGCCGGGCCCGACAGCACGGTGTGCACTGGAAATCGTGCGGCGCGCCGCGCCGTCTCGACGCCGCCCGCCGAGTTCATGATGAAGACCGGCCGGCGGTAACCGCGACCTGCCAGCTGCTCCTCGAGCGCACCAAGATAGTTGCGCGTCAGCGGGCCGATATAGGAGTTGAGCACGGTGGTGGCGGCACGCTCGTATTCGCGCATCTCCGGCAGCACGTCCGACGATAGCGAGCGGAAGCAGCCAGGCAGCGCCCGGTCGAGGGCGTCGGCGACGATGCGCTCGTGCCGCGCGTCCGTGTAGCTGTGCAGCAGGCACACCGCGACCGCATCGGCGCCGGCCTTGCCGAGCACCGCCGCCACGGTCTCGACATCCTCCTTGCGCAACGGACGGCACACGCTGCCGTCGGCGAACAGGCGCTCATCGACCTCGATGACGCGTTCGCGCGGCACCAGGGGCGCGGGCTTCAGCGCCTTGATGTCGTAAAGCTTCGACCGGTTGGTGCGCGCGATCTCGAGCACGTCGCGGAAACCCGCGGTGGTGATCAGCCAGACCGCGGCACCCTTGCGCTCGAGGATGGCATTCGTGCCGATCGTCACGCCATGCACGAAGCGATCGACATTGCCCATGTCGACGCCGAGCTGGTCGATCACGGCCAGCACGCCGCGCCACGGCTCGCCCGGCGTCGACGACGCCTTGGCGCGGCGCAGCTCGGCCGTGCCGGTGTCATAAAGGACACCGTCGGTGAACGTGCCGCCAACGTCGACGCCGATCAGACGCATGGCCAGCCGCTACATTCCGACATAGCCGACGGTCATGCCGCCGCACACGGTCACGGTCTGACCGGTGATGAAGGATGCATCCTCGGACAGCAGAAACGCAACGGCTGCTGCGACCTCCTCGGGCCGGCCGAGCCGGCCGACCGGGATGGTGTCCATGATGGCGCGCGTCGTCGCACTGTCCGGCGGGTTGGATTTGCGAAAGAGCTCGGTATCGATCGGCCCCGGTGCGACCGTATTCACCGTGATGCCGGCGCCGGCCAGTTCGAGCGCCCAGCTCCTGGCCATGCCGATCAGCGCCGCCTTGGTCGCGCCATAGACGCTGCGGCCGGGCTTGCCGAAGGCGGTGCGGCTCGACATGTTGACAATGCGGCCCCAGCCGCGCGCACGCATGCCCGGCACCGCCGCCTGGGCGACCTGGACCGCCGCGCGCAGATTGATCTCGACCATGGCGTCGAAGTCCGCAAGCGAGATGCCGCCCAGCCGGCCCATGGCACCGATCGCGGCATTGTTGACGACGCCATCGAGCGGGTGCGCCGCGATAATCCGGCCGAGGCACGTCTTCGTCTCGTCGGCATCGGCAAGATCGCAGGAAAAGAAGTCGCCGACGAAGTCATTGGCGGGTGCCGAGCGCGAAATGCCGATTACCTTGTGACCGTCGCGGGCCAGACGGTCGGCGATGGCCCGACCGATGCCGCGCGACACGCCGGTGACGAGGAACGCCCGCTGCGTCATCAGACAAAGATGGCCATCAGACCGTGGCGACCGGTGTCGCCGGCGACCCGACCGCGCCGGGCAGGCGCAAGGGCGGCGCCGTCAGCAGGAACCGCGTGCGCTTGTGCTGCTTCAGCCAGCGCGCCAGCGGTCCGAGGAGGAACAGCTCGCCCAGGTGAACGCCGAGCTTGAACAGGCAGTGCTCGTGCAGCGGGCTGAACGCACAAGGCGCGATACCCGGCCGCGACGGGAAAGCCTCGACAGCGTAGTTATCCGCGATCAGCACGGCGAGGTTGCTGTCGGTGATCCATTTGAGCAGGCGTTCGTCCCGCCCGTTGAGTACCGCGCAGGAATTCTCCAGCATGTGCGCGTCGGGATCGCCCTTCATCTCCATGATCACGTCGCCGAAGCCGGTGTAGAGGCAGATCATGTCGCCGGTCTCGATCTCGACTTTGTCGGCGGCGATCGCGCGCATCATCTCGTCATAGCCGACATATTTGCGCTCGCGGCCGAACAACGAAAACAGGTCGATCATCACGCCGCGGCCCTGCACGCAGGTCTCGGCCATGCGCTCGATGCCGAGCCGCTTGGCGTTGACGCCCTCGAGCTGCTGCCCGCCCTCGATGGGAATGGCGCCATCCATCACGATCGGCACGCCGTGGCTGGCCGGGATCGTGATGTGCTCGCCGCCGCGGAAGCCATTGTAGAAGACGATCTCGGGCACGCCGTCGCCGTCGGCATCAAAGGTGCTGCCCATATGGGCGAAACTGTCCCACTGGGTCGAGTACTGCAGGTGCAGCAGCGCCGCGTCGTCGCACACGATGTCGATCGAGCCGGGAAAGTCGCGGCCGAACGGGTAGAGGTAGTTCGGCCTGCCCTCGCGCACGGTGGCGCGCAGGCGCGGCGGATGGCGGCGCGGATTGAGCTTGTTGCCGCCGGGGTAGTCGAGCGGCAGGCTGAGGCAGAATGTGATGCCCTCGCGCACCTCCTGGACGGCGCGGCGCACACGCTCGGGCGTCAGCAGATTGAGCCGGCCGAGCTGATCGTCCGGCCCGAAATCGCCCCAGGTCGAACCTTCCGGCCGGCGCTTCCAGCGCGTGCTCATGTTGCCCCCCTGATGAATCGCACGACGCCATCGGCGTCCATGCGCTGCGTCAGCCGGCCGCGGCCGACGAGGTAGTGCAGATGCGCCAGGCTTTCGCCGACCGCGAAGACGAGCTGCTGCGGATCGAGGTCCGGCCGGAACATGACACGCGAGATGTCGCGCGCCGAGCGCCAGTCCGTGCACGCGTCGAGCACTTCCTGGAAGTGTTGCGCGTGGTGCTCGGCGAGCTGATCGAGTCTGGCATGCAGGCCGCGGAACGGCAGGCCGTGAGATGGCAGCACGAAGGCAGAGTTGGGCACGGCGCGCAGGCGCTCCAGGCTGTCCAGGAAGCGTGCGAGCGGATCGTCCTCGGGCTCGGAGGCCCAGACGCTGACATTGGGGCTGATGCGCGGCAGAACCTGGTCGCCCGAGATCAGCACGTCGAGCTCGGGACAGTAGAGGCAGGCGTGCTCGGGTGAATGCCCCGATCCGATATGGACATGCCAGTCGCGCCCGCCGATCGCGATGACGTCGCCGGCGCCGATCGCGTGCAACGAGGTCGGCGGCGTCACGACGCCCTTGCGGTAGCCATTGCCGCGCGCGCGCACGGCTTCCTGGCCGGCCCCGTCCATGCCCGCGCGCGCATAGAAGCGCACCGCGCCCTCGATCATCGCCTCGGACTCGTCGATGCAGAGCATCCGGCACCACAGCCACTCCATCCGGGTTGCCCACAGCTTGACGTTCCACTCGCGGGCGAACCAGCCGGCCAGACCCATGTGGTCGGGGTGGAAATGCGTGCAGATGACGCGCGTGATCGGCCGGCCATTGAGCGTGTCGGCGAAGACCTGGCGCCAGATCTGCCTCGTCTTCTCGCTGCCGATGCCGGTGTCGACCACGGTCCAGCCGGGACCGTCCTCGAGCAGCCAGAGGTTGATGTGGTCGAGGCGGAACGGCAGCGGCATCCGCACCCAGCGCACGCCCGGCGCCACCTCGAGGGTGGTACCGCCTGGGGGCGGCCCCTTGATCGGGTAGTCGAGCTCCGCCGCCGCGGGCGATTCGTCGGGCAGGGCGGCGGCGGCGGGTGCCGGTGCGATGGGCTCGGGCGCGATGGGTTCAGTCTGATCCGGCGCGGCGGTTTGTTCCATCACGCCACTTTGGCCGCCGCGTGCGTCACGCGCAAGGGCAAGGCGCGAACGCCGCGCAGCACGAAACTATCGCTCCAGTCGAGCGTGTCGATGGCGAGCGCCATCGTCGGCAAGCGGCTGAGCAGCGTCGCGATACCGATTTGGCCCTCCAGCCGGGCCAGCGGCGCGCCGACGCAGTAGTGGATGCCATAGCCAAAGGAGATGTGACGGTTGTCTGCGCGCGCCACATCGAAGCTCTCGGGATCGTCGAACTCGGCGGGATCGCGGTTCGCGGCATTGAGCATCAGGTAGAGCCGATCCCCGGTCTTGATCTCCTTGCCGCCGCACGTGAGACCGGTGAGCGCAATGCGCGTCATCGCCATGGTCGGGCCGTCCCAGCGCAGCATCTCCTCGATCGCGCTGTCGATCTGGCTGGGCTCTGCCCTGAGGCGAGCCATCTGGTCGGGATGGCGCAACAGCGCCAGCATGCCATTGCCGATCAGGTTGGTCGTCGTCTCGTGGCCGGCGAAGAGCAGGAGGATGCAGGTCGCGATCAGATCATCCTCCGACAGCCGGTCACCCGCTTCCGAGGCGGCGATCAGGCCGCTCATGACATCGTCCTGCGGCTCGCGACGATGCGCGGCGGCAAGTTCGCGGAAATACGCGGACATCTCGACGACGGCGCGCTGGGCGCGGTCGCGCTTGTCAGGCGTCGCCAGCGCATTGCCGACGAAGGCGGCAAGATCGTCCGACCACCGCTTCAGCCGGTCGAGCTCGAGGACCGGCACCCCGATCAGGGTCGCGATCACGGTTGCCGGCAGCGGATAGGCGAAATCGCGGATCAGATCGATGTCGTTCGCGCCGTCGAATCTGTCGATCAGGACATCGACCAGATGCTGGATCGCCGGCCGGAGCCGCTCGATGGCGCGCGGCGTGAACGCCTTGTTCATCAAGCCGCGCAGCCGCGTATGCAAGGGCGGATCGGTGAACACTGCCCACAGGCCCAGTGTGCGCAGGAGATCGACGATGCGCGCGCGTGCATCTGGCTTGAGATGGTCGCGAAACGGTGAAATGCGGTCCGCCGAGAGCCGACGGTCATTGAGCAGGGCGCGACAATCCTCGTAGCGCGTCAGCACCCACCCGCCGAGCACCTCCGACCAATGAACGGGATCGGCCGCGCGCAGCCGCGCGAAAGTCGGGAATGGATCGGCGATCTCCGAAGGCAGGCGGGGATCATAGGTGACGACAGCGGGCACCGAGGCAATACCGTTCTGGGGCAGGACCATGCTGCGGTAGGATTGTCTGATGGGTCAAGGCAGGAACAGCAGCTCTTCGACGGCGAGATCGCCGTCGGCCAACACGATCGAGATCCGTGCGCCGGCCGGCAAGGTCGTCGATGGCGGCAGCATCGCGCGGATCTCCGTGCCATCGCCGACGGGCACGATCCGGGCACGCTCGAAAACGACCGGGCCGTCGAAAAACGCTTCGGCGCGGACGAGGCTGCGCTCGGCACGCACGACGACGACCAGCTCACCTGTGGCCGCATCGACGCGCGGCCGTTCGAAAAACACATTGGACCGCGCGGCCGGACCGGGCACATTGTTGAGCGCATGATTGAGCCGGGCACGTTGGAGTTCGTCGCCCGAGCTCGAGGCCGGCATCTCGACACGCAGCTCCACGACATCGGCAATGCAGACGTCACGGCAGACACCGTAGTCGAGCGACAGGCCGGCCGATGCCGGTCCAGGCGCTGCCCGGCGAGCCGTGATGGGCACGAGAACGTCGCTGTCATAGCCGGCAACCCAGGCCGGCACATCGACCTCGCCGAGCTTGACCCAGCGCGGCACCGGCCAATGGACGACAAATCCGCCAAGATTGTGCGACTGCGACCAGTCGAACTCCGGCGCAATCCCGAAGCGTCCCGGCGCCCGCCAGAAGAATTTCCAGCCCGGCTCGACCCGGACATCGAGGCCGATGAGGGTGCTGCCGCCGGCGCGCAGCTGCGCAGCACCCGCCACAAGTCTTAGCGCGACGCCTTCACGCTGTGTCCAACCCGGCTCTGCAGCCCAGACTGCGGATGCGGTCAGGCAACTCGCGGCAAGCCAGACCGTCGCCGCAAGACGCATCCCGGTCAGCCGCCGGTCTTGCCCTTGCGCTCGGCGTAGTCGCCCAGCATTGGATGGACCGTACGGTTCCAACCACCGATGCCAAATCCCTGGCGGAACACCTTGCCGTCGGCGATCACGATGAAACGCGGCGTGCCGGCTTTGAGGCTGAGCGTATCGCGCACCCATCGCAGCTCCTCAGGCCAATACTGGTCTCCGCCGATATTGCGGAAACTGTGCGTCTCGACATATTTGTAATCGACAGCCCGGAAGCTCGCCTCCTGTTTCCACTGAGGCAGCGTCTTGGCGATCCGTACGCGTCCGGTAAAGGCCGCGGAGATGGTGTTTGACGCCGTACT
>VGDO01000166.1 GCA_016869645.1 Alphaproteobacteria bacterium
ACCACGTCGTCCGCCGTGAACGCCTGTCCCTGATGGAACTTGACGCCCTGGCGTAGCTTGAAGCGCCAGACGTCGGGCGCGGTCTGCGTCCACTCCGTCGCCAGCGAAGGCTGCAGGGACAGATCGGGCTTGCGATGCAGCAGACCTTCGTAAAGGTTGCCCTTCATCGCATTGGTCGGACCCTCGTTGTTGGAGTGCGGATCGAGACCGAGCAGATCCGACCCGGTTGCATAGCGGAAAGTCTTGGCGTCCACCGAGGACCCGAGCGCAAGCGTCAGTCCGGCGGCAAGGCCGAGGACTGCGAGTCTGAGTGTCATAGTGACGTCTCCCTGTTCGAGCGGGACACCGCACCTTTGCCGTGGCGACATGGTGGGGCCGCGATGCCGCCTATATGGCCCAGCGGGCCTTGCGTGGCAAGCCTGCCGTTCCCGGCGTACGAGGCCAAAAAAAGGCGCCTGAATGGCGGCTGCTAACCGCTTGTCGGCACCGCATGGCCGGGTGACATCAACGTGGCTCCGCGTGCTAGACTGGGTGTACGCCATCACGACGGTTTCCGGAGAACATCATGAGCGCCCGAGGCAATTCGATCGCCAGCCGAGACATCGCCCACTATCTGCACCCCTACACGAATTTGCGGAAGCACGAGAAGGACGGGCCGCTCGTCGTCACGCGTGGCGAGGGCATCTACGTCTATGACGAGACCGGCAAGAAGTACCTCGAGGCGATGGCTTCGCTGTGGTGCGCCTCGCTCGGCTTCAGCGAGCGGCGGCTGGTCGAGGCGGCATACCAGCAGATGCTCAAGCTGCCGACCTACAACGTGTTCGCCGGCAAGACGGTCGACGTCGGCGTCGACCTCGCCGAGAAGGTGCTGTCGATGGCGCCGGTGCCGATGTCGAAGGTGTTCTTCGTCAATTCGGGCTCGGAAGCCAACGACACGGTGGTCAAGCTGGTCTGGTACTACAACAACGCGGTCGGCCGGCCGAAGAAGAAGAAGATCATCTCGCGCCTGCGCGCCTATCACGGTGTGACGGTCGCCTCGGCGAGCTTGACCGGCCTGCCCAACAATCATCGCGATTTCGATCTGCCGATCGCCGGCATCCTGCACACGGATTGCCCGCATCACTATCGCTTCGCCAATGCCGGCGAGAGCGAGGAGGACTTCGCGACGCGTCTGGCCGAGAGCCTCGACCAGATGATCCAGCGCGAAGGCCCGGACACGGTGGCCGCCTTCATCGCCGAGCCGGTGATGGGAGCCGGCGGCGTCATCGTTCCGCCGCGCACCTACTTCGACAAGATCCAGGCCGTGCTGAAGAAGCACGACGTGCTGTTCGTCGCCGACGAGGTGATCTGCGGCTTCGGGCGCACCGGCAACATGTGGGGCTGTCAGACTTTCAACCTCAAGCCCGACATCATCTCCATGGCCAAGGCGCTGTCGGCGGCCTACCTGCCGATCGCCGGCGTGATGATCAACGACAAGGTCTACCAGGGCATCGCCGAGAACAGCGCGAAGATCGGCACCTTCGGGCACGGCTACACCTATGGCGGCCATCCCGTGAGCTCGGCGGTCGCGCTCGAGACGCTGAAGATCTACGAGGAACGCGACATCATCGGTCACGTCAAGCGGGTCGGCCCGCGCCTGCAGGCCGGGCTGCGCAAGTTCGCCGAGCATCCGCTCGTCGGCGAAGTGCGCGGCGTCGGCATGGTTGCGGGCATCGAGCTCGTCAGGAGCAAGGCGACCAAGGATGCGTTCGATCCCAAGCAGCTCGTCGGCGCCTACCTGTCGCGGCGCGCCCAGGAGCACGGCCTGATCGCGCGCGGCATGATCGACACGCTGGCGATCACGCCGCCGCTGATCATCACCGAGGCCGAGGTCGACGAGCTGTGCAGCAAGGTGAGCCGCGCGCTCGACGACACGCTGCGCTGGGTCAATGACGAGGGCCTTGCTTCGGTCGCCGACTGAAGCAAGTGCCCATGCAGCGGGGGGCCGGAATAGTCCGGCCGCCGCCGCTGTTCTCCGTTCATGCGCAGGCCGCATGACGAATTGGCCGGCGATGGCCTCCCGCAAGGGGACCATGCGCCACGGGGGATTGGCGGTCGATGGACTATGAACGTGCCTTCAGCGAGCGCCTGAACGCGCTCAAGTCCGAGGGCAATTACCGGATCTTCGCGGATCTCGAGCGCCGGCGCGGCCGGTTCCCGCGTGCGCGCTATCGCGGTCCGCAGCAGCGCTTGCCAGGCGATCCGCCGCCGTCGGTGGCAAACAAGGACGCGGCCGAGGTCGACGTCTGGTGCAGCAACGACTATCTCGGCATGGGACAGCATCCTGTCGTGATCGCGGCCATGACCGAGGCGCTCAGCCGGTATGGCGCCGGCGCCGGCGGCACGCGCAACATCTCCGGAACGACCCACGCCCATGTCGAGCTCGAGGCCGAACTGGCCGATCTGCACGGCAAGCAATCCGCCCTCGTGTTTTCCTCGGGCTACGTCGCCAACGAAGCGAGTCTCAGCACGCTGGCGCGGTTGCTGCCCGGCACGGTGATATTCTCCGATGCGCTCAACCACGCCTCGATGATCGCGGGCATGCGTCACAGCGGGGCCGAGAGACGCATCTTCCGGCACAACGACGTCGACGACCTGGAGCGTCAGCTTGCCGCTTGCGAGGCGGCGCGCCCCAAGATCGTCGCCTTCGAGTCCGTCTATTCGATGGATGGCGATATCGCGCCGATCGGCGATCTGGCCGCGGTCGCGCGCCGCCATGGTGCGATGACCTATCTCGACGAGGTGCATGCCGTCGGCATGTACGGCCAGCGGGGCGCCGGTGTCGCCGAACGCGACGGAGTGATGGATCGCCTCGATGTGATCCAGGGAACGCTCGGCAAGGCGTTCGGCGTCATGGGCGGCTACATTGCCGCCGCGGCGCCGATCGTCGACGCCGTGCGCAGCTTCGCACCGGGTTTCATCTTCACCACGGCCTTGCCGCCCGTGCTGGCGGCCGGCGCCTGCGCCAGCATCCGCCATCTCAAGCAAAGCCAGACCGAGCGTCGGCACCATCAGGAACGAGCCGAGCTCGTCAAACGTCGTCTGTTCGCGGCAGGCCTGCCGGTGATGCCGTCGGACAGCCATATCGTGCCCGTGCTCGTCGGCGACGCGCGCCTGTGCCGCCGCGCGAGCCAGGCCCTGCTCGACGATTACGCGATCTACGTGCAGCCGATCAACCACCCGACCGTGCCGCGCGGCACGGAGCGGCTGCGCCTGACGCCGACGCCGCTCCATGACGATGCGGCCGTCGAGCGCCTGGTCGGCGCATTTGGCGCCGTCTGGCGGCATCTCGATCTGCGCCGCGCCGCCTGAGCGGCCGGGCCGACCATGGCTCGACGGCATGGCCGGCAGCGACTGGATACGGCCGCGACAATGACCGAGACCAATTCTGCGAGTGGTCTGGTTGCCGCCGCCCTCGTGCTGGCGATCGGAGGACCGGTCCTGGCGCAGGATCGCGTGCTCGCCGTGACCTCATGGGGCGGCGCCTATATGGCAAGCCAGCGCGAAGTCTATTTCAAGCCATTCACGGCCAAGACGGGCATCGTCGTGCGCGAGGCCGAATACGATGGCGAACTGCCCAAGATCAAGGCCATGGTCGAGTCTGGGCGAGTCTCATGGGACATCGTCGACACGACGATGTCCCTGGCCGTCAGGGGCTGCGACCAGGGGCTGTGGGAGAAGCTCGACTATTCCCGCATCGGGGATCGCGCCGGCTTCGTGCCCGGCGGGGCGCTCGACTGCGCGGTGGGCTCGGTCATCTGGTCGACCGTCGTCGCCTTCGACGAACGACGGTTCCCCGCTTCCGGCCCGCAGCCGCAGTCGATCGCCGATTTCTTCGATGTGGTGCGGTTTCCCGGCGCGCGCGCGCTCGGCAAGCGGCCGCGCGTGAACCTGGAAATGGCATTGATGGCCGATGGCGTGCCGCCCGGCGACGTCTACCGGACTCTCTCTGTCCCCGAAGGCGTCGAGCGCGCTTTCCGCAAGCTTTCGACCATCAAGCCCTTCATCAAGGCGTGGTGGGACAGCGGCAACCGCCCGACCAAGCTGCTCGCCGACGGCGAGGTCGTCATGACCACCGTGCTCAATGGCCGGATTGCCTATGCCATCGGGCACGAGAAGCGGCCGTTCAAGATCATGTGGCACGGCCAGGTGTGGGACATGGATTTGTGGGCCATACCCAAGGGCGCGCGCCGGCTCGACCTTGCCTACGAGTTCCTGAGATTCGCCAGTGATCCGACCGTGATGGCCAAGCAGTCGCAGCACGTCGCCTACGGCCCGGCGCATGTCGAGGCGATCGCGCTGGTCGACCCTCGCGTCCTGCCCCTGCTGCCCAACGCGCCCGAGAACTTCGCGCACGGCCTGCAGACCGATGCGCGCTTCTGGGCGGCGCGCCAGGACGAGCTCGCCATCCAGTTCGCCAATTGGCTCGCGCGCTAGCCGATGTTCCGATCTGACACGACGACATTTCCCGTTGCGAATGATTCTCAACTGAGCTAGGCTGAGAAC
The DNA here is from genome assembly GCA_016869645.1 of Alphaproteobacteria bacterium. Lineage (GTDB taxonomy): Bacteria > Pseudomonadota > Alphaproteobacteria > SHVW01 > SHVW01 > SHVW01. The sequence continues at coordinate 4,546 of VGDO01000166.1, forward strand.
CATGTACCGTGATAATTCACTGATCCCGAGCGAGGCAATCCGGCTGGCTGCGCTGGGCAGCATGGCGCGCGGCCCCCGGCACTATGCCGAGATTGCGGCCGAGGTGCGCCACTTCATCGGCCATCTGGTCGGCCCCTCTCTCGACCTGCTGGGCAGCTCGATCGAGTTGCTGCGCTTCGAGGGGCTGACCGAGCCCGTGACCGGTGCGCCGGCCTGCGACAACCCGCTGCTGCGCCTGACCGCGCAGGGCAAGGCGACGTTGCATCAGCTTCTGACCGCTGGCCTGCGTCCGCAGGTCAACGACATGAACAAGCTGGTCATGGCGCTCAAGCTGCGTTTCTTTCACCTGCTGTCGCGCGACGAGCGGTTGGCGCAAGCGGACATGATCGAAGACGTGTTCCGTGGCGAGATCGCCCGCTTGACCAGCCTGCGCAGCGATCGGCTTGCCGAGGACGGCATGCTGCGGCCGTGGCTTGATCTCGAGATCGCGCAGGCCGAGGCGCGGCTCGAATGGTGCCGGCGCACCCTCGCCGAGGCGATCGAGGCGGCCGAGCCGGCCTGACTTTTCAATTATCCGACCAATGACGCGATGGTGCCGCCGGAAGCGGCGGCTCGTGCGCGCGCCGCGATCCGCCGCGGCCGATCATCGCCGGTCCTCCTCCGCAGCCACAGTCGCGCGAAAGTGCGCGGCGGCCACTTCGATTCGTCGATAGTCGGTCGGCACGACGTTGGCCGGAAGAACCGCTACATCGAAGAGAAGATGCGATGGCGCGCCTTCTGCGAGCTCGACCCAATGGATCAGTGAAATCTCCCGTCCGCGCGCGATCATGTCGAATGCGACATCGACGAAGCGCGGGCCACGTCGAACCGCCGCGCCTGGCAACTCTGCGGCGAGCAGACGCTGGTAGACCGCCGACAGGCTCTTGTCGGTCGAGCGAAGGACCGTGCCGATGGGATTCAGGAGCGACGCGTAGTACGGATCATTGCTAGCGCGGGTGCAGAGGTGAACGAATACCCGATCGTCGCGGCGAAACTGGGGAATGACGACGTAGGTCGGCGTGACGACCAGACGAGCAATCGCGTGAAATATTTCCTGAGGCAGCCAACCGGGCTCGAGCCGATCGAGCAATCCGCACAGCAATTGGTTGCTATGGTCGGTCACCGAGCGAAACTCGGCCCCCTAATTCTCGTAGCCTTTGCCGCCGACGATGACGACTGCGTAGAAGGGCGCGGCCGGCAGCTCGGCCTGGAAGCGCACGAGCTTGCGCTCGAAGGATGCCAGTTTGACGTCGTGGGCGTAGGTCTTGGTCCCGGATGGCGGCTGGAAGCGCCCGGCAAAGACCGCTGTCGAATTCTCCGGGGTCACGGCGACCAACGCAAAGGTAAGCTGCGTGACCGTGAACGCGCCGCTGCCGTTGACGACCGGCCCGACGCAGGCCCTTTCCGAACACGCGATATCCTTCTCGATCCGGCGCAGCACCGCAGGCTCCAGATCGATCGGCGCTTCGGCCGTGCCCTTCTTGGTCGGTGGCGGCGGCGTCTCGGGCTTGGCCTGCTGCTGCTCGAGCGGCTGCGTTGCCTCGGCAGGCTTCTCCGGTTCCGGATCGGGTTCGGGCTCGGGATCCGGTTCGAGCTTCGGCGGCGCCGTCGAGGGGAACTGCTCGCGGCAGATCGCGTCGTAGTCCAAGCGCGCTTCCCTGGTCAGGCTGAACAGCAAGGCGTGGACGCAGGAGGGATAGTCGCGCGGCGTTTTCGAGTTCAGCGACTGCGACTGCGCCGGCAGCGCCAGCCCGAGGCCGGCGATCAGCGCCGGCACCGCGATCCGCGTGTTCATGCCGCCATCAATGCGCGCACATGGGCGGCTGCCGAACGACCCAGCGCGTCGAGATCGTAGCCGCCCTCGAGTGTCGACACGAGCCGGCCCTTGCAGCTCGTCGTGGCGATCTTCGCGAGTTCCGTGGTTGCCCAGGAATAGTCGTCATCCGCGAGACGGAGCGAGGCCAGCGGATCGTCGGCATGAGCGTCGAATCCTGCCGAGATCAGCAGGAAGTCCGGTTTGAACGCGGCGATCGCGGGCAGCACGATCTCCGTCATCGCGGCTCGGAACTCTGCCGAGCCCGACATCGGCGACAGCGGCGCATTCACGATGTTGCCGACACCGCGCTCCGAGCGCGCGCCGGTGCCCGGGTAGAGCGGCCATTGATGAGTCGAGGCATAGAACAGCTCGCCGTCGCGTTCGAACATCGCCTGAGTGCCGTTGCCGTGATGCACGTCGAAATCCATCACCGCGACACGGCGCGCACCGTGCACCTCGCGCGCATGCAACGCGCCGACCGCCACGTTGTTGAACACGCAAAACCCCATGGCACGCATGGGCTCGGCATGGTGGCCGGGCGGACGCACCGCGCAAAAGGCGTTGTCGACTTCGCCGGCCACGACGGCGTCGACCGCCGCACACACCGCACCCGCTGCGCGCAGCACCGCCTCCCCCGAACCCGGCGATACGACCGTGTCGGCGTCGAAGCCAATGCGGCCTTCCGTCGGCATCGCATCGAGCGCTGCCCGCACGAAATTCACCGGATGCACGCGGCCGATCTGGGCGATTTCCGCGCGCGGCGCTTCGCGCCGGACCAGGCCGCTGAACTCGGGCGCTTCGAGTGCCGTCAGCACGGCCTTGAGCCGGGACGGGTGCTCGGGATGCATGCGGCCGGGATCATGATCGAAGCAGGCCTTGTGGCTCATCAGCATCGTGGTCATGCGCCCATCCTGATCGCGGTAATGCTGGATCATAGCATGGTGGCGAAACGGCAAAGCCCGAAGGTTTCAAAGCATTTGCCCGAATTTGCATATGCGAATGAATTGCATTCGCATATATATCCCTGCGCAAGAGGGCCGAGACGAAAGGACTTTCGGTCCGTCGACCCGGGCGCCAAACGGAAGCGTCCGCAATGTCGGGACACCGACACGTCGGCACGGCACCTCTGCTCGGAGCCGAGCGTGAACTCGTGCCGACCATCCACGGCACGAACAACGAGGCCGACCCACGAACACGGATAAGTCCATCCTGACCGAATTCGCGCGCGACGAGGCGAAGGCCGACAGTCCCGGCGATGCGCCGCGTGTTGTCGAATGCAGCGCGTTATCGCCGATGAGGATCAAATGCCGGACATTCTCTCGGCTGCGCACTCCGTTGGGAGAATCGGGGGCGCGTTTGCTTGACAATTTGCCAGTGTCGCCGAGACTACGCCCATTCGTACGTCCGGCGCAGGCTCGGAACCGGGGCGGCGCATCTTTGCCGCTAAAAAATGATGGGGCGATCGCGAACAGTCTGTGTTCCGGTGGGATTGCTTGTTTCAGACTCTGTGTATGCGTAATATCTTGCCCGGGTTGGGGGGGTAATGACACCGCAGGAAATCATTGAAATCCTTGGCCGACATGAGCGCTGGCTGAAGAAGCAGCAGGGCGGCGTTCGTGCCAATTTTGCGCAGATGAGCTTGATGGGCTTCAGCTTCGACCGGGCCAATCTGCAGCAGGCCAAGTTCTCCGGCGCCGATTTGAGCCGGTGCGACATGTCGCACTCCAATCTGCGGGCCGCAGACCTGTTCTGCGCGGTGCTCGACGGGGCTGACCTGACCAGTGCCGACCTCGGCGAGGCCGATATGCGCGGCGCCAGCCTGCGCAACGTCCGGTTCGATGGGGCCAATCTCAAGGGCGCCGATTTCCGCGGCGGCGTGCTGCTGTCCGGCGACGAGCCGGACGCCAAGACGCGCGACAAATCCCCGCCGGGCAAGCCAGGCGCCAGGAAGCCGGCGGCGCGCACCGCCAACACCAATGGCGCCGATCTCGCGCGCGCGACGCTGAACAATTCAAACCTGGAAGGCGCGCAGCTCTCCGGGGCCAATTTGATGGCGGAGGCGCTCAAGAACGCCAACCTGACCAACGCCAAACTGGCCGGCTGCAACCTGACCGACGCCAATCTGCACAACGCAAATCTCACGGGCGCGGATCTGTCGAACGCGGTGGTCAAGAATACCGACTTCCGCCACGCCAACCTCGACGGCGCCAATCTCGAAGGCTGCGACCTGTCGGCAGCCGACATGACCGGAGCCAACCTGGTGCGCGGCGAAGACACGCTGCCCCAGGACATCCGCGAGATCCTGAAGAGCCACTATGTCTGGATCCGCGAGGACGGCCGCGTCGGTCAGCGCGCGCAGCTGTCCAATGCCGACATGACCTACGTCGATCTGTCCTCGGTCAACCTGAGCGGCGCCAATCTGAACGGGGCGACGCTCAAGGGCGCCAACATGGCGCAGTCGCTATTCGTCATGTCGGACATGGGGCATGCCGACCTGACGGACAGCAATCTGAGCCTCGCAATGCTCGACGGCGTCAACCTGACCGAGGCCGACATGACCAACGCCAATCTGCGCGGCGCCATCCTCGGACCGGTCGACCTCAAGGACAGCTCCGGCAAGGCGACCGGACGCCTGTGGCCGGCCAACCTGTCGCGCGCCAAGCTGATCAACGCCGACCTGACGGGCGCGGATCTGCGGCATGCCAATCTGACCGAGGCCGATCTCACTGGCGCCAACCTGACGGGCGCCAATATGACCAAGGCACGCCTCGACGGCGCCAAGCTCGACGGTGCGACCATGGAAAAGGTGATCATGTCCTGATTCGGGTCGCCCCGGCTCAGGAGACCAGGCGCGATGGAATTCAGGTCGGCGACGAAGGCAGACCTGCCGACCATCGTGCGCATGCTCGCCGACGACGAGCTCGGCGCGACGCGCGAAAGCTACGCCGAGCCCCTGCCCCAGGCCTACACGGACGCCTTCGCCGCGATGCGCCGGCAAGGCGGCAACGACATCATTGTCGCGGTCGAGGCCGGCGTGGTCGTCGGCTGCCTGCAGCTCACCTTGATTCCCGGTCTCTCGCGGCTCGGCATGATTCGCGCGCAGATCGAAGGCGTGCGCGTCGCGCGCAGCCACCGTGATCGCGGCCTTGGCGAGGCCCTGTTCCGATTCGCGATCTCCCGGGCCCGCGAGATGGGCTGCGGTTTGGTGCAGCTCACGACCGACCGCGCGCGGCCCGACGCCCATCGCTTCTATGAGCGGCTCGGCTTCGTCGCCAGCCATGTCGGCATGAAGCTCGACCTGTCGAAGGATCGGCCGTGAGGCGTCAGTTGAGCTCCAGGCGCACATAGCGGCGCCCGGCCGACGGCTTGGCGACGGTGGCGAAGCCGCCCTCTTCGAACACGCTGACCAATCCGTGGAAGGCGGCCATCGACATGACATCCTTCTTCTTGCCCGGATCGATGGGATAGCCCTCGATGACGCGCGCGCCCTTGCGACGCGCATAGTCGACCGCGCCCTCGAGCAGCGCGGCCGTGATGCCGCCCCGGCGCGCATCACGCGCGACGAAGAAGCAGGTGACCGACCAAGCTGGCCGGTCGTCGATCGGCTTGAACAGGCGCGAGCCGGCGAGCCGCGGATAGTCGCAACGCGGCGCGACCGCGCACCATCCGACCGGCTTGCGCCCCTCATAGGCGATCACGCCGAGCGGCCGGCCGGCCATGCACAGCTCGCGGAATGCGTGGCGATTTGGCTCGTATTTGCGGGCGTCGAATTCGCGCTGGCTCAGCCGAAACCAAATGCACCAGCAACCGGAGCAGGCGCCGTTGGCGCCGAACAGCTTCTCGAGGTCCGGCCATCGCTTGGCGGTGAGCGGTCGGCAGACGATTTCGGTCATGACAAGGTCCCGGACATGAGAGCACGCGTCAGCGCCACTCCGGCGACACCGGCCATGGCGGCAAATACGTCGCTTTTCGCCGTGAGCATGACGATCAGCACGGCCGTGTAGCCGACTGCCTCGGCCGGCCCCGCGTTCAGCACCAGAGGGGTCATCAGGGCGACCATGACCGAGCTCGGTATGGTACGCAACCCCGCCTCGATTCGCGGCGTCAGCGCTATGAACCCCATCAGCCAGAAGCCGCCCGCACGGGTCAGATAGGTGACGATGCCCATCGCCGCGAGCGCGGCGAGAACCGTCGGATCAATCGACATGGCGCCAAGCTCCGACCAGGGCGCCGGCGACCCCGCCGGCGATGATGTGCCACTGCGCGCCGGCGAAGCTGTGCGTGATGTAGGCGACGATGATGGCAGCGGCGGCCGGCGCCACATCGGCGCGCCCGCGCCACAGAGCGACCATCAGCGCCGACATGAAGGCCGCGAGCATGAAATCGAGGCCGAGGGCCTGGGGCGCGCCGACTGCCTTGCCCAGAGCGTGGCCCACGCCGGTCGATACCACCCACTCAATGTAGGTCAACAGTCCGGCACCGAGCAGAAAAGCACCATTGCCGCGATTGTTGCGCAGGGCTTCCAGGGTCAGCGCCCAGGTGCCGTCGGCCATGAAGAAGAGCGAGGGATAGGACTGGAACCAACGAAGCCGCCGGAACCAGGGATGAATCGCTGCACCATAGAGAAGATGGCGCGCATTCACCACAGCGGTGGCCAGCGCCAGCGCGATAGCGGCCGGGGGGTTTGTCCACATCTGCAGCGCCACGAGCTGCGACGCGCCGGCGAATATCAGCGCGCTCATCAGCACGGCTTCGAGCCAGCTCAGCCCGATGTCGGCCGCGAGCACGCCGAAGGCGATGCCGTAGCCGAAGCCGCCGAAGGCAATCGGCATCGACCTACGCACACCGTCGAGAAAACCACGCCACGTGAAAGGCAATTGCTCGGACATGCTGAGTGGGCGCTGACCGTCCGGATGTCGAAAGGCGCACGCAGCGCCAGGCGGCAGTCGGCGGCGGAACCGTTGGTTCCGCCGCGAGCGCTCTTTTGCCTCAGCTCACTGCCACGCCGCAATAGGCTTCGATCCGATAACCATCCGGATCGACTGCGAAGGCGGCGTAATAGTTTGGGCCGTAGTCGCCGCGCAGGCCGGGCCTGCCATTGTCGCGTCCGCCCGTACGCAGCGCCGCGGCATGGAAAGCGTCAACGCTGTTGCGCGTCGGCGCGTCGAAACAGAAGTGCAGACCCGACTTCTCATCGGACGGAACCGGGTGATCCGCCGTGCCGATCCAGAGCGCGACCGCGTCGCGGCCGTAGCCGAGCGAGGTGTCGCCTTCGCTCAGGCATTTGTAACCGAGCGGAGTCAGCACCGCGTCGTAGAACCGCTTCGTCCGCGCGATGTCGCGCACGCCGATGGAGACGTGATTGAGCATGGTGACCTCCTCTGATTTCTAACCGTCATGATGGTTCGAAGAGATAGTCCAACTTATACCAACCGGCAATGATCGCGACTCGCTGAGCGTCACGCGGGGGATTCCCAAGAAGGCGAAAGTCTGAATCAATGGGGCGAACCCAGGAGGTTCGCCATGTCG
>VGDO01000167.1 GCA_016869645.1 Alphaproteobacteria bacterium
GGTCCGGCTGTAGATCACGGTGTTGATGCCGATGACTTGCCCCTCGATGTTGAACAGCGGGCCGCCCGAATTGCCCTGGTTGATCGAGGCGTCGGTCTGCAGGAAGTCGTCATAGGGACCGGCCTGAATATCCCGCGCGCGCGCCGAGACGATGCCGGCGGTCACCGTGCCGCCGAGGCCGAATGGGTTGCCGATCGCGACCACCCAGTCGCCGACGCGCGCCCGGTTCGAATCGCCCCAGGTCACTGCCGTCAGCTTGCGATTGCCCGGATCGATCTTGAGCAGCGCCAAGTCGGTCTTGGCGTCACGGCCCAGCACCTGCGCCTTGAAATCGATGTCGTCATGCATGCGGACGGTGACCTCGTCCGCTTCAGCCACGACGTGGTTGTTGGTGACGATGAAGCCCGCCGGATCGATGATGAAGCCGGAGCCGAGCGACGTGGCGCGCCGCGGCTGCTGCGGGTTGTCGCGCTGCTGGCGGTCGAAAAAGTCCTTGAAGAACTCCTCGAAGGGCGAGCCCGGCGGGAACTGCGGAATTTCCGGCCCGCGGCGGCGCTCGTTCGGCTGGCCCTGCTGGCCCTGGCCTCGTTCGCCCTGGCTGCGCTCGCCGGCGCTGCGGACCGTTTGTGTCGTCGAGATGTTGACCACGGCGGGAAGCAGCTTCTCCGCGAGGTCGGCAAAGCTTTCGGGCGCGGCGCGCGCCGCCTGCGCCTCGGCAACCGGCTGAGCCAGGATTAGGGCCAAGGTCGCCGCGGTCGCGGCCCACCTCAGGGCGCGGCCGATCGACGGCGCGCCGGTCACATGGACTTGATGCATTTCCTCGTGCCTCCAGCCTTTCACTGTCATTGAGTCCGCCAGTGGAACTCGCCCGTGCCCGCGACCGCCGGCCGGCCTGACGGAAGCTCCGGGCTGCCATCCGTCGCGCCCAATCCGCAACTCCCAGCCATGCCACCGCTGTGACAATAGTTAAGCACGGATTGTGGACGAAATGTGGTTTTTTCCCGCAGTTTCAAGCCGCCCGCAAACCGCGGGACGCGCTTGCGCGGGACTGCTCAGGCGCGGACCAGCCAGGCGATTCCCACGCCGACCAGCGCGGCGATCAGCCCGCTCAGTCGCAGAACCTCCGGCGGCTGCTCCATGATCGACGCCATCATGCGCTTCATCGCCCGGGGGAAGAGGGCATAGAGCGCGCCTTCCAGGACCAGGACCACCGCGATCCAGCTCGCGATCTGGCGCAGCAACCGGCCGGTGCCCCCTATTTCGGATTGCGCCCGCGCGCACCCGTCATATCGCCGAAGTAGCGGAAGAAGTCGCTGTCCGGCGAAAGCACCATGGTGGCATCGCCGTTGCCGAGGGCGACCCGATAGGCCTCCATGGTCCGGTAGAACGCGAAGAAATCGGGATCCTGGCCGAAGGCGTCGGCGTAGAGCTTGACCGCCGTCGCGTCGCCCTCGCCGCGCAGCACCTGGCCACGGCGCTGCGCATCGGCCACGATGACCACCTTCTGGCGATCGGCGTCGGCGCGGATTTGGGCGGCGATCTCGCCTCCTTCGGCGCGGAACTCCTTGGCTTCGCGCTCGCGCTCCGATTTCATCCGGTTGAAGATCGCCTGGCTGGTTTCCGCCGGATAGTCGGCGCGGCGCAGGCGCACATCGACAATCTCGATGCCGAGCGCGCGAACGGCCGTGTTGACCTCGACCTTGATCGCCTGGACGATGTCGGCGCGCTTGTCCGACAGCACGCGCTCCAGGCTCACATTGCCGAGCACGCCGCGCGCCGCACCCAGGATGATCTGGTTGAGTCGCGCGCGCGCGCCGTTCTCGTTGACCACCGACTGGTAGAACAGCAGCGGGTTGACGATGCGGTAGCGGGCGTAGGCGTCGACGTCGAGGCGCTTCTGGTCGGCCAGGATGACCTGCTGCTTGGGCGGATCGAGGTCGAGGACGCGGCGCTCGAAGTAGAGCACGTCCTGAATGAATGGCAGCTTGAAGTGCAGGCCCGCTTCTGGCACCGCCCGGATCGGGTTGCCGAATTGGACGACCAGCGCCTGTTGCCTCTGATCAACCTGGAAGAGCGAGGAGAAGCCGACCACGGCGATCACGACGAGGGCGATGACGGCCGCCAGTAGGGTGCGGTTCATGGCTTGCGCTCCTCGGGCTTGACACGCTTCTGGACCTCGGGCAGCGGCAGATAGGGCACCACGCCTGGGCCAGATCCGTCGGACGACTTGTCGATGATGATCTTGTTGGCCGAGCGCATCACCTGTTCGAGCGTCTCGAGGTAGATGCGCTGCGTCGTCACATCCTTGGCGAGCTTATAGGCCTCATAGACCGACATGAAGCGCTTGGCATCGCCCTCGGCGCGATTGACCACCTCTTCCTTGTAGGCACGCGCTTCGGCAAGGACCTTTTCCGCCTCGCCGCGCGCGCGCGGCACGACATCGTTGCGATAGGCTTCGGCCTCGTTTTTCAGCCGCTCCTTGTCGGTCTTGGCGCGCTGAACGTCATTGAAGGCGTCGATCACCTGACTCGGCGGATCGACCTCCTGCAGGCGCACTTCGGTGATCTCCACGCCCAGCCCGTATTCGTCGGAAAGCTGCTGCATGAACTCGCGCGTCTTCGCCTCGATCTCTCCGCGGCCGTCGGTGAAGGCGCGCTGGATTGGCGTGCGCCCGATGATGTCGCGAATGACACTCTCGCCGATCACCTTGATGGTCGGCTCCTGGTTGCGCACCTTGAAGATGAAATCGCCGGCGTTCTTGATGACCCAGAACACGACGAACCGGATGTCGACGATGTTCTCGTCGCCGGTCAGCATCAGGCTCTCTTCGTTGATCTCGCGCCGGCTCGCCTGGCGCGGCGTCTCAGCGGTGCGGAAACCGATTTCGGTACGATTGACACGCGTCACCGCCGGCTTGATCACCGATTCGATGGGCGCCGGCAGGTGGTAGTTCAGGCCCGGCTCGGCGCGGCGGACATACTCGCCGAACCGCAGGACGAGCCCGACCTCGTCGGGCTGCACGCGATAGAAGCCGCTGGCGAACCAGATGGCGACGCCGACGAGCGCCACCAGCACGATGCCCCGTCCGCCGAAATTGCCCGGCACGACCGACTTCAGTCGATCCTGGCCGCGGCGCAGAAGCTCCTCGAGATCGGGAGGCTGCGAGCCCCCGGGGCCGCGCCCCCAGGGTCCAGGGCCGCCGCCGCCACTACCGCCGCCGCCGCCCCAAGGTCCTCCGCCGCCACCGCCACCTTGATTGGTCCATGGCATCGCTGTGGTCTTCCCCTCCCCTAGTTCGACTGCCCCTGGCTCGATAGCCCCCCGCTCGCTTGCACCGGGGAACGTGCAGAATTACGGCTTTGATCTGAACTCACCGCCGTCCTATATCACTATCATTGCCTGCTCATCGACCCAGAACGGCAAGAACGCGGGCCTTATAGGCCAGCCCAACCCGCGTCGCAACGTCCATTGCACCTGGCCGAACCCCTGCCGCACCTCAGGCATATTGGCAGATTACCGGAGTTTTCAAGCATGGCCAAAGTCAGCGAACAGGACGTCTTGGCCGCGCTGAAGGACGTGGCCGATCCTGACCGCAAGGCCGATATCGTCAGCCTGGGCATGGTGACCGGCCTTGTCGTTCGCGATGGCCATGTCGGCTTCTCGATCGAGGTCGATCCCAAGCGGGGCCCGGCCCTGGAACCGCTGCGCAAAGCCGCCGAGAAGGCGGTCGAGCAGCTGCCAGGGGTCCTCAGCGTTACCGCTGTACTAACCGCACACCGTGGCCCAGGCCCGCATGGCCAGCAATCCGGCCCAAGTCCAGCGCAGGGCGCCGCTGCAGCACATGGCCATGGCCATGCCGCCGGCGCGCGTGCCGGCGGCGAACAGAAGCCGCTCGTTCCTGGCGTGCGCGCAATCGTCGCAGTCGCCTCGGGCAAGGGCGGTGTCGGCAAGTCGACGACGGCCGTCAATCTCGCCATGGGACTGGCTGCGTCCGGCCTGCGCGTCGGATTGCTCGACGCCGACATCTACGGGCCCTCCATGCCGCGCATGATGGCGATCTCCGGCCGCCCGACCAGCCGCGACGGCCGCGTGCTGCAGCCGCTCGAGAACTATGGCGTGAAATGCATGTCGATGGGCTTCCTTGTGCCCGAGGATACGCCGATGATCTGGCGCGGCCCGATGGTGATGAGCGCGCTCGAGCAGATGCTGCGCGACGTCGATTGGGGCGAGCTTGACATCATGGTGGTCGACATGCCGCCCGGGACAGGCGATGCCCAGCTCACCATGGCGCAACGCGTGCCGCTCGCCGGTGCCGTCATCGTGTCGACGCCGCAGGACATCGCACTGCTCGATGCGCGCAAAGGCCTCAACATGTTCCGCAAGGTCGACGTGCCGGTGCTCGGCATCGTCGAGAATATGAGCTATTTCAGCTGCCCGAACTGCGGACATCGCTCCGAGATCTTCAGCCACGGCGGCGCGCGACGCGAGGCCGACAAGCTGGGCATGGAGTTTCTCGGCGAGATACCTCTCGACATCGCGATTCGCGAAACGTCGGACGGCGGCCGGCCGATCGTCGTCTCGCAGCCCGATTGCGAGCACGCACGCGCGTATCGCGCGATCGCCGATCGTGTGTGGGCAAAGGTTTCCGCCAATCTCGCTCAGCCGCAACGGCAACCTCCGCGCATCGTCGTGCAATAGAAGTACAAGCCAAAGGGAAGGGTGACGCCCGCATTCGGTTTGGCTAAACTCGCGCAAAATTTTCTGCATCCACGGGTCGAATATCATGGCTGCCGCTGAACTATCGCAAACGGCCGTCCTCGTCGTGGACGACAACAAGGCCGAGCGCGCACTGATCGTGCGCGCGCTTCATTCGCTGGGCGTAGGGAATCTGCGCGAAGCCAGCACGCGCAAGGAAGCGATCTCGCATCTCGGTCGCTTCAACGCCGACGTGGTGTTGTGCGACTTCACCACCGACGAGAGCGAGGGCGTGATCTTCGCGCGCTGGGTGCGTACCGCGCCCGAGAGCTCCAATCCGTTCGTGCCCCTCATTCTCATGATGGCCAAGCCGAGCGTGCAGGAGGTCAAGGACGCGCTCGACGCCGGCATCAACGAGATCCTGATCAAGCCGTTCTCGGTCAAGGCGATGGGCGACCGCATCCGCGCCGTGCTCGAGAACCCGCGCGAGTTCATCCGGACCGACGCCTATGTCGGACCCGATCGCCGGCGACGCGACCGTCCGGACTACGCCGGTCCCGAGCGCCGACGGCGGGGCTATCGTTAAGCCCCGATGGCCGCCTTGAGCGCGGAGGAGCGCGGGCAATACGATCGCGACGGCTTCGTCATCCCGGCCTATCGCTTGCCCGCCGACCGCCTCGAGCGGTTGCGCGCCACGCTCGACCGGCTGATTGCCGACAACCCGGGCATCCGGCCCGAACGACTGGTCAGCGTCCACATCGAGGGGCGCAATCGCGAGGGAGTCCAGGGGAGTCGCGATTTCCTCGACCTGGCGATGACGCCGGATATCGTCGACCTCGTCGCCGACGCGATCGGTTCCGACATCATCCTCTGGGGCTGCCAGATCTTCTGCAAGCCGGGTGGCGACGGGCTCGAAGTGCCGTGGCACCAGGACGGCCACTATTGGCCGATCCGGCCGCTCGCGACGTGCACGGTGTGGCTGGCACTCGACCCATCGACGCGGGAGAACGGCTGCATGCGCGTCATTCCCGGCTCGCACGCCGCCCGCCGTCTGCATCCGCACATGACCGAGGATCGCCGCGACCTCGTGCTCAACCAGCGGATCGATGCACTCGCCTTCGATCCGACCGAAGCCATCGACATCGAGCTCGAGCCGGGCCAGATGTCGCTGCACGACGTCCATATGATCCATGGGTCGAACCCGAACCGCTCGCCCAAGCGGCGCGCCGGCGTCGCGATCCGCTATATGCCCGCGACCTCGGTCTTCGAACGCGACCTGATCAAGCCGGGCGACGCCAGCGGCTACACGGTCGACTTCGCGTCCCGGCCCTTGTGGCTGCTGCGGGGCCGCGACCGCACGGGCCGCAACGACTTCCGGATCGGCCACCAGCCGGCGGCGGCGGAGTAGCTGCTCAGAACTTGCCCCAGGTCCTGTAGGCCTCGATCGGGTCCATGCCGCCGAGGATGGCGGTGCGCACCTTGTTCTCGGTCTTGACCGTGTCCTCCACCATGGCGACGACCTCGGCGGCGCGCGCGCCGGGCACGACGACAACGCCGTCGCGGTCGCCCAGCAGGTAGTCGCCGGTCGCGATCGTCACCTCGCCGATCGTGATGGGATAGCCGAAGCTGTCGGGAATCCAGCGGCCGACGATGTCGGCCGGCGTCAGGAAACGGCAGAACACGGGAAAGCCGATTTCGAGGATGAAATCCGTGTCGCGGCAGCCGCCGTCGACGACATATCCCAGCACGCCCTTGCGCTTGAGAGTCTCGGCCGACAGCTCGCCCATGAGTGCCACGATGCTGTTGTTGGGCTGGCAGACGATGACCTTGTTCGCGGGTGCCTTCGACAGCAGCGTGACCCAGGCGAGCAGCGTTTCGTCGGCCGAGCGCGTGCGATCGATGTGGCCGCTCACGGTCCATGCCTCGCCCGCCAGCTTGCGCGTCGGATCGAGCGGGCGGATGTCGGGCGGCAGCACGATGCGCTCGTGACCCATGGCACGCAGCACATCGTGTACGGCGCCGCTGTAGCAGCGCGCCAGGCGTTCAGTCAGCTGGCGCTTGGTGGGTTCGTCGGCGGCCACGGCTCGGCTCAGCGTCTGTTCGGGATGTCGACGTCAGGTGCGGCCCAGCGCCGCCATCAGCTCGCGCCATTCGCGGGCGCTCATGCCGCTCGTCGCCTGATCGACCGGCTCGCCCGCCAGCATGCGCCTGACCACCGCGAGACCGGTCGCCGACAGGCGCACGCCGCCGAGCGCGTATTCCCGGAATGCTGACGCGGCGTGCGGTACCCAGCGATCGAGAGTGCCGAGCATGACCTCCGCGTAGGCGCGGATCTCGTATTGCGCATGGGCGTCGGCGCGCAGCCCAAGAAAATGCATGAGATTGTAGAGATCGATTTTCCAGTACCACTGCGTATAGAAATTGAGCGACAGGTTCATGCGCGCCAGTTCGCGCGCCAAACCCTGACGGCCCGGGTCTCTCTTGGCGGAGTCGCGCTTCGCGGCATCCTCGCCCTCCGCACCGGCATCGTCCTCGTTCAGCATTTCGATGTAGTGGTCATAGGCGCGCATCGAGTCCTCGCGCAGCAGATCGAGGACGCGGCGCGCCTCGTCGCCGGCCAGCACCTCGCCCCTGCCCTGGCGGTTGCTCGCCGACTGCGCGGCCAGATGCTCGGGTGCGGGCATGTAGAACTCGCGGTCGAGGATCGAATAGCGCGCGGAGTATTCGTTGACGTTGGCGGTGCGGTGGCGGATCCACTGGCGCGCGACGAAAATCGGCAGCTTGACGTGGTACTTGATCTCGCACATCTCGAACGGCGTCGTGTGGCGATGTCGCATCAGGTAGTTGATCAGACCGCGGTCCTCCTGGACCTTGCGCGTGCCGCGGCCATAGGAGACGCGCGCCGCCTGCACGATGGCGCCGTCGTCGCCCATGTAGTCGACGACGCGCACGAAACCGTGGTCGAGCACGGGGAGCGCCTGAAAGAGAATCTCCTCGAGCGCCGGCACGGTGATGCGCCGGGTCGCCTGCACCTGGGCACGCTGCCGATCGATCTCGTCCTGTTGCTCGCGGCTGAGCGCCATTGTTCCTCCCGAAAGGGGCGCCACTTTAGCGAGCGCGTCCAGGCCACGCCACAGGCCCATCGGTGGCACGCGCAAAGCCGGGTCCATACTATCGGCGGGGCTTTCAAAACCCCGCGGAAGTGCTTATATTTGCAGGCGTCGGGCAACCGACTATGGCGATAAACGTCGTGTGGCATAAGCGTTGCGGACCCGGGGGCGGTACCCGGCGCCTCCACCAATTTCCAACCGACTCGGAGCATGCATCCGACCGGTTGGCTCTCGGGGGCGAAATAGGATCGACGCGCGTGGTAAAGGCACGATTTTTGCCCGGCATGGTTCCGCCGTTATCGGGCCAATCCTAGAGTGCCAACGACAACCGTATGGCCCTCGCTGCCTAACTTTAGGTAAGCGCGGTTCGGGGGGGCACCGGGCAACAGAAGCCCCCCCACTTCAGCAGAGGCGGGACACCTTCCGGCACCATGGCGAGCGAAATCCTCAAATATGATCGGATGGTCGAGAACGCGCTGCGCGGCGTCGTGCGCGAAGCGCTCGCGCAGATCGCCAAGGTCGGACTGCCCGGCGCACATCATTTCTACATCACCTTCCGAACCGGCCATTCCGGGGTCACCATCCCCGAATACCTGCGCCTCAAGTTCCCGCAGGAGATGACCATCGTGCTGCAGTACCAGTTCTGGGGCCTCGAGGTCGATGCCGATAAGTTCGCCGTGACGCTCAGCTTTAGCGACGTGCACGAGCGTCTGACCGTGCCGTTTGACGCGGTGACCGGCTTTGCAGATCCGTCCGTCAAGTTCGGCTTGCAGTTCCAGGCCAACGAGCCGGCTGCGGCCGCACGCCTGCCGATGGCGCGACCGGTCGAGACGAAAGCGAGCGAAGCCAAGACGGGCGAGACCAAGACGGGCGAGAGCAAGACGGGCGAGAGCAAGACGGCCGAGGCCAAGACGGGCGAGAGCAAGAGCGGCGACGCCAAGGCGGGCGCCGAAGGCGCGGCGCAGCCTGCATCCGACGGCGCGCCGGCCGCAGGCGCTACTGGCGAATCCGGCACCGCCAAGGTCGTGACGCTCAACTCCTTCCGCAAGAAATAGTCCGGGCGTGCGGCGACACCCGATCGCGCCAGTGCCGGACAACCCGACCGACCCAGGACCGGAGCCACGCCATGGCTGACGCCGCTTACCACGAGATGCTGCCACTCGGCGAAGACATCACGCCCTATCGGCTTTTGACCAAGGATCACGTCTCGACCGCGTCGTTCGGCGGCGAGCGCATTCTCAAGGTGGAGCCCCAGGCGCTGACCCAGCTCACCCAGCAGGCGTTCCACGACATCTCGCATCTGCTGCGGCCCGGCCATCTGGCGCAGCTGCGTAAGATCCTCGACGACCCGGAAGCCTCGGGCAACGATCGCTTCGTCGCTTACGACATGCTGAAGAACGCCAATATCGCGGCCGGCGGCGTGCTGCCGATGTGCCAGGACACCGGCACGGCGATCGTCATGGGCAAGAAGGGCCAGAAAGTCTGGACGGGCTTCGACGACGAGGCGGCCATCGCCGAGGGCGTGCGCAAGACCTACACGACCGACAATCTGCGCTACAGCCAGGTGGCGCCGCTCGACATGTACAACGAGGTCAACACCGGCACAAATCTGCCGGCGCAGATCGAGATCTATGCGGTGCCGGGCGACGGCTACAAGCTGCTGTTCATCGCCAAGGGCGGCGGATCGGCCAACAAGACATTCCTCTATCAGCAGACCAAGGCCGTGCTCAACCCGGCCTCGCTGGTGAAGTTCCTCGACACCCAGATTCGCACGCTCGGCACGGCCGCCTGCCCGCCCTACCACCTCGCGATCGTGATCGGCGGCACGTCCGCGGAGTACACGCTCAAGACGGTCAAGCTCGCGAGCGTGCGTTACCTCGACAATTTGCCGACCGAAGGCAACAGGCAAGGCCAGGCCTTCCGCGATCTCGCGCTCGAGCAGGAAGTGCTGGCGCTGACGCGCAAGATGGGCATCGGCGCCCAGTTCGGCGGCAAGTATTTCTGCCACGACGTACGCGTCATCCGGCTGCCGCGCCACGGCGCCTCCTGCCCGATCGGCATCGGCGTGTCGTGCGCCGCCGACCGGCAGGCGATGGGCAAGATCACCGAGAAGGGCGTCTTCCTCGAGCAGCTCGAAACCAACCCGGCGCAATATCTTCCCGACATCGATCCGGGACAGCTCGGCGGCGACGTGGTCAAGATCGATCTCAACCGGCCGATGGCCGAGATCCGCAAGACGCTCAGCCAATTTCCGATCAAGACGCGGCTGTCGCTGACCGGGACCATGGTGGTGGCGCGCGACATCGCGCATGCCAAGCTCAAGGAGCGCATCGACTCCGGCCAGGGCCTGCCGCAATACGCCAAGGATCACATGATCTACTACGCCGGCCCGGCCAAGACGCCGAAGGGCTACGCCTCAGGCTCGTTCGGACCGACCACGGCGGGGCGCATGGATTCCTATGTCGACCAGTTCATGGCCAATGGTGGCAGCTTCGTCTCGCTCGCCAAGGGCAACCGGTCGAAGCAGGTGACCGACGCCTGCAAGAAGCACGGCGGATTTTATCTCGGGTCGATCGGCGGCCCGGCCGCCAGGCTGGCGCTCGACTGCATCAAGAAAGTCGAGATGCTGGAGTATCCGGAGCTCGGCATGGAGGCGGTGTGGAAAATCGACGTCGTCGATTTCCCGGCGTTCATCGTGGTCGACGACAAGGGCAACGACTTCTTCGCCAACATCTGATCGTCCATGCCGCGTACCGCGTGGTCGAGCTGCCAGATCAGTCCCAGCCCGCTCAGCGTCAGCACTGCGCAGCTGCCGAACAGAATCGCCGCGACGAAAAGGTAGCGCAGCACCGCGGCGCGCCGGCGCTGCGCCTGGCGCGCCGCCGACGTCGCGCGCAACCGGATGACCTGCATTCGCTCGATCCCGCTTTCGGCCATGGCATTTCCCTCCGCAACGACATGCCGAGCGCGGCCCGACTGGACGGGCCGCCGGCTGCTGTGACGCCCGGATGCTATTGGCGTCACGGCCGGGGGCGAAATTGTGGCGGGTTCGCGGAATTCCCTTGAAAATCCGGCAGGGAGCGTCCAGTTGGATCACTCAGATGGGACGCCGACGCGGGAGTCCGCCATGGCGACACCGGCAGCACGACAGGAACAGCGGCCCGACTACACGATCGACCAGGACTGGTCGGGCTATACGGTCGCCGAGCACGCGATCTGGCGCCGGCTGTTCGAGCGTCAGTCGCGCCTGCTGCAGGATCGCGCGACGCCCGAGTTCCTGGCCGGCATCGGCCAGCTCGGCGTCGCTGCCGAGGGCATCCCGGATTTCCGCCGGCTCAACGACATCCTCGGCCGCGCCACAGGCTGGCGTATCGTCGCGGTCCCCGGCCTCGTGCCCGACGACATTTTCTTCGAGCACCTGGCCAACCGGCGCTTTCCTTCGACCTGCTTCATCCGCAAGCCCGAGCAGATCGACTACATCGAGGAGCCCGACGTCTTCCACGACGTGTTCGGCCATGTACCGCTGCTGGTCAATCCGGTGTTCGGCGACTACATGCAGGCCTATGGCGCGGGTGGCCTCAAAGCGCTGCGCCTGGGGGGCTTGACCAACCTCGCGCGTCTCTATTGGTACACGGTGGAGTTCGGCCTGATCCGCCGTCCCGAAGGCCTGCGCATCTACGGCTCGGGCATCGTTTCCTCGGCCGGCGAGTCGGTATTCGCACTCGCCGATCCCGCACCCAACCGGATCGCCTTCGACCTGTTGCGCATCATGCGCACCGACTATCGGATCGACGATTTCCAGGAGAGCTATTTCGTCATCGACGATTTCGAACAGCTGTTCACGGCAACCCGCCCGGATTTCACGCCGTACTACGCCTGGCTCAAGGACCAGTCGACGATCGCGGCCGGCCAGGTGCTGGCCGAGGATCGCGTGCTTCACCGCGGAACGGGGCGCCGGCAGAGCTAATACCAACCGGCAATGATCGCGACTCGCTGAGCGTCACGCGGGGGATTCCCAAGAAGGCGAAAGTCTGAATCAATGGGGCGAACCCAGGAGGTTCGCCATGTCGACTGCTTTGCCGCTGCGTCGCGA
>VGDO01000168.1 GCA_016869645.1 Alphaproteobacteria bacterium
GTCGCATATGCCGTCGTTTCCCCGGGAACTCTGCCATTACGGGGCGATCAGGATCGCCCGGAAATCGTTGACGTTGGTCAGTGTGGGGCCGGTCACCACTTGGTCGTCAAGGGCCTCGAAGAAGCCGTGGCCGTCATTGCCTGCAAGGTCGGCCGCCGGGTCGCGGCCCTTGGCGCGCGCGCGCGCGAGCGTGTCCGGCAGGACGACGGCGCCGGCATAGTCGGCCATGCCGTCGATGCCGTCGGTGTCGCCGGCGATGGCCGAGATGCCGCCGGCACCGTCGAGCGCGATTGCCAGCGACAGCAGATATTCGACATTGCGTCCGCCGCGGCCCGCACCGCGCACCGTGACGGTGGTCTCCCCGCCCGACAGCAGGACGATCGGCCCGGTCTTGCGCGCCTCGGCCAGCTTCGCCTTGGCGAGCTTCGCATGATCGCGGCCGACCTCGCGCGCTTCGCCCTCGATGGCGTCGCCGAGGATGATCGGCGTCACGCCGGCGGCGCAAGCGACCGCTGCCGCCGCCTCGAGCGCGGCCCGGGGGCGCGCGACGATGACGTGGCGGCTGCGCTGCAGCAGCGGACTGCCCGGCTTCGGCGTCTCGTCCGTTGCCGCGTCGAAGCGCGCCGCGATCGCCGGCGGCAGGTCGATGCGGTATTTGGCGATGATGGCGCGCGCGTCGGCGAAGGTGGTCGGATCGGGCACGGTCGGGCCCGAGGCGATGGTCGCGGGATCGTCACCCGGCGCGTCGGAGATCAGCAGCGCCACCACCTCGGCCGGAGCGGCCGCGGCCGCGAGCCGGCCGCCCTTGATCGCCGAGAGGTGCTTGCGCACCGTGTTGAACTCGCCGATGGTGGCGCCCGAGGCGAGCAGCTGCGTGGTGACCGCGCGCTTCTCGTCGAGCGTGATGTCGGCTGCCGGCAGGGCGAGCAGCGCGGAACCGCCGCCCGAGATCAGGCAGAGCACTAGATCATCGCGGCCGAGGCCGCGCACGCGATCGAGGATGCGCGCCGCAGCTTCGCGTCCGGCGGCGTCCGGCACCGGATGGGCTGCTTCGACGATCTCAATGCGCCGGCACGGCACGCCGTGGCGATAGCGCGTCACCACCAGACCTTCGAGCGAGCCCGGCCAATGGTCTTCGACCGCACGGGCCATGGCGGCCGAGGCCTTGCCGGCGCCGACCACGACCGTTCGCCCCACCGGAACGGCCGGCAGGTGGGGTGGCACGCAACGCGCGGGATCGGCTGAATCGATGGCGGCCCTGAACATGCCAAGCAACAGGCGCCGGTCGTCCCCCGGCGCCAGCCGGGCCATGGCTGAGCGCAAATCTGCCTGATTCTGCAATTGGTTGACGATAGGAGCCCCCGGCGGCGACACGGCCAGCTCCGACCTTAGGGTGGAGGATCAGGCGAGGCAAGCGATCCTCGGCTTTTCTTGGTGCGGGAATTTCTATCCTGTGGAAAATACCAGGATGGTCTCGGAAGTATCGTCCGCAAGAGCGGCCCCGGACGCGCCGCCCAAGGGGTCCGATGTGACGAGCGCGGCCGAGCCGCGTCGGCGCGGCCGGCCGCCGGCCAAGCCAGCGGCCAAGGCGTCGCGCGATGGCGGGCTCGTCCAATCGCTGTCACGCGCGCTCGCGCTCCTCGAGCACGTGGCCGCCGCCGAGCATGGCGCATCGCTGACCGAGCTCGCCCAGCGCGCCGGCCTCGCGCCGTCGACGGCGCATCGCCTGCTCAAGAGCCTGGAGGCGGCGCGCTATGTCGCCCACGATGGCGATCACGGGTTGTGGTTTGTCGGCGTCAAGGCGTTCAACGTCGGCTCTGCCTTCCTGCGCGCGCGCGACTTCGTGGCACTCGCCCGGCCGGTGATGCGCGAGCTGATGGAGTTGTCGGCAGAATCGGTGAATCTCGCCGGGCTCGAGGAAGGTGCGGCCGTGTTTCTCGCCCAGGTCGAGTGCCGCCAGATGATGCGGGCCTTGACGAGACCGGGCGGCACCGCGCCGCTCCATGCCTCTGGCGTCGGCAAGGCTCTGCTCGCGGCCATGTCCGAGGCGGATGCCGCGCGACTGATCAAAAGACAGTCGCTGACCGCATTCACGACCAACACGCTGACCGATCTGGAGCGCCTGCTCGGCGATCTGGAGGCAACCCGCAAGCGCGGCTACGCGATCGACGATGAGGAATTCTCGCTGGGGTTGCGCTGCGTCGCCGCCGCCATCCACGACGACGCGGGGCGGCCGGTGGCCGCACTCTCGCTCTCGGGCCCGAGCGCGCGCATCACCGACGCGCGCGTGGCCGAGCTCGGCCGCCTGGTCGCCGACAAGGCGCAGCGCATCACTGCCGAGATCGGCGGCCGGTCGCCCGACGAATAGGTCGCGCAGATCAGCCTGCCGGTCGCTGTGGCGTACGTCCATGGCCGTTCCCGGCTGCGGCGCGGGCGCGCCGGCACCGGCCGCGTGCGAATGTCGCCCGACGGCCGCGGCTGGGCCCAGCCAGTCAGTCGCAGCACAGGATGCGCCATCGCTGGTTTTCCGTGTTCTGAGCGTGGTGAGGGAGGCAACGGTGACACTAGAGCCGGTTGACCGAATCGAAGTGCAGGTTCTCATCGACAACGTCACGGACAGTCTGTCGAGCGTTCCGGGCACGGTGACGCTTGAGTGGCCGGCACTGATGAAAGCCGGCATGAACGAGATGGCGGGATCGTGCCAATGCTGCGCCAACCACGGGCTCTCGCTGGTGATCAACGCCTATCGTGCCAATGTCCGCCACACCGTGCTCTTCGATGCCGGACCCGTGGAGTTCGCGGTTGAGTACAACGGATTGCGACTTGGGATCGATTTTGGCGCAATTGAGGCCGTGGTTCTGTCGCACGGGCACTGGGACCATGCCGGCGGTCTGCCGAAAGCGCTCGACCTGATTGGCAAGAGCAGGAAGGGTGTGCCGGTGCCATGCTATTTGCACCCCGGCATGTTTCGACAGCGTGCGCTGCCGTTGCCCGGCGGCAGGCTTCTGCCCATCCGGAAGATTGCGGCACCCGAGGAGCTTGCGGCTCGCGGCGCTGCGCCGATCGCCACGACGAAGCCCCAAATCCTCCTGGACCGCATGTTCTACTTGAGTGGCGAGATTCCGCGCGTGACGCCCTATGAAAAGGGCTTTCCTGGGCATATGCAGCGCGGCGAAGACGGCGAGACCTGGGAGCCCGATCCGCTCATCATCGATGAGCGATTCCTGGCGGTTCTCGTCAGGCAGAAGGGTGTGGTCGTATTCACGGCGTGTTCGCACGCCGGCGTCGTCAACGTGCTTCGTCATGCGCGGACCTGCTTCCCCGAAGCACGCCTTCATGCCGTCATGGGCGGTCTGCACCTTGCTGGCGGAAACGAGAAGATCATTGCGGAGACGGTGCGGGACTTGGACGAGTTTGGACTCAGCCTTGTCGTTCCGGCCCATTGCACAGGCTGGCGCGCGGTCAACGCGCTGGTCTCGAAATTCGGCGACGAGGCGGTTGTTCCGTCGGCTGTCGGACGGATCTTTTCGATCTGATGCGCCGACGGCATGACGCGCTGACGAATTCC
The DNA here is from genome assembly GCA_016869645.1 of Alphaproteobacteria bacterium. Lineage (GTDB taxonomy): Bacteria > Pseudomonadota > Alphaproteobacteria > SHVW01 > SHVW01 > SHVW01. Next base: position 3,569 of record VGDO01000168.1, read on the forward strand.
GCCGGATGACGTTGCTGCGCGCTATGCGCTTTGACGGCAATGTGTCTCGCGCGTGGCGAGTGCGGCCAGCACGCCGACGGCGCTCACCGCCGGAAGAACGGCGAGGGCGAGAGCAAAGGCCTCCGGCGCGTAGACACGCGCGCCGTCCTCCATCCGTCCATCCCAGTTGAGATCGAGCAGCCAGCCGATCAGCGGCTGGAGCAATGCACCGCCGCCGACCACAGCGGTGTTGACCAGGCCATAGACGGCACCGGTCACATTGGGCGGGTTGTGCTCGCGTGCGCTGGCGACTGACAGGACCATGCCGCCGGCGCCGAACCCGTGCACGGCGAAGACGATGCACGCGGCCCACAACGGCAGGGCAGGGCCGTGGAAAATGACCAGCAGCGTCGACAGTGAACACGTCGTCGCGAACAGCAGCGGGAGCCGGCGCCGATGAACGTGGTCGGAGAGCCAGCCGAGGATCGGCGCGCCGAAGCCAAAACCGATGAAGAAGAACGACACCGCGCCGGCGGCCTGCGGGCGGTCGATGCCGTGGCTCTGCATGAGATAGGGTACGCCCCACAACCCGCCGAAGGCGAGCACCGGCCCGACGAAGCAACCGCCGAGCAGCGCCGCGATCCAGGTCTGCGGATTGGCTGCCACGCGGCGGATTGCGGCTGCCATGGTCACCGCCGCCTGGCCGCCGACAGTATCGGCGCGCGGTCGGTCGCGCACGACCAGATAGAGGAGCGCGGCAAGCAAGGCACCGACCACGGCCGCCGCTGTCATGGTCGCGCGCCAGCCATAGGCGGCGACGGCGGCCGCCAGCGGCGCCTGGCCGAGCACGCCGCCGACCATGCCGAAGAATTGCGACACGCCGACCAGGAAGGCAAAGCGGTGCGGCGGGAAGAACAGCGTGACCAGCGTCAAGGCGCCGACCCATGTAAACCCGGCGCCGGTGCCGATCAGCAGCCGCCCGAGATAGGCCACCGTCACGTCGGGGGCCATCGCGAACAGCAGGCTGCCGAGCGCACAAAGCGCGGCTGCCGCCGACAGCAGCCGGCGCGGTCCGAAGCGGTCGAGCAGCAGGCCGATCGGAACCTGCAACGCGGCGTACGAGTAAAAATAGAATGCGGAGAGATTGCCGAGAATGGCCGCGCCGACGGCGAACTCGCGCATCAGGTCCTCGACCATGACGCTCGGCGACACGCGCTGGAAGAAGCCGTAGCTGAAGAACAGGCAGCCCAGGATGAAAGTCAGCCACGCACGCCAGCCCGAGGTCCAGTTTACCGTGGTCAAGTTCCCCGGGCCCCCGCTGCCGGTTGCGCCGCTCGACGATCTGGCGCTCACGCGCGGCCATCCGTTGTATAGCTGGCCGTCTCGCCGCAACTGCCGGAGGCGGTGCTTGCGTTAGGCATGCCTCGGCTTATAAAGAACCGCCATCCCGGCGGAAACCGGAAAAGCTGCAGGCCAGTCATGCAGTGGCAGGCGGCCGAACCGGGCGCCGGGGCATCCAGGCGACCGGTCCGCGCGGGCAAACGGGAGTCCATGCGCCCACAATCGACGATGCACGCACTTCTGGGTCCGTCGGATCCGGCGCCGGTCGAGCGCTACAACGCCGGCGGTGCGGCGCCGGTCATCCTCTTGTGCGACCATGCCGGGCGCGCGATCCCGCAGGCGCTCGGCGGGCTCGGCGTCGATGCCGCATCGCTCGAGCGTCACGTCGCGTGGGATATCGGTGCCGCCGAGGCGGCACGCCACCTGGCGCTGCGCTTCGATGCGCCGCTCGTGCTGTCGGCCTACTCACGGCTGGTCATCGACTGCAATCGTCGGCTCGACGATCCGACATCGATTCCCGTGTCGAGCGACGACGTCGAGGTGCCCGGCAATCGCGACCTGTCCGACGCGGCGCGGCGGGCGCGCGGCGTCGAGATCTTCCAGCCCTATCACCGGGCGATCGAAGAGATCATCGAAGCCACCAGCGCAAGGGGCCAGGTGCCCGCCATCCTGTCGATCCATAGCTGCACGCCGGTCTTCAAGGGTTTCGTGCGGCCCTGGCATTTCGGCGTGCTGTGGAATCGGGACGGCCGGATCGCCGAGCCGCTGATGGCGGGACTGGCGCGCGATCCCCATGTCTGCGTCGGCGACAACCAGCCATACTCCGCGCGCAACAAGCACGGCTACACGCTCGACACCCATGCCGAGTCGCGCGGGTTGCCCCATGTGCTGGTCGAGCTGCGCCAGGACCTGATCGACACGCATCACGGCGCCGCCGACTGGGCGCGCCGCCTCGGCGATGCGCTCGAGCCGATCCTTGCCGATCCCAGGCTCTATCGGGCTGAGAAAGCGTGATGACGACTGATCCGAAATTCACCATCGGCATCGAGGAGGAGTATCACCTCGTCGACCGCGCCACGCGCGACCTGGCAAGCGAGCCGCCGCAGGCCATGATGGAGCAGTGCCAGGAGCGGCTGCAGGGCCAGGTCATGCCCGAGTTCCTCAAATCGCAGATCGAGGTGGCGACCGGTGTATGCGCCACACCAGCCGAGGCGCGCGCCGACCTCGCGCGCCTGAGGCGCACCGTTGCCGAGGTCGCCGGCACGCATGGCCTGGCGCCGGTCGCCGCGTCGACGCATCCGTTTGCGCGCTGGGACGTGCAGAAGCCGACGCAGCGCGAGCGCTACACGCAGCTCGCGCGCGACCTGCAGGGCGTCGGACGGCGGCTGGTCATCTGCGGCATGCACGTCCATGTCGGCATTGCCGACGACGATCTGCGCATCGACCTGATGAATCAGGTCGGCTATTTCCTGCCGCATCTGCTGGCGCTCACCACGTCCTCGCCGTTCTGGCGTGGCGAGGACACCGGCCTCAAATCCTACCGTATCAGCGTCTTCCAGGAGCTGCCGCGCACCGGCCTGCCCGAGCAATTCGCCAGCTATGGCGAATACCTGCGGCACATCCGCGTGCTGGTCGATGCGGGATTGATCGATGACGCGACCAAGCTGTGGTGGGACGTGCGCATGTCCGCGCGCTTCCCGACTCTGGAGATGCGAATCACCGACATCTGTACGCGGCTCGACGATGCGATCGCAGTGGCCGCACTCTACCAGTGCCTGATCCGCATGCTATACAGGCTGCGGCGCAACAACCAGCGCTGGCGGCTCTACGCGCGCATGTTGGTCAACGAGAATCGCTGGCGCACGCAGCGCTACGGCATGGATGAAGGCCTGGTCGATTTCGGCAAGGGGCGTATCGTCGCCTTCGCCGACCTGGTCGAGGAGATCATCGCGCTGGTCGCCGAGGATGCCGAGACGATCGGCTGCCAGACCGAAGTGGCGCATGCGCGCACCATCATTGCGCGCGGCACAAGCGCCGACCATCAGCGGCGGATCTATAACGAAGCACTCGGCAAGGGCGTGGAGCGCGCGGAAGCGCTCAAATTGGTCGTCGACTGGCTGATCGCGGAAACCGTCACCGGCCTGTAGAATCTCGGCGACGGCTTGGCAAACCGGTCGCGCTCGTCCTAAATACTGCGCATACGGTTGCCCCCGGAGGCCCCATGGACGCCAAGACCCGCACCGAGCTCGAGGCTGCTGCGTTTCGCACGCTCGTCGAGCATCTGCGCAAGCGCACGGATGTGCAGAACATCGATCTGATGAACCTCGCCGGCTTCTGCCGCAACTGCCTGTCCAAATGGTACAAGGCGGCAGCCGAGGAGCGCGGCGAGAAAATCGAGTACGAGGCTGCGCGCGAGCTCGTCTACGGCATGCCCTATGCCGAGTGGAAGGACAAGTACCAGAAGGAAGCGACGCCCGAGCAGGCCAAGGCGTTCAAGCAGGGCGAGTCACACAAGCACTGAATTTGCGTCGATGCCGCCAAGCGACAAGCTTGCGCCGCCGAAATCGAATCGATAACGTCCGATCAGCACGCTCGACGGCAGGGGCGATGCGGTACCCTGGTGTGGAGAGCGTGACATGAGCGACGTCGAGGCGCGCAAGCGCACCTCAAACGGCAAGGCTTCGGCACAACGCAAGCAGTCGACCGAGGCCATCGCCGCCGAACGGCTGCGCTCCTTCATCGAGCGCATCGAGCGGCTCGAGGAGGAAAAGGCGGCGCTGGCCGCCGATATCCGCGAAGTCTATGGCGAAGCCAAGGGCACAGGCTTCGACACCAAGATCATGCGTCAGGTGGTCAAGCTGCGCAAAATGGACCGCGCCGACGTCGAGGAGCAGGAGACGCTGCTCGACCTCTACTGCCGCGCGCTCGGCATGCGCGAGACGGCCGCCGCCGCCGACGACTGAAGGCTGGCCTCTTCGAGGATCGTAGCAGGCACGTCGGTCGGCTCCGGTTCGTACATCCGGTTGGGCATGCCGATCCGGCCGATGCCGAGCAGCTTGATCGCCGGGTTCATCACGTCGACACCGAAGGTCAGGCCGAGGAAATTGATCTCGACGCCCTCTTCGAATGCCGCCATTACCCCCAGCAGGCCGAAGAGCGAGGCCTGGACGCCCGAGCCGCTGGGCGCAGCCGCGATCACGCCGGACGGGATGAAGTCCTTGCCGATCGCGGTCGGCGGCAGGTCGAGGCTGAGCTCGGGCGTATGCCGGCCGACCCAGGCGACGAAGGTATTGCTGTTGGGGCCGGGCCACAGCGTGTAGCTATTCTTGTAGGGATAGGTCTCGATGGCAGCCCTGATCTTGGCAATGGCCGCCGCCGCCGCCGGCCCGCGCAGTTCGCGCAGCAGCTCCGGCTCCGATCCCGCCCAGAATCCGTCGGGCGCGCCGCGGTTGACGGAGATCGCGTTGCCGCCATTGCGCGCCGCCCAGCCGACCACCTCGAAGCGCGTGTAGGATGGCGCGCTTTCGGGCTTGATGGTGATCCAGGTGTGGACGCCGAAAATGCCGCGCCAGCCATAGGCGCGCGCGGCGAAGACCTGCACGACGGCTTTCGAGGTCGCGGCCGGGTCCGGCGCGATGCCCGCGCTGTCCCAGCGCGCACGGCTCCAATGGGCACGATCCTGGCCCAGAATCGCACAGGCGCTGATGATCAGCGGCAGAGCCACCGCTGTGAGAACAATCCAGAGCACGCGCAACCTTCCCCTGCGCCGACGCTGCGCCACGGCGCTTCCCCGACTTGCCATTCAGGTGATCCTCCGGCCACGGATCGCTCGTGAGTTTGCCTCAGAATCGCAGGTTCAGCAACGCCCTGGGCCGCCCTGGGCCGGCCCATGGGTGCGGCGTTTTGATCTTGCCGGGCTCGACTTGCGGGCACCTGCACGATCGGTGATGCTCGGCCCCCATCGACGCGGAGGACATCAGGCTTGATCCCATTTGCCCGCGATGCGCAGTGCCCGCTCGACGGCATCCGCGTGATCGACTTGTCGCGCCTGGTGGCCGGCAACATGGTCTCGCTCCAGCTTGCCGACTTCGGCGCCGAGGTCATCAAGATCGAGACGCCCGGCCGCGGCGACGATCTGCGCAACTGGCGCGTCAAGGGTATCAGCATCCATTGGAAGGTCTATGGCCGGAACAAGAAGAGCGTGTCGCTCGACTTCGCCCGGCCGGCCGGCCGCGATCTGCTGCTGAGGCTGGTCGAGACCGCCCATGTCCTGATCGAGAACTTCAAGCCCGGCACGCTGGAAAAGCACGGGATCGGACCGGATGTGCTGCTCGGGCGCAACCCGAAGCTGATCCTCGTGCGCGTGTCCGGCTGGGGACAGACCGGGCCCTTCGCTCACAAGCCCGGCTTCGGCTCGCTGGTCGAGGCTATGTCGGGCTTCGCCGCCATGAACGGCTTCGCCGACCGCCCGCCCGTACTGCCGCCCTTGGCGCTCGCCGACATGATCGCGGGCTTGAGCGGCGCCATGGCGACCTTGGTGGCGTTGCGCGCCATCGAGGTCGGCGGCGGCAAGGGCCAGATCATCGATCTGCCGCTGTTCGAGCCGCTGTTCTCGATCCTGGGGCCGCAGGCCGCGATCTACAAGCTGACCGGCGAGGTGCCGCAGCGCGTCGGCAGCCGCTCGAACCTGAGCGCGCCGCGCAACGTCTACCGCACGCGCGACGGCAAATGGGTGGCGCTGTCGGCCTCGATGCAGTCGATGGCCGAGCGTTTCTTCCGCAGCATCGGCAAACCCGAGGCGATCCAGGACCCGCGCTTCCGCACCCATGTCGATCGCGTCGCCAACCTCGACGCGGTCGACGCCATGGCGGCCGAGGCGATCGAGGCCAAGACGCTGGACGAGAACCTGGCGTTGTTCGAAGCGGCCGAGGTGACGGTCGGGCCGGTGTGCGACATCGCCGACCTGATCGATCATCCCTTCATCACCGGGCGCGGCGTGATCGTCGATCTGCCCGATGGCGAGATCGGCTCGGTGCCGATGCACGCCGTGGTGCCGCGCTTGTCGGCAACGCCCGGCGCCATCCGCCGCCCGGCGCCGGAGATCGGCGAGCACAATGAGGAGCTGTTGGGTGCGCTGGGCGCAGACGTGGCGGCACTTAGGCAGATTGGCGTCGTGTGACCTGCCTGCCGTGGTTCAGCCGATACACACCCTGATCGCCTGGCTCAACTCCTCGGCATCGAACGGCTTGGTCAGGACTTCGTCGGCACCCAACGTCTTTGCGCTCTGCAGGTAATGCAGATTGCCGCTTGGCCCGCCGCCGGAGATGGCCAGGATCTTCTGGCCGGGCTTGATGCGCCTGATGTGCAGAATGGTTTCGATGCCTTCTTTCTCGGGCATGACGATGTCGGTAATAACGAGGTCGAAGTCTCCCGCATCGAATTGCCGGAGGCCGAGCACGCCGTTGGCTGCTTCAACGACTCCATGACCTTCCTTTTCCAGCAGGCTTCGCATCGCCTTGCGGATGTCGGGCTCGTCGTCGATGATCAGAATTCTTGCCATATAGAGGGCCTCCTCACTTCGTCCGTCTCAGGTCACCGCGTCGGAGAGCCCATGCCGCAGGTTCTCAGAGCCCGCCGAGGTGTTTGTCGAGCTCTTGGCGTCGCCGCTGCGCGGCAGGTGGATTTCGATCGTCGTCCCACGGCCGACGCTGCTGTCGATCGAGCAGTGGCCGCCCGATTGCTGGACGAAGCCGTAGACCATGCTCAGGCCCAGGCCGGTTCCCTTACCCACGCCCTTGGTGGTGAAGAAAGGGTCGAATGCGCGCGCGATCACCTCAGGGGACATGCCGGTTCCGGTATCGGCCACGGCGATCCGCACGTACTCCCCGGCCGAAAAATCCGCCCGCCGCGCCGCTTCGTCGGCGCCAATGGTGACGTTGCTGGTGGTGATTGACAGGTAGCCGCCGCCGGGCATCGCGTCGCGCGCGTTGATCGCCAGATTGACGATCGTGTTCTCCAGCTGTCCCGGGTCGACCATCACAGTCCCCGCGTCGTCGTCGTACCGGCAGTTGAGCACGATCGTCCCACCCAGGGTTGTCTGCAGCAGCGGCGCGAGGTCGCGGATCAATCGGTTGACGTCGACCGCCACCGGTTCGAGCGGCTGCCTGCGCGAAAAGGCAAGCAGCCGCCGGATGACGCCTGCGCCGCGCCGCGCCGCGGACAAGGCAGACCCGAGCTGCTCGCGTGCGCCGGGGGTGTCCGCGACCGCCGCTTCCACCGCTTTCAGGTTGAGCAGGATCACTGTCAGCAGATTGTTGAAGTCGTGGGCGATTCCGCCGGTCAGACGGCCGACCGCCTCCATTTTTTGCGACTGGGTGAGCTGCTCTTCGAGCTCCTGACGGCGCGCCTCGCTGGCCCGGCGCTCGGTCACGTCGCGGAAGAACACGGAGAGGCCGGTCTTGCTCGGATAGATGTGAACCTCGAACCACGATTCCAAGGGCGGATAATGTAGCTCGAAATGTACCACCTCGCCGCCGTGCATGGCTCTGTCCGCGTTCGTCTCGAACGGCGTGCCGCGCGCCTCTTTGAACTCGTCCCACACGACGCGTCCGAGCAACTCGCTTCGCGAACGTTTCAACAGCGCTTCGGCTTGCGGGTTGAGATAGGTGAATCGATACGCGCGGTCGACGACGAAGCAGGAGTCGGAGATGCTGGTGAGCACGTCTTCGAGCTGGCGTCGTGCCTCGGTCGCCTCGGCCTGGATCCGTTTGCGCTCGGTGATGTCCTCGGCAATGCCGACGACGCGATACACCGCCCCTTTGGCGTCGCGCACCGGGAATGCCCGATCGCGAATCCATCTTTCGGTCCCGTCCGGGCGCACGATGCGATATTCCTCGTCGTAGGTACCGCTCGCCTGCCGCGTCATTGCCGCCATCGCCACGCGCTCACGGTCGGCCGGATGGAT
>VGDO01000169.1 GCA_016869645.1 Alphaproteobacteria bacterium
AGCGGAAAATCGTTGCCGAATCGCCTCGACGTCAATCATCCTCGCAAGATATGGTGTTCTCGTCGCTTTGAGAATCCCATATCTATCGATCGACCAATCCCGATTCGTTTATTGTCTTACGGGCCCTTACCAGGCGAGCGCACCTGGCTGTTCGTGCATGCTTTGTCTGGCCGCGGCATCGGCTGCCGGCAGTGGCAATCTGCCGTTCGCGCCGGCTCCGCTGTTCGCATCAGGCACCGGCGACTACCGACTCGACGCCATGCTCTATCCGAACCTCAATCGGTGGAATTCCATAGCGGCGCTCGGCACACCGGTGCCGGTGACATACAGCTTCCTGACGTCGGCCAACGATCCCGACGACGACATCGGATTTCTGCGGCTCAACGATATCCAGATTGCCGGCGCGCGCACGGCCTTCGCGGCCTGGGAGACGGCGGCCAACATCAAGTTCGTCGAGGTGTCCTCGGGCGGCGACATCGCGCTCGGCACCAATATCCAGTCTGCCTCCGCCGCCTACGCCTATCGGCCAGGCCGGAGTTTCGTCCAGGAAGGCGATATCTACCTGAGCAGCCAGAGCTTCTCGAACCAGGACATGTCGAGCGGCAGCTACGGCCTGCTGACCATGGTGCACGAGATCGGCCATGCGATCGGCTTGAAGCATCCCGGCAACTACAATGCCGCCGGTTCCGGCACGCCGCCCTATCTGCCGCTCGCCGAAGACAACATCAACAATTCGGTGATGTCCTACTACGATTTCGGTTCGCCCTACCCGAGCACTCCCCGGTCCTACGACATACTCGGCGTTCAGTACCTCTACGGCGCGAAGCGCGACACGGGCATCGTCTACAACCAGTCGGGTGACGTCCTCGCCACGACCGGGACCTCGGGCGCGGATGCTCTCGTCGGCATCAACCTGAACGACGTCATGACCGGGGGCACGGGAGCCGATGCCATTTACGGCCAAACCGGCGACGATACGATCTACGGCAACCAAGACAGCGACACGCTGTCAGGTGGCGAGGGCAACGATGTCCTGTTCGGCGGGCGCAACAACGACACGGTCTATGGCGACAACGGCAATGACGTCGTCTACGGCAATTTCCTCAACGACGTGATCTATGGCGGCAACGGCAACGATCTGATGTATGGCGGCGCCGACGAGGACACGATCTTGGGCGGCGCCGGCGCAGACACGCTGTTCGGCAACCTCGGCAATGATTCGATGCTCGGCGGCTCCGGGGCCGACCGGTTCGTCATCAATTCCGGCAACGACACGATCGGCGACTTCTCCTTCTCTGCCGGCGATCGTATCCGGGTGGCCTCGGGCACGTCGATTTCCGCCGCCGGCGCTTCGGACGGCGCCGTCATCTCGTTCAGCAACTCGAGCGCCACGGTCAAGCTGATCGGCGTGTCGGCTTCGAGCGTGAATTCGTCCTACCTCGAGTTCGCATAGCTCGACCCCCGCAGCACCCGGCGCGCCACAGCAAGCTCGACATCCGACATCGATCGCAGCGCGCGCTGCTTGCGGCAAAATCGCGCAGCCGGCATTAGCCCGAAAGTTGACACAACGCCTCTTGGATCGAACGCGGCAGAATGTTCGCGGGATTGACGGGGGGAAGCGGGGCAATGTCGGACGACGGGTATCTCGCCTGTCCAACAGGCTGTGGTTGCGCGCAATGTCTGGGGGGATGGTGGAGCGGCGGCGAAAGCGGCGCGCTGTTTTCGGCCGGTCGGCTGGCCGCCGCCACGAACAATTACATCGTCGACGCACTGGTGTTTCCGGGATTGGAGCGTTGGAACTCGGTGGCGCCCTTGGGGACGCCGGTCGCGGTCAGCTACACCTTTCTCACTTCACCCAACCATTCAGGTGACGGCAGCGGCTTCGCGCCGTTGAACGAGGCGCAGAAGAGCGGTGCGCGCGCCGCTTTCGCGGCGTGGGAGCAGGCGACCAACATCAAGTTCGTCGAGGTGTCGTCGGGCGGCGACATCGGCATCGGCACCAATTCACAAGGCGGCTCGTCGGCCTATTCCTACAAGCCCGGCGCGGGCTATCTCGGCGACATCTATCTGAACAACAACATGTCGTCGATGCAGACCATGCCCGACGGCAGCTTCGGACGCTGGGTCATGGCTCACGAGATCGGTCACACGATCGGTCTCAAGCATCCGGGCGACTACAATTCCGTCGGATCAGCCCAGGGGCCGTACCTGCCGTCCGCCGAGGACAATGTCGGCAACACGATCATGTCGTATTACAGCTTCGGCAGCCCCTATCCGAGCGGGCCGGCGCCCTACGATGTCATCGCCATCCAGTATCTCTACGGCAGCAAGCGCAACACCGGCATTATCTACAGCCAGTCGGGCGACGTCCTGTATACGACCGGCACCGCGGGTGCCGACAGATTGATCGGCATCAACGGCAAGGACACGTTGTTGGGCGGTCTCGGCAACGACACGATCTATGGTCAAGGCGGTGACGACAGGCTGTCAGGCGGAGACGGCCTCGATGTGCTGTCCGCCGGCGCCGGCAACGATCAGGTTTGGGGCGACTGGGGCGGGTCGGGCAATTGGGGCAACGACACCCTCTACGGCGGCGACGGCAACGACATCCTCTATGGCAACTACCTCGACGATTTGGTCTACGGCAACAACGGCAACGATTCGCTCTACGGCGGCGCCGACAGCGACAAGCTCTATGGCGGCGCGGGCAACGACATGCTCGTGGGTAATCGCGGCAACGATCTGCTGATCGGCGGCGGCGGCGCCGACCGCTTCGTACTCGAGGGCAACGACACGATCAGCGATTTCTCGGTCACGGGCGGCGACCGTATCCGTGTCGCCGCCGGCACGATCATGTCGGTCACCAGCGCATCCGACGGCGCGGCCGTCCTGGCATTCACCGGCTCGACCGCCACGGTCAAGCTGATCGGCGTGTCAGCCGCGAGCGTGACCTCGAGCTTCCTTCAGTTCGTCTGATTCCTCCCGGCCGCTCCGGGAGATCGCAAGGCGTCAAACAAAAAGCCCGTCCTGACGGGACGGGCCCTTGCGCTTTGCGGCGGTGGCCGCGGTTCAAGCGGCCTTGCGCTCCCCGGCCTTGACGGCGGCGCGGCGCTCGATCGTGCGCTTGAGGCGCTTGAGCTCCGGCGTCAGCCGTGAATCGGCAGTGCCCAGCAGCCAGGCGTCGATGCCGCCATTCTTCTCGATCGTCTTGATGGCGCGGGCGCTGACGCGCAGACGGATCTGGCTGCCCAACGCATCGCTCATCATCGAGATGCGCTGCAGGTTGGGCAGGAAGCGCCGCTTGGTCTTGTTGTTGGCGTGGCTGACATTGTTGCCGACCTGAACGCCCTTGCCGGACACGCCGCATCGTCTGGCCATGATCCTGATTCCCTTGGTCAAGCTGTGTGCGGCGCAACGAAAGGCCGGCCGCGGGACGAGGGGTTTTAGGCTAAGCCCTCCGCACCGTCAAGTCGGTCCGTCCCTCGTCGGTCTGTCGCACGCCTTGCGGCAAAACGGCGCAGAGTCCTTGCACAGTGCAGTTGACACAGGGGGTGGCCAATCCGAAAGGCGAATCCTCGTGTAGAATGATCAGACGATCCAAGGGGAAGAGGATCATGTCTGACGACGGATATTTGGCCTGCGCCGCAGGGTGTTCCTGCGCACTCTGCAACAATGCCTGGGGGGCGGGAAATTCAACTCTCGAACCCGATTTGTTCGGCGAAAGATTGGCTGCCGCGACCGGAGATTACCGTGTCGACGCCCTGGTTTTTCCCAATCTTGCGCGCTGGAATTCGATTGCGCCGCTGGGTACGCCCACGCCGGTCAGCTACAGCTTTCTGAACTCGGCGAACAGTTCCGGGGATGCCGTCGGCTTTCAGCCGCTGAACGACGTTCAGCGCGCGGGCGCACGGACGGCATTTGCCGCCTGGGAGCAGGTCACCAACCTGAAATTCGTCGAGGTCTCCTCCGGCGGGGACATCGGAATCGGCACCAATTCCCAGGGCGGCTCGTCGGCCTATGCCTATGGGCCGGGCTACGCCTCGGCCTACCAGGGCGATATCTATCTGAACAATTTCAGCAGTTCGAACCAGAACATGGGCGGCGGCAGCTTCGGTCTGCTGACCATGGTCCACGAGATCGGCCACACGATCGGCCTCAAGCATCCGGGCAATTACAACGCCACGAGCGGATCGGGCATTCCCCCCTATCTGACCGGCAGCGAAGACAACATCAACAACACGGTGATGTCGTATTACGACTTCGGCAGCCCGTATCCGAGCGGGCCGCAGCCCTACGACGCGCTCGCCGTCCAATATCTCTATGGCGTCAAGAACGGCGCGATTGCGTATAGCCAGGTCGGCGACACCCTGCTGACCACCGGTTCGGGGTCCGGCGAGATCCTGCTCGGCATGAACCTCAATGACGTGCTGTCGGGGGCGACCGGCGCCGACACGATCTACGGCCAGTCCGGCGCCGACACGATCTACGGCAACCAGGACGGCGACCTGCTGTCGGGCGGCGCCGGCGATGACGTCATTTTCGGCGGCAAGGCGCAGGACACCGTCAACGGCGACGACGGCAACGACGTCGTCTACGGCAACTTCTCCAACGACGTCCTCATCGGCGGCAACGGCAACGACATCATTTATGGCGGTCGCGACGAGGACACGCTGTCGGGCGGATCGGGCAACGACACGCTGCTCGGCAACCTCGGCAACGACTATCTGGTCGGCGGCTCCGGCGCCGACCGGTTCATCATCGTCGGCAACGACACGATCGCCGACTTCTCCTACTCGGCCGGCGATCGCATCCGCGTCGCGGCAGGCACCTCGATCGGAGTGAGCGGCGGGTCGGAAGCGACCATCTCGTTCAGCAACTCGGACGCCACGGTCAGGCTGATCGGCGTGTCCGCCTCGAGTGCGAATTCGTCGTTCCTGGAGTTCGTCTAGACCGCGTCGCTCGGAGGCCGTTCGCCGAGGAAGATCGACAGGAGCTCGCGCGCCGCGGCGTGCGGCGCGAGCTTGCCCGCCGTGACGTCCCGCTCCATGCCGGCAATGCGCCGCGCCGCGCGGGGATGCGCGCGCAGCGCCGCCATCAGGCTTTCGCCCACCTCCGACCAGAGCCAGGCGCGCGATTGATCGGCGCGCCGGCGCTTCAGCCCCTCGCCCTGCACGCGCCGGAACGCGGTCACGGTGTCCCAGATCCGGTCGATGCCGCGCCCTTCCAGGGCCGAGCATTGCAGCACCGGCGGCTGCCACGTCGGCACGACCGGACGCAGCAGGTGCAGGGCCGCCTGATAGTCGGCCGCGGCGCGCTCGGCCGCGGCGGCGAGCTCGCCGTCGGCCTTGTTGACGATGATCGCGTCGGCCAGTTCGACGATGCCCCGCTTGATGCCCTGGAGCTCGTCGCCGCCGGCCGGCATCAGCAGCAGCAGGAACATATCGACCATGTCGGCGACTGCCGTCTCGGACTGGCCGACGCCGACGGTCTCGACGACGACCACGTCGAACCCCGCCGCTTCGCACACCAGCATCGCCTCGCGGGTGCGGCGCGCCACGCCGCCCAGCGTGCCGGCCGCCGGCGACGGCCGGATATAGGCCTCGCGCGCCCGCGCCAGCTTGTCCATCCGCGTCTTGTCGCCGAGGATCGAGCCGCCGCTGATCCGCGACGACGGATCGACGGCCAGAACCGCGACGCGATGTCCCTGCCCGATGACATGCAGGCCGAACGCCTCGATGAAGGTCGACTTGCCGACGCCCGGCACGCCGGTCACGCCAAGCCGGATCGACTTTCCCGTGCGCGGCAACAGCCGGGCGATCAGCAGGGCCGCCCGGTCCTGGTGATCGGCGCGCGTCGATTCGATGAGCGTGATGGCACGGGCAAGCGCGCGCCGGTCGCCCGCCACGACGGCATCGGCCAGGCTGCGGACCTCGGCATCGGCGGATGGCTTGGGCAAGCTGTCGCTCGGGCAGATGGCAGGATGCGGATCGCGGCCCCTCATAGCAGCGGGTGCCAACCTCGTCAAAGCGGCAGCGCCTCGACCGCCGGCGCGAGCGCGTATATGGTCGGCGCCCGCAACGTGCAATTCGGGGTTCTCCGACCATGGCTCTTGCCACCAGCGCCCAGCGCGTTCAGGACGCGCTCGCCGCCCGCCAGCATCCGCATCCCGTGCAGGAGATGCCGGCGTCGACGCGCACCTCGGCGGAGGCGGCGGCCGCGGTCGGCTGCCGCGTCGAGCAGATCGCCAAATCGCTGGTCTTCAAGGCGGCCGGATCCAACCGCGCCGTGCTGGTCATTGCCAGCGGCGCCAACCGCGTCGACGAGAAGAAGCTGGCAGAGCTGCTCGGCGAGAAGGTGACGCGGCCCGATGCCGGGTTCGTGCGCGGCGAAACCGGCTTCGCCATCGGCGGCATTCCGCCGATCGCTCACGACCGGCCGCTCAAAACCTTCATCGATCGCGATATCATGGTGCTCGGGGAGATCTGGGCGGCGGCCGGCACGCCGCATTCGGTCTTCAAGCTGACGCCCGACGACCTGGTCGCGATGACCGGCGGCACGGTCGCCGACCTGCGCAAGGAGGGCTGATCAGCTCGCGACGCGCAGACTGGGGCCGCCGTAGATCACCTTCCCCGTCACCAGCGACGACAGCACGACCTTGGTGTCGGTGTCGCCGTGCTGGCGCAGCTCGGCAATCACCGCCTCCAGATGCAGCATCGACGCCGCGACCACCTTGATGAGGAAGGCGTCGTCGCCCGTGAGATGGTGACACTCGACCACCTCGCTCAGCGTGCGCGCCAAGGTCGCGATGCGCACATAGCGGTCAGAGGGCGCACGCACCTGGATGAAGGCGGTGATGGGAAAGCCGAGCCGCGTCGTGTCGATCTGGGCGCGGTAGCCGGTCAGGATGCCGGCATCCTCCATGCGCCGCACGCGCTCGGCGACGGCCGGCGCCGACAAGCCGATGCGGCGGCCGAGCTCGCTGAATGACAGGCGCGCATCCTCCTGGACCGCGCGCAGCAGGCGCCAGCCGGTGTCGTCAAGGATGCTTTCCGAATCGAAAGCCACGTGGCTTGAGCGCCATCAAACTATCACCGATATTGCGGATTCTACGTTCCGTGCTCGCTCCGATCAACGCGAATCCACTGCCGAACTGAAAGTCAGTTGAGATAAATGCTTGATTTATGGCCTTTCTGGAAGGGTCTGGGCATCGGCCTCGCCGTCGCCGCACCGGTCGGCCCGGTCGGCCTGCTGTGCATCCGCCGCTCGCTGGCGTGCGGCTGGCTGTCGGGTTTCTTGAGCGGTCTCGGCGCGGCTGTCGCCGATGCCGTCTACGCCGCGATCGCGGCCTTCGGCCTGACCACGCTGACGAGCTGGCTGGTCGCGAGCCAGGACTGGATCGCGCCGATCGGCGGCGTCCTGCTGATCTGGATCGGCATCGGCATCTGGCACTCCAAACCCGGCGATCGCGGCGCGGCCCCGGTCGACACGGCCGGACTTGCCGCCGATTTCGCCACGACGCTCGCCGTCACCATGACCAATCCCGCGACCATCCTCAGCTTCGTGGCGCTCTTCGCCGGCTTCGGCCTCGGCACGGCCAGCGACTATGGCGCGGCCACGCTTCTGACCGTCGGCACCTTCCTCGGCTCGGCGCTGTGGTGGCTGTTCTTGAGCAACGCCTCGGGCTGGGCGCGCCGCTACGCGACCGATGGCCGTCTCGTCTGGGTCAACCGCGTCGCCGGCGCGATCATCGTGGCATTCGGACTGTGGGGGATCAGCGCAGGTATCAGGTGACAGGTATCAGGTGACAGGTGACAGGTGACAGGTATCAGATTTCGCACGTCTGATACCTGGTAACGGTGACAGTGCACTTAATAGCGGAAATTACGGTGACAGTGCACTTAATTCAAAGTGCACTTGGTTGAGGCACGTTCGCGTCGCGTGACTGACAGCGTGTGGCGCAGCCGCCCTAGATTGAATTAGAATGTCATATCTTCGACTGCGCAACAGCTGCCGATGTACGTCAGCTCCCCCGACCCGCTCCGCCTGTTCAAGCCGCCGGCCGATGCCGATCGCGACCTGGTCGCGACGCAGTCCCGCCTGCTCGACGCGCAATGGCGCCACTACCGCACGCGCGTTGCGGCCGCCGACAAGGAAGTCGCGCGCGCGCGCGCCAACCGCGACGGCGCGGCCGCGCGCATCGCCAAGCTCGACGCGGTCAATCCGCTGCTCCGCGAGCGGCTCGACGCGCGGGCAACGCTCCTCGAAAAGCAGCTCGTGCCCAAATCCGCCTATCTCGAGCTCAAGCAGATGGCGGTCGAGAACGTCGAGGAGGCGCGCGTCATGCGCCAGGCCCTCGCCCAGGCCGAGGAGGAGCTGTCGCTCGCCGAGGAGAAGCGCCGGCAGGTCGAGGTCGAGTATGCGCGAGACCTCTTGGCCGAGCTCGGCGCCAAGGAGCGCGACGCGTCGGCCGCGCAGCAGGACCTCAAGAAGGCCGAGCAGCGCGAGGCGCGGCAAGTGCTGCTGGCACCGGCCGACGGCGTCGTGCAGGACCTCGCCGTGTACACGGTGGGCGGCGTGGTCAAGCCGGCGGATGTCCTCATGAAGATCGTGCCCGAGGACCGCACGCTCGAGATCGAGGCGCGCGTGCTCAACCGCGACATCGGCTTCGTCGTCGCGGGGCAGACGGTCGAGATCAAGATCGAGACCTTCCCCTACACCAAATACGGCACCGTGCCCGGCCGCGTCATCGACGTCTCGCCCGACGTCTCGGGCGACGACCCGAAGAACCCGGCCTACCGCGCGCGCATCGCGATGGCGCGGCAGCACATCGCGGTCGAGGGCCGCCCCGTGTCGCTCAACCCGGGCATGACGGTGACCGCCGACATCCTGACCGGCAGCCGCCGCGCCATCGAATACGTGCTTGCCCCGGTGCTGCGCGCCAAGCAGGAAGCGATGCGGGAGCGATGAGGATGCGCACAGCACAAGAGACCGCCCGCATGATCTGCTGCATCGTGCCCCTCTCCTTGGGGGTTCGAACCGCAAAGCGGTTCGAAGGCACGCGAAGCGCGGGCGAGGGGAAGCGTCGGATGACGCGAGTTACGTTTGCAAGCGGGATGACAACGGCCCACGTCGATAGCGGATCCTGGTCTCACACGACAGGAGCAACTCACCAGATCTGCGCCGGAGCCACCCGATGAGCCCCGCGCGCGCCCTTCATTTCAACCTGCATGAGCATATGGCCAAGACATTTTTGACTCTGCTGCCCGCCTCCGAGCTGCGTCATCTGCCCGGGGCGATCACGGCCGCCTTGCTGCGCCGCCTGACGCCCACGGGCCTCGAGACGCGGCCGTGGTGGAGCCTCGGCATGCGCCGGCGCATCGAGAGCATCCTGCGCCCGGACATGCGCGTGCTTGAGTTTGGCGCCGGTCCGTCGACCGTGTGGCTCGCCGAGCGCGTCGACTTCGTCGTGTCGGTCGAGCGCGATCCCGCCTGGGCCGCCTATGCGCGCTGGGAATGCGCGCGCCGGGGCCTGGCCAACCTGCATATGCTGGTGCGCGACGCTGCCAAATACGCCGACTGCAGCGACTTCGCCGACGGCGCCTTCGACCTCGCCGTGATCGCGGGTTCTGAGCTTGGCGAAGGGGCAGCCGCGTCCTGCGTTGGCCAAGCCTGGCCCAAGGTCAAGCCGGGCGGCTGGATCTACCTCGCCGACGCCGACGCTGACGGCGCCGGCCCCGGCTCCGCCGAGGCATTCCTGCGCTCCGTGTGCGCGGACGGCGACGTGATCGAGCACACGGGCCTTGTCATCGGCGCGCTCGCGGCGCGGCGCGGGCTGCTGTGCCGGGTGCCGACATGAGGAAGATCAGGCGCCGCGCAATTCGGACTCTTGCCAGCGTGGGCATCGCGCTCATGCTGGCAGCTTGTGGCTTCAGTCCGACCGGCAGCCCATGGGACACCAAGCTCGATCCCTCGGCGCAGGCGGTGGTGATCTTCGGCGTCAGCGCGCAGAACAATCCGACGGTGGGAACGCTGTCGGTCGGCTGGGCGAAGTTCGATCCGGCCACGCGCGAAATATCGCCCTCTCGTGGATTCTCCTGGTGGTACACGGTCAACCCGATCGACCCAGGTGCGGCTCGCGAGGTTCAGCATGTCGTCTTCGTGGCGGAGCCCGGCCATTACATCCTCAGCCATGCCCGGATCGACGAGCCGAACTTCATCGGCGGGGCGATCAACACGGCCTTCTTCAAGGGGCTGATGCCGCATCTTGCCCAGTCGAGCCGCGGCACCAGCTTCGCCGTCGACCGGGCGAGCGCCGGCGGACTGACGACGACGGCGCGCGTTGCCGAAGGCTCGACGGCGCCCCGCTTCGCGCTCGAGGCCGGCGAGACGGTCTATGTCGGCACCTACAGCATCGATTTCCGGGCGCAGCCGTTCCGCCTTGTCGGCACCGGGCGAGACGACGCGGCGGCGCGCGCCGAGCTGGCGCAATATCCATTCGGCGGCCGAGCGATCGTCTGGCGCGAGGCGCGGGCGCCGTGAGCTGCGGAACCAGAGCGACCGGGTCGACCGGTGGCCGAATGATCGGATGGAGCGAGAAATGATCGGCAAGACAACAGTCAAAGCTGCACAGGGGCGATCCGGCAAGGCGGTGGTCGCCGCCCGCGCGGCCAAGCGCGGCAACGGGACGGACAAGAAAGCGGCGGCAACGGGTCTGCAGGACGCGCAAGCGGAGATCGATTCGCCGGCGCCGTCGGCCGCGAAGGCGCCATCAACCGTCGGCGATGCTCTGCCGGATGCGACCAGGCAGCAGGTCGCGGGAGACGGCGCCGAGCCGCCGTTCCTCGGCAGGACCGTGGCCGACGTGCGCCTGGCGCTGATCGGCCAGGTCGCGTGGCTGATGATGAATTCGCGCGCGCACCGCCACCTTTTCATGAGCGACCTGGAGTGGCTGGTCGTGCCCCCCGTCTCGCTGCGCCAGATGCGGCTGTGGCGCAAGGACGGGCGCCCGGTGATCTATGCGAGCTGGGCCGAGGTGAGCGAAGAGGTCGAGAAGCGCATCCTCTCCGGCGTCGTCAAGCTGGCGCCGCAGGACTGGAAGTCGGGCGACCGGCTGTGGCTGATTGACGTGGTGGCGCCGTGGGGCGGCGCGGCGCAGGCGGTGAAGGAGCTGAGCGAGCAGGTGTTCAAGGGAAGGGTTCCCAAGACCCTGCGAGGAAGAACCGCGAGCGCTGAATCAACCCCACAGAAAAACAAATAGGAATCCTCCAAGTGCTTTCTCATGCATTGTTCTGCTCACCGCTTTTTCGGCATTTGGCGCGCAAGTACCTCGCCACAACGCTCAGGATTGCGCGCGCCACAGTGCTGGCAACGTTCTTCGCGGTCAGCGCCGCTACGCTAGCAAGAGCCGCCGATGCGACCATCCAGGCTTCGTACCCTAGTGTCTGGGGGCGTGTGTTCAAGTTGCCAAGCCCGAGAGTAATAAGACCAACTTCCGTGCATTCGCTCCCAGATGATGATGTCGCGATCACATATTACGAGCCACCAATCAGCAATCAGGGCCTGAACACTCTTTGGGTCTTTACGTTTTTCGCAGGACAACTCGTGTTCGCTGACCTATACCGGAACTAGTGAACCGCCGAGCTATCAGCAGGCACTCACGCGACTAGGTGCGACAAAAATGCAGTTCGGCGGTGATCGGTTTGCCCTGCTCGGGCAGCAGATCAGTGGGCATCAACTGCACCTGAATTACTACGGCTCCCCCTGTAACGACTCGTTCCAAGTTTCCCTTAGAGCCGATCCTGAAAGTTGT
>VGDO01000170.1 GCA_016869645.1 Alphaproteobacteria bacterium
GGCCGTGTCGCGCGGCGTCACGGCGATGCTCGGGCTTCCACATCGTGCACCCCTCGGATACGATTCGGGTGCCCGACAATGAATCACAACAGATTCGTCCGATTCAACAACTTTCAGGATCGGCTCTTACATTCTTGACCTTCCACTAAAACTTGTGTGAATAATTTGCATCAAACGCGGCTGCCGTCAAAATTTCATTTGTGACGACTTGGTGACGCAAGGATTGGGCGCAACAATTGAAGACGAATACTGGAATGCCGCAGCCGGGACCGGCGGGGAACGCGCCGCGGCGCCGGCTGCTCGTGGTCCACAACCCGACGGCGGGACGTCGCCGCCGGCGTTTTCTGAGGCGTGTGCTCGATCGGCTCGGCGCGCGCGGCGCAACGGCCGCGACGATCGAGACGCGCGCAGCCGGCCATGCTGAAACGATCGCGCGCGACATGCGGGCGGCGGACTACGACGCCATCGTCGCCGCGGGGGGTGACGGCACGATCAACGAAATCGTCAACGGGTTGGCCGGCCGGGACATCGCACTCGGGATCGTGCCGGTGGGCACGGGCAACGTGCTGGCGGCGGAGTTGGCGCTGCCCGCCGATGAGGACGCGGTCGCCGGCCTGCTGGCCCAGGGTGGCACGCGCCGGATCCATCTCGGCGAGGTTGGCGGGCGCCTCTTTACCATGATGGCCGGGCTCGGATTCGATGCCCATGTCGTCGACTCAGTCCATCTCGGCCTCAAGCGCCGAGTCGGCAAGCTCGCCTATGTCGCGACCACGCTCAGCCAAATGGCGCGTTGGGATTCGCAGTCCTATCGTGTGGTCATCGACGGCATTGCCTTCGACTGCGCCTCGGCAATCGCAGCCAACGGCCACTACTACGGCGGCCGCTTCGTGGCGGCGCCGGCCGCCCGCCTCGATGCGCCGAGCCTCGACGTCGTGCTGTTCGAGCGTCCCGGACCGCGCGCCGCGCTGCGTTACGCCGTGGCGCTGGCATGCGGGCAACTCAACCGGCTGGGCGATGTGCGTGTCGTGCGCGGCCGCGAGATTTCCGTCACCGCCGCTGGCAGCGACGAGCCGGTGCAAGCCGACGGCGACATCGTCGCGCGTCTGCCGGTGACCATCCGCGTCGCCGAGGCGACCCAGCGCGTCATCGCGCCCTAGGTGTGAACCCCCATAGCCGAGGAAGAGTCCGCTTTGGGCTGAACGCGACCAGGGCCTGGTCAGATGATGCGGTCGAAGCGCTCCAGAAAGGCGCGCGAGCGATCGAGCACGTCTTTCGGATTAAAGCGGATGATGATGTAGCCCTTCTCGAGGATCGCCTCGTCGCGCTGGATCTTGAGGTGCGGATTGGCGAGCTCGGCGGGATCGTTGGGCGGCGTATCGACTTCCAGATCGTAGAGCCGGCCGAGCGGCGAGAAGACGCGGAAGCCGAGCTTGTGCTTGCCCTCGACGTAGTTGCGCTGGAAGCACAGGCCGGCGTCGTTCAGGAGCTCGGCCAGGCGCTCGGACGGGTCGGCCGCCGCCTGGTCGCCGCCGCCGAACAGCTTGTCGAAATCGCCGGGCAGTGCCGCCGATCCCGGCATCTGCACCGCCTCGGGCTTGCCGGTCGCCTTGGCGAGCTCGGCGAGGAAGCCGCCGGCCGCCAGGCAGGCCGCCTGGTCGCCCACCACATGCACGCCGACGCGTGCAGTGGCGACCACGTGGTTAAAGAGATAGCCGTTGTGCGCGATCATCTTGACCATCTCGGCCGGCACGCCCGCGGTGACGATCGGCGTCACGATCAGGATGTCGACCGAGGCGTCGCGGAAGGTGGTGGGCGGACCGATCACCAAGTGCGGCAGCACGGAGCGCAGCCATTGCTGCTCGCGCGCGCGGCGATTGAAGAGATTTGGTCTGGTTGGCATAGGGCGCCACGATGCCGACGCGCGGGCGCGGCACCTGGTTGAACAGGCCCTGGTCGGTCCAGGTGCGCAGCACGCCGATGGCGCCCTGCAGCTCGCCCATGTTGACGAGACCGTCGCTGCCCTGGGCGATCTGGCCCGGCGCCTTGATCCAGTGCAGGCCCAAATAGTTGGGCATGAACGCCTTGCGCAGGTCGTCGAACTTCGTGTGATTGACCAGCTGGCCGTCGTAGAAGATGCGGCTGATGACGTCGCAGATGAAGGGATGGCAGCGGAAATGGTCGGTGAACAGCGCCGCGCCGCCGCCGGAGCGGCCGAGCGTCTGGGCGACAAAATCGAACATGGTCTGCGAGGCTGGCGCCGGCAGGTGGGTGATCATGGCGCCATCCCCCGATTTCCCGGGGCGCACCGGCTCGCCGATGACGAGCGCGCGCTTGGCGCGGAACATCAAGGCGAGCGCCGACGGCACGTCGACCATTTCGGCGCGATCGATGATCACCAGGTCGAACAGGTTCGGGCGCAGCGGCAGGGTCGGCTTGCCGGCGCGTGTCGGCACCGACCAGAGCGGCATGCTCGCGCCGATCTTCTCGATCGCCATGACCAGCTTCTCGCCGAAGGCGGCCTGCTGCGGCCCGACCTCCATGGCGCGCCAGGTCTCGAGCGCGGAGAAGAACGCCTTGGTCTGGGTCAACAGCATCGGACCTTCGCGCGTCGCGCGCTCGAGCCACGCGTCGTGGATCATCTCGCGCGAGGCGACCGTCTTTTTCGAGGTCGCGCCATTTAGCTTGAGCACCTGCGCCTTACGCTCGGGCAACCGGCCGAACGCACCCGAGGCGGCAGCCGGCAGCGTGGGCGTGGGCGAGTTCCAGCGCATCAGGCGGTCGAACGAAACGGCGAGTCCGCCGAAGCTCTTGTCCTTGGCGGCGAGCTGCAGCAGCTCGTTCTTGAGATCGGGCGGCAGCTTGTCGGCGGTGGCGCGCAGTGATTGTGATAAGCGCGGCAACGCTTCGGCGGCACGCGCGGCATCGGGCGGCGTGGTGGCGAGCGCCAGCGCCTCGTCGCGCCATTTCTTGAGCTCGGCCGCCGGCAGCGCCGTCTTGACGCCTTTCTGCTGCAACAGAGACGGGCCGCCCGCGGCGCCCGGCTGCGCGGCCAGCTTATGGCGCTGGCGCAGCTCGGCGACGTGGGCCGCACGAATCTGATCGATCACCTTGAGCTCGCTGGTGAAGATCTCATCGGATTCGACCAGCGTCTTGACGGTCGGCTTCTCGCGCGCCTGACCCTTGCCTTCCTTGTCCTTGTCCTTGCCGCCGCCGTCGCCCGACGAGGGCGGCTCCAGCTCGCTATAGGCCTGCATCGAGGCGATGACGCGGTCGCGCGCCTCCTCGAAGTCGCGCGCCGAACCGATCTGCATGACGAATTCGAGCTTCTCGCCGATCACGGCCGAAATCTGCGCCGAGATACCGCGCAGGCTTTCGGCATCCGGCCCGGCATAGAGGATCTTTTCGCCCGACAGAACGGCGGTCGCGATCAGATTGACCAGCGAGATCATCTTGGCCGTACCGGGCGGAGATTCGGCGAGTGTCAGCCGCCGCTTCATCGCCGAGCGCAGCGCCTGGGTCTGGCTCGGGCCGATGCGTGCGATCTCCATCAGCGCCGGCTCGGTGAGCGGTGCCGGTGCGGCCGCGGGCTTCGCACCGGGCGCGGCTGCCGGCTTGGCCTCGATGGCCACGACGGACATCAGAGAGGTTTCGCGTGCCGCGTCGATACCCTCTTCGGTGGCGAGCTCAGTCAGCTCGCTCATGACCTACTTGAGGTCAGGGCTGAGGGTCTGCGCGCCGAGTTGACGCAGCTGGGCCTGCAAAAGCTCGTGAAGGGCCCGAACCGGATTGGCGCCGGCCGAAATTGTCGTCGCAGTGCTCATCCAACCCGTATCCGGACGGCTGGCGCGTTCTGTGCCCGGCCCTGCATCGCCTCCCCAGTCCCCATCATCACCGCGCGACAATACCGCGATCACACCGTCCCGAGGCTTTGCCGGGCCGTGCGCTCCGCGGTTCGGGGCCAGATTAACGTCGGCCCGACGCCCGACGCAACGTCTATCCGGTCCCAGCGCCCGAAACCCAGCAAAATCAGCAACAAGCTGGAGCTATGCGGCGGCGGCACCGGCAATCCTGGCCGTGCCGGGCCATGCCTGATGTCGTGCAGCGCTGCGCTCGATCGACGACGACCGGGGGGATCAGCGGCCCGCCACCGTCATGCCCTCGATGCGCAAGGTCGGAGCATCGACCCCGTAACGCAGCGTCAGATCGTTGGCCGCCACGATTGTCTGGTACATGCTCTTGAGATTGCTCGCGATCGTGAGCTCGCTGACCGGATAGGTCAGCTGCCCGTTCTCGATCCAAAATCCGTTGGCGCCCTGGCTGTAGTCGCCGGTCACGTTGTTGACCCCCATGCCCATCAGGCCCGTCACGTAGAAACCGCTCTTGATATCGCTCATCAGGGCGTCCGGAGCGAGCTTGCCCGGCTCCATATAGAGGTTGGTGGCGGCCGGACCCGGTGGACCGCCCGTGCCCCGGCTGGCATGGCCGGTGCTCTTGAGTCCGAGCTGACGAGCCGAGGCGAGGTCGAGCAACCAAGTCTTGAGCACGCCTTTTTCGATCACGGCGCGGCGGGCGTTGGCGATGCCCTCGCCGTCGAACGGCTTGGAGCGCAGGCCGCGGCGGCGGTGCGGATCATCGACGATGTTGATTGCATCGGAAAATACCGCTTTTCCCAGCATGTCCTTGAGGAAGCTGGTGCGCCGCGCGATGGCCGGCCCCGAGATGGCGCCCGCCAAATGGCCGACGAGGCCGCGCGCCACGCGCGGATCGTAGATGACGGGTACCTGTTGGGTCGCCACCTTGCGCGGATTGAGTCGCCGCACGGCACGGTTGCCCGCGCGGCGGCCAATCGTCTCGGCCGGTTCCATGTCCCCGGCGTGCACCGCGCTCGTATAGTCGTAGTCGGTCTCCATGCCGGTCCCCGTGCCGGCAATCACCGCGACACTCAGGCTGTGTCCGGTGCGGGCGTAGGAACCGGCAAACCCGTTGGTCGCCGCCAGCGTGACGGCGCTTCGGCTCCAGCCCGCCTCGGCACCTTCGGAATTGGTCACGCCATTCACGGCAAGGGCGGTTTCCTCGACTCTGCGCGCCCGCTCGGTCAGTTCGTCGACCGGTGGTTCCGAGGCATCGACCAGATCGAGCTCGGCGGTCGGGCCGCGCGCGAGCTCCGAGGGGTCCGCCAGGCCGCAATAGGGGTCCTCGGGAACCGCGGCGACCATGGCCATGGCGCGTTCGACCAGCTCGGCGAGCGCGCGTGGCGCGTTGTCCGTCGAAGACACGATCGCCTGCCGCTTGCCGACGAAGACGCGCAGGCCGAGATCCGCGCTTTCCGCACGCTCCAGCTTCTCGGGCTTGCCGAGGCGACGGTGCAGCGACAGGGCCGCGCTGTGGACGTGGATCGCATCAGCCGATTCGGCGCCTGCGCGGCGCGCGCGGGCGATGAGGTCGGCAACAAGTTCGGCGGGATCGGGCGTCGCGGACATGGATGGCCTTTGCAGATCGATTCGGTATGGATTCTAGCGGCGCGGCGAACGCGGCGGCGACGGTGCTGAGGCCGCGGACGCCGACCCGCTGCGCGCGGCTGGCTGGGTCTTGGCCGTCACCTGGGTCTGCAATTGAGCCTGGGCCTTCTCGAGACGGCGCTTGACCACGCGGCGGCGCCAGCGCCACCGGCGCACGATGTGTCGGATGTCGTGGCGGAACAGGTAGTGGCCGACATAGACGACGACGCAGCCATAGAGCGGAAAGCGCACGAAGTCCCAGATGCCGGAATAGGCGGCCAGCGCGCGCGACGGGCCGACGAACAGCACGAGCCCGCCCATCACGACCGCCCACATGAGCGTGAAAAGCCGGACATAGCGCCATCCCAGGCGGCGCCGGCGCCGCTTGCCGGGCCCGGGCATGCTGGCAAGGTCCAGTCGCGCGAACATGCGCGCCGTCGGCCAGCCGCCGATGATTGGCACGATGAGCCAGAGCGGATGGCGCGGCACGATGAGATGGCCCATCTCGCTCTCCAATCCGAGCACGCCGGCAATCATGAGCAGCAGCGTCAGCGCATAGCCGACGATGAAGCCGCAGGCACCTTGGAACAGCGTCAGCACAGGCGAGCGGGCGTTCATAGGTCGATACCTGCTTCCATCGAGATCATGCCGCCCATACGCGCGGCCATGGCCGACGCCGCTGCGTCAGCCAAGACCGGCCCGGCCGAAAGCGCCGCGACGCCATCACACCGAGCCATGGTTAATCCTGGCCGTGGCCGACAAGCGGTCTAGGCACGCCGATATCCGATCATAGCCTAGCCGGCCGATTGATCGCATAATCTAATGATACGGCCACCCGTGACCTTTACAGCCGGCGGATCACGATGATCGGCTGCCGGGTTCAACCTTGCGGATAGACCGCTCGTTATTCGAGTTGGGCGTTCATGACCAAGACCGCCAAGATTTTCGTGGTCGATGACGATGCCGACGTGCGCGAGTCCTTGGGTCAATTACTCGACACCGCCGGCTACGCGGTCGAGGCTTACGAATCGGCCCAGGCGTTTCTCGCCGGCGCGCGTATTCCCCAGCGCGGCTGCCTTCTCGTCGATCTGCGCATGCCAGGCATGAACGGGCTGGAGCTGCAACAGCAGCTGGTTGCCGACGGCATCAGGCTGCCCGTCATTATCATTACGGGTCACGCCGATGTGCCGCTGGCGGTCCAGGCCATGAAAGCCGGCGCAAGCGACTTCATCGAGAAACCCTACGATTTCACGACCATCGTCAACGCCGTGAAGACTGCGCTCAGCTCGGCAGTGCCGGCGCAAGGCATGACCCCGGCGGTTCCCGACGAGATCGGCCGGCGGCTCGCCCAGCTCACCGCGCGCGAGCGCGATGTGCTGGAGCAGCTCGTGGTCGGTCATCCCAACAAGGTGATCGCGCTCAACCTCTCGATCAGCCCGCGCACCGTCGAGATCCATCGTGCGCGAGTCATGGAGAAAATGGCGGCATCGAGCCTGTCGCACCTCGTGCGCATGGCGCTCGCCGCCGGGATCGGGCCGAGAACGCCCTGACCGCTCGTACGTAGTATTCCTAGGTAGTCGCCCCGGAGCGATTGGGCGTAGACCATCGATTAACGATATCGATTCCGCCCCGGCACTGTGCACCCTCATCCGCCGATGCGGCTCGGCCTCGTGACGGAGGACGGCGCCCCATGGCATCGCAAGCGGCTACCATCTTTCTGGTCGATGACGACGATGCGGTGCGCGATTCGCTGCGCATTCTGCTCGAGATCAGCAATTTCAACGTGGTCGATTTCGCATCGGCGCAAGCCTTTCTCGACCGTTACGACCGGTGCGACGCGCCTGCCGGCAAGCGGCAGAAGGCCTGCCTCGTCCTCGATCTGCACATGCCGGGCATGAGCGGCCTCGCCCTGCTGCAGGCTCTTGCGCAACGCGGCACGCCGCTCCCCGCCATCCTGATCACCGGCGCCGGCACGCCCGACGCGCGCGCCGAAGTCCTGCGAGCCGGCGCCCGGGCGATGCTCGAAAAACCGGTTTCGCCTGATCTCCTGCTCCAGGCGATCAACCGGGCGCTCGGCGGCACGAAGGACTAGCCCCGAAGCGCATGCGCAATACCGCCTACGCACTTCTCCTGAATTTTCCCATGTCCTGCCGTCAAGTAGCGTGACGTCGCGATTGCGTCATCAGGGGGATACGGCCATGGCCATGCCTGCATCGATCGAAGCGCGGTACTCACCGCGTGTGGGGGCCCTTCTCAATCTTGCGGCCCATCCCGCTGAATCGCGTGCGCCGTCGGGCAACGCTCCCATCGCCTGGCGCAGCGCCGGTCTCGACCGGCTCGGCAGCACGCTCGCCGTCCGCCGCGACCGGGTGCTGCTCCACCTCGGCGATGAGGCGGGTCACTACCACAAGGTCGCTTCGGGCGCGCTTCGAATGGTCAGGGTGCTGGCCGATGGAAGGCGCCACATCGTCAAGTTTCTGATGGCCGGGGATTTCTTCGGCTTCAGCGGCAGCCAGACCTGCGCCTATGCCGTCGAGGCGATCGTCGACAGCACGGTTGTCCGATACAGCCGCCGCGGCGTCGAGGGCCTGATCGACCGCGATCCCGTCGCGGGCCGGCGACTCCTGTCGCTGCTGTTCGGAGAGCTGTCGGATGCCCAGGAACGTCAGCTCGCCCTGGGGCGCAAAACGGCGGTCGAGCGGGTCGCGAGCTTCCTGCTGCAGATGGCCGATGCGTGCAGCTGCTGGCGGCGGGACAGTTTCGAGCTGCCGATGAGCCGAACCGACATCGCCGATCATCTCGGCATGACATGCGAAACCGTCAGCCGGACGATGGCGCAGCTGCGCCGCGCGCAAGTCATCGATCTGCCGCATGTCCATCACGTGACGATTCTCGATCGCTGCGCGCTCGAGAGGCATGCGAATTAGGCTGCCAGGGCGGGCCCGAGGCGCTGCACCAGCACACCCGGGGACGCCGTCGGACGCGCCGGGAGGCGTGTCGCGGCCGGCGCAAATGCCGGCTCCAGCATGACCCGCAGCCGGCCGGGCAGGCAAACAGGGATGCAGACCGGGTCGCCTATTTCCAGATCGGCTTACCCGAACCCGGCAGTCCGTATTCGCCCCATTTGCGCGTCACGAGCTCGACAATGACGTCGGTCATGCGGATCTGTCGACCCCAGTCGCGCTTCGTCTCGGGTGGCCACTTGTTGGTGGCGTCGAGGCCGATCTTGCCGCCGAGACCCGATTCGGGCGATGCGAAATCGAGATAGTCGATCGGCGTGTTCTCGATCACCGTGATGTCGCGCGCCGGGTCCATGCGCGTCGATACCGCCCACATCACGTCCTTCCAGTTCCGTGCATCGATGTCGTCGTCCACGACGATGACGAACTTGGTGTAGACGAACTGGCGCAGGAAGGACCACACGCCCATCATCACGCGCTTGGCGTGACCGGCGTAGGCCTTGCGCATGGACACGACGGCAATGCGGTAGGAGCAGCCCTCGGGCGGCAGCCAGAAATCGACGATCTCGGGAAACTGCTGCTGCAGCAGCGGAATGAACACCTCGTTGAGCGCCTCGCCCAGGATCGATGGCTCGTCCGGCGGACGACCGGTGAACGTCGAAAGATAGATCGGGTCGCGCCGCATGGTCATGGCGCTGATGGTGAAGACAGGGAACTTCTCGACCGCGTTGTAGTAGCCCGTGTGATCCCCGTAGGGCCCCTCGTCGCCGTAGTCGTCGAGCGAGACATGGCCTTCCAGCACGATCTCGGCCTCGGCCGGCACCTTGAGCGGCACGGTCTTGCAGTCGACCAGCTCGACGCGCTGTCGGCGCAACAGGCCGGCGAACTGGTATTCCGAGAGCGTGTCCGGGACCGGCGTGACCGCGGCGAGGATGGTGCCAGGATCGGCACCGATCACGGCCGCGGCGGGAAACGGCTCGCGCTTCTCGCGGCCCCAGCGCTGATGATGCTGCGCGCCGCCACGGTGCTTGAGCCAGCGCATCAGCGTGGTGTTGCGGCCCGTCACCTGCATGCGATAGATGCCGAGATTGAAGTTGTCCTCGCGCCGTGCGTTGCGCGTGCCGGCGGTCGGGCCCTTGGTCACGACCAGCGGCCAGGTGATGAGGGGCGCCGGCTCGCCCGGCCAGCAGGTCTGGATCGGCAGACGGCCGAGATCGATGTCGGCGCCGGTGAGCACGACCTCCTGCGCCGGTCCGCTGCCGACCGTGCGCGGCTTCATCGCCACGACCGTCTTCAGCAGAGGCAGGAGCTCGAGCGCCTCGCGCCAGCCGCCGGGCGGCTCGGGCTGCTTGAGAAAGGCGAGCGTTTCGCCGATCTCGCGCAGCTGATGGGGATCGCGATCCATGCCCCAGGCGACGCGCTCAATCGAGCCGAACAGATTGACCAGAACCGGCATCGGCCAGCTCCGCTCGCCGTCGCGCACATTCTCGAACAGCACCGCCGGTCCGCGCTCGGCGAGGAGGCGCGTCTGAATCTCGGTCATCTCCAGGACGGGCGTCACCGGTGCGGCGACCCGCACGAGGCGGCGTTCACGTTCCAGGCGTGCGATGAAGTCGCGGAGCGAGGCGAAAGGCATGGCGCGGGATTATGCGGTGCCGACGGTGCGGCGTACAGCCCGGCCCCGGGGAGCCTCTGGACGCGCGGCGCGCGCTCTTGCTAAATCAGCCGGTCGCCGAATCGGGAGGAAGAACCATGCTCAAGGTGCTGGGGCGGAAGAATTCAAGCAATGTGCAGAAAGTCATGTGGGCGTGCGCCGAGATGAAGGTGCCGGTCGAACGCACCGATATCGGCGGCCCGTTCGGCGGCAACCGGGAGGCGGCCTACCTGGCCAAGAACCCCAATGGGCTCATCCCGACCATCGAGGAGGGCGATTTCGTCCTGTGGGAGTCCAACGCGATCGTGCGCTATCTCGGCGCCAAGCACGATCTGGGCGGCCTGTTCCCCTCCAACCTGCAGGAGCGCGCCAGCGCCGACCGCTGGATGGACTGGCAGCTGACCACGCTCGGGCCCACGCTCACGCCGATGTTCATGCAGCTCGTGCGCACGTCCGCCGACAAGCGCGACCCGAAGGCGATCGAGGATTCGCGCCTCAAGACCGCCGACAATCTGAAGATCCTCGACGCCCATTTGGCGCGCAACGAGTATGCCGCCGGCAAGCGCTTCACCATGGGCGACATTCCCGTCGGCATCATGACCTATCGGTGGTTCGCCTTTCCGGTCGAGCGTCCCGCCCTGCCGGCGCTCAAGGCCTGGTACGACCGGATTGCCGCACGGCCCGCCTTTCAGGAGCACGTCTCAGGCATCGGCCTGACATGAACGCCGGGCGCTGAGCCTCCAAACGATATGCGGCGGATCCGATGGATCCGCCGCTTCGCATTTCGCCTCGGTCGAGTGGCTCAGGCGACGCCGTGCCGCTTCAACCAGTCGGCCAGCTTGGCCCAGGCATCATCTGCCTGCTGCTTGCGATAGCTCGGCCGGTAGTCGGCGAGGAAGCCGTGCGGCGTGTCCGGATAGAGGATGATCTGCGAGGGCTTGTTGGCCGCCTTCAGCGCATCCTGCATCTTGGCGACCGTGTCGTTCGGAATGCCTTGGTCCGCGCCGCCATAGAGGCCGAGCACGGGCGCCTTGAGGTCGCCGACCAGGTCGATCGGATTCTTCGGCTGCAGCTCGGCGGCCGGCCGGATCAGCGGGCCGTACCAGGCGACCCCGGCTTTCACGTTCGGGTTGTGCGCCGAATAGAGCCACGTGATGCGCCCGCCCCAGCAGAAGCCCGTGACTGCGAGCTTGCTGGTGTCGGCTTTGCCCGACGAGCGCGCCCAGGCGGCCGTGGCGTCGAGGTCCGACATGACCTGGCGGTCCGGAACCTTCGACACGATGGTCGAGATGATCTGTGGGATATCGGTGATCTTGGTCGGGTCGCCCTGGCGCTCGTAGAGCGACGGCGCCACGGCCATGTAGCCCATCTTGCCGAGGCGACGGCAGACATCCTTGATCCACTCGTGAATGCCGAAGATCTCCTGCACGACGAGGACCGTCGCGAAGGTGCCCGGCTTGTCCGGATGAACGGCATAACCCGGAATGTGGCCGATGTCGGAGACCGGGATCTTGACCTCGCCGGCCACCAGGCCCTGGGTGTCCGTCTTGACCACGGTCTGGGCGTACGCGTCCGGTAAAGGCCGCGGAGATGGTGTTTGACGCCGTACTACCGAGCGTGACCTGATCGGCTACGCGGCAACCTTCTGCTGGCGCTCTTGCTTCCAGTTCCACGGCAGCAGTTCGTCGATC
>VGDO01000171.1 GCA_016869645.1 Alphaproteobacteria bacterium
GCACGAGCTTTTCGTCGGTCGCGATCTTGATGATCGTGCGCGCCAGCAGATCGGCGCCGCCACCAAGGCCATAGGGAATGATGAATTCGACGTCACGGGTGGGCTTGAATTGAGCGGCGGCCGGCTGCACGAAGGCGATCGACAGCGCTGCCATGGCTGCCATGGCGGCCATCGCCAGGCCACGAAGGCGCCCGATATGGAACATGTCATTCCTCCCGGTTTCGGTTTCGTAATTATGTTGCAAATTAGCAGGAAAACCCGATCAGACGAGTATGAGACAGACGCAAAAGGCCTGAGTCAATCGGGCTTCGCCACGGTCTCAAGGCGGACCCGCACGGCGATTTTCGACCCGCTCCGGGGTGCGCCAAATCGACCCCGAAATGGGCTTCCCGGACGGTTTACAGCCCCCCGCCACCTTGATACATTCCCGGCCGCTTGGCGCCGCCCCACTGGGGCGGCGCCCTTGTTTGCCGTTCGGGTGCGACCACAGGTCCAGACCGGCCCGCGGGCCCACTGCCCACCACGAGACGCCACGGGGATCCTCGGCATGAAGGTCATTACGGGCAACAGCAATCGGCCGCTGGCCGAGGCGATCTGTGCCTACCTCAATCTGCCCCTGACCAAGGCCAGCGTGCGGCGGTTCTCCGACATGGAAATCTTCGTCGAGATCCAGGAGAACGTGCGCGGCGAGGATGTCTTCATCATCCAGTCGACCTCCTATCCCGCCAACGACAACCTGATGGAGCTTCTGGTCTGCCTCGACGCGCTGAAGCGCGGTTCGGCGCGGCGCATCACCGCGGTCATCCCCTATTACGGCTACGCGCGCCAGGATCGCAAGTCGAGCCCGCGCTCGCCGATCTCGGCCAAGCTGGTCGCCAATCTGATCACCACCGCCGGCGCCGACCGCGTGCTGACGCTCGACCTCCATGCCGGTCAGATTCAGGGTTTCTTCGACATTCCCACGGACAATCTGTTCGCGGCACCCGTGCTGATCAAGGACCTCAAGGAGAGGTACGATCCGCGCGAGCTGGTCATGGTCTCGCCCGACGTCGGCGGCGTGCTGCGCGCGCGCGCGATTGCAAAGAGGCTCGACACCGATCTCGCCATCATCGACAAGCGCCGCGAGCGCGCCGGCGTGTCGGAGGTCATGAACATCATCGGCGACGTCAAGGGACGGCGCTGCATCATCGTCGACGATATCGTCGATTCGGGCGGCACGCTGGTCAACGCGGCCGAAGCTCTCATCAAGGACGGTGCCACGGCCGTCGATGCCTACGTCACCCACGGCGTGCTGTCGGGCGGTGCCGTCGCGCGCATCACGGCGGGCGCTCTGTCCCGCCTGGTGACGACCGACAGCATCAAGGCCACGGAAGCCGTGCGCGTCGCGCACAACATCGAGCAATTGACCATCGCGCCGCTCATCGCCGAGGCGATGCGGCGCATCAGCCAGGAGCAATCCGTTTCGAGCCTGTTCGACTAGATCGCGAGCAGGACACCAATCCCGGCTTGGGGCACCCCTGGAGGCCCGGCCGGACAGAGGGCGACGCAACGGGCGTCGCCCGCCTTTGACAGAGGAGTGAGATCATCATGGCAGACATGCGTACCATCGCGGTCGAGCCGCGCGACCGGGCCGGAAAGGGGGCCGCCCGGGCCACGCGTCGCGACGGCCGTGTTCCCGGCGTCATCTACGGCGAAGGCAAGCCCCCCGTCATGGTCTCGGTCGAGCAGCGCGCCATCCAGCGCGAATTCCGCCGGATCGGCTTCTTCGCCAAGCTATGCGACATCAAGCTCAAGGACGAGACGATCCGCGTGCTGCCCCGCGAGGTGCAGATCGATCCGGTCACCGATCGCGCGATCCACGTCGACTTCCTGCGCGTCGGGGCCAAGACCCGGGTTGCCGTCGGCATTCCCGTCGAGTTCATCAACGAAGGCACCTCGCCCGGCATCAAGCGCGGCGGCGTGCTCAACGTGGTGCGTCACCAGGTCGAGTGCTACTGCCAGGCCGACAGCATCCCCGACCACCTGACGGTCGATCTGGACGGGCTCGACATCGGCGATTCCGTGCACATCAGCATGGTCAAGCTGCCCGAGGGCGTCCGGCCGACCATCACGGGCCGCGACTTCACCATCGCCTCGATCGCGCCGCCGACCGTGCTCCAGGTCGAGACGCCGGCTGCCGCCGCCACGACCGAGGAAGGCGCCGAAGGCGCGGTTCCGGCCGAAGGCGAGGCCGCCGCTGCGGCCGGTGCCGCACCGGGGGCGCCAGGTGCGCCGGGCGCGCCGGGTGCGAAGCCGGCCGAGGGCGGCAAGGAAGCCGCTCCGGCCCCGGAAAAGGGCAAGGGCAAGGGCAGGGGCTGAGCGGGATCTCTCCGCTCAGCACTTGTCATGCTGCTCGTCGTCGGCCTGGGCAATCCCGGGCCGGACTACGCCCGCAACCGGCACAATATCGGCTTCATGGCGGTGGACGAAATCGTCCACCGCCACCGCTTTGCGCCGTTCAAAAGCCGGTTCGACGGCCTCGTGGCCGAGGGCAAGATCGACGATCAGCGCGTGCTCGCACTCAAGCCGCTGACTTACATGAACGACTCGGGACGCTCGGTCGGCAAGGCGATGCGCTACCACAAGATCGAGCCGGAACATGTCGTGGTCATCCATGACGAGATCGATCTCGCCGCCGGCAGGGTCAAGGTCAAGTTCGGCGGCGGCGCCGCCGGACACAATGGCTTGCGCAGCATCGACGACCACATCGGCCAGGGCTACTGGCGTGTCCGACTCGGCGTCGGACATCCGGGCGACCGCGAGCTCGTCCACGGCCATGTGCTCCAGGACTTCAGCAAGGCCGACCAGGAATGGGTCGGCAAGCTGGTCGACGCAGTGGCGCAATCGCTGCCGCTGCTGATCGCCCGCGACGAAGCCGGCTTCATGAACAAGATCACGGTTCTCACCCGCCCGCCCCGGCCAAAAAGACCGAAGCCGGACGACGGCGCCCCGCCGCCTCAGGGATCATCGGCCGAGGGATCATCAGGCTCTGCCAATTAGCGGCCTCTCCACCTAGGAAAGCTTCATGGGTTTCAATTGCGGCATCGTCGGCCTGCCGAACGTGGGCAAGTCGACCCTGTTCAACGCGCTGACCTCGACTGCGCAGGCGCAGGCAGCCAATTATCCGTTCTGCACGATCGAGCCCAATGTCGGCCGCGTCGCCGTGCCCGACGCGCGGCTCGACACCATCGCCGGCCTCGCCAAATCGGCACTGATCGTGCCGACGTTCCTCGAGTTCGTCGACATCGCCGGACTGGTGCGCGGTGCCAGCAAGGGCGAAGGGTTGGGCAACCAGTTCCTCGCCAACATCCGCGAGGTCGACGCGATCATCCATGTCGTGCGCTGTTTCGAATCGGGCGACGTCACCCATGTCGAAAACTCGATCGATCCGCTGCGCGACGCGGAAACGGTCGAAACCGAGCTGATGCTGGCCGATCTCGACAGTCTGGAACGCCGCGTCGCAGCATCTGAGAAGAAGGCGCGCGGCGGCGATAAGGATTCGCTTGTTCAGCTCGAACTGATGACGCTGGCGCTGAGCACGCTGCGGGACGGCCGGCCGGTGCGCTCACTCAACCTGACTGAACCGCAACGCATCGCCATCAAACAGCTCCAGCTCCTGACGTCGCGGCCGCTGCTCTATGTGTGCAATGTCGAAGAGAGCGCGGCAGCGACCGGCAATGCGCATTCACGCCGCGTGGCCGAGCGCGCCCGTGCTGAGGGCACCGAATCGGTGGTGATCTCGGCTGCAATCGAAGCGGAGGTGGCACAGTTCAGCGACGACACGGATAAGCGTGAGTTCCTCGCCAGCCTCGGCCTTGAAGAGACCGGACTGGCCCGCGTCATCCGCGCCGGCTACCGGCTGCTCGACCTGATCACCTTCTTCACCGCCGGGCCGAAGGAGGCGCGCGCCTGGACCGTTCGGCGCGGCGCGCGCGCTGCCGAGGCGGCCGGCGTCATTCACACCGATTTCGAGCGTGGTTTCATCAAGGCCGAAACCATCAGCTACGACGACTTCGTCGCCTGCGGCGGCGAGCAGGGTGCCAAGGACATGGGCCGCATGCGCCAGGAAGGCCGCGACTACATCGTGCGCGATGGCGACGTCATGCTGTTCCGGTTTAACGTCTAGTCCCCGGCCGCGAAACGACAAGCCGGCAGGATCAGGGAGAACCGTATGGGCGCGACCATTTCGCTCACCGCCGCCGATGGCCACAGCCTTTCGGCCTACCGGGCCGACCCGACCGGCAAGGTCAAGGCCGGACTTGTCGTGATCCAGGAGATCTTCGGCGTCAATCCGCACATGCGACGCGTCGCCGACGGGTTCGCTGCCGCGGGCTACCTGTGCATCGCGCCTGCTCTGTTCGACCGCGTCGAGCGCCATGTCGAGCTCGGCTATGACAAGGCCGCAATCGAGACCGGCCGCGCCATCCGCGGCAAGGTCGTCTGGGACCAGGTCATGCTCGACGTCGCCGCTGCACAGCGTGCCGCGGCTGCCGCCGGCAAAGTCGGCTCGGTCGGCTATTGCTGGGGCGGCTCGGTGTGCTGGCTCGCCGCGACGCGGCTGCGTGTGGCGGGCGCTGTCTGCTACTACGGCGGCCAGATCGCGCCCTTCGCGACGGAAACGCCATCCTGCCCGGTTCAGATGCATTTCGGCGAAAAGGATCAGGGCATCCCGCTGAGCGATGTCGATGCGATCCGCCGGGCCCAGCCCGGGATCGAGATCAATCTCTACCCGGCCGATCACGGTTTTAACTGTGACGAACGGGGAAGTTATCACGCGGATTCGGCCCGCCTCGCACGCGAGCGGACTTTAGCCTTTTTTGCCAGACACTTAGCATAGGCGCCCGCGGCGTTCGCGGCATTTTGCCACAACTCATCCTAATAAATGTGATTTTAGCTAAATTATCTTACACTTCTGCGTTGTGAGCCGTCCCACTGCTCCGAACTTTCAGAAAATAACAGAAATTTCACGATTCCCATTCAATTCGCGCCGACATTCCCCAATTTACCTTTCGATCAAAAACCGGTTCGTTGGCCGGTTAATAAACGGTTAACACGCTGAAAAATAGGCGAAAATTAGCTTTATAGGGCTTGACTAGCCCCATCGTCTCTGCTTTTAATTCGCACAGTTGATGCGTCACCAGCTTGGCCACCCCAGCCGAGCCATGAGAACAGAAGGTTCTCTCAAGTCGCCAACAGGAGCTCGAGATGCCGACGCCCGCTCACATCAACGCGCTGAGGTAAAGCGCGTGCCGTGCAGAAGGAAAGAACCGAAGGCATAGATCGCCTCGGTGCCGCCCTGCTCAGCCGCCTGCTTCAGCATCTGATGCGCGGTCGCGGCGTCGGCGCCATCGGCCGCATTGGCGGCGAGCATCTGGCCCAGCATCGACTGCGCACCGGGATCACCATGGGCGGCGGCCAGCAGCAGCCATTTGCGCGCTTCCTTGAAATCGGGCGGCGTGCCGAGGCCGACATAATAGGCGTGGCCGAGCTCGAGCCAGGCCTTGGGATCGCCCGCTTCGGCCGCGAGACGGAGGTAGCGGAAGGCCTCGTCCGCATCCCGCTCGCCGCCGATGCCATGCTGCAGCATGTGGGCAACGCACCCGAAAGCCGGGCCATGGCCCTGCTCGGCGGCGACACGGAACAGCTGGTACGCCTTGGCATCGTCCTGCGGCACGCCCCAGCCGTTGAGGTGGCAGAGGCCGAGATTGACCTGCGCCGGGGCGAAACCCTTGGCTGCCGCGGTCGCGAAGAATTCGGCCGCGCGCGCCGCATCCTGCGGCACGCCCTTGCCTTGGGCATAGAGAAAACCGAGATTGCTGGTCGAAGCAGCGAGACCATGACCCGATTCGACCTCGAAGACTTCCACTGCCTTGGCGTAATAGCGCTTGGCGCTCGCCTCGTCGGCTTGCACGCCCAGGCCGTGCTCGTGCATGAAGCCGAAGCAGAAAGCCGAGAACGCCCGGCCGTGCTTGTGCACGCGGTCGAGGGTGAACTGCGCCGCTCCCTTGTCGAGCGGCAGCCCCTTGCCCATGAATTGCTTCAGCGCGCGATTGAGCTCGCCCCAGGCGTCGCGCGCCTGGCCGGCCTCGGTCAGATAGACGAGGGCGAGATAGCGGTCCATCGCTTATCCTCGGGTGAACCGCCTAGCGACTGAGCACGCGTCCGGCCACCGCTTCGACCTTGCGAACCATGGCCGGATCGCGGGCCGGCGGCGCCGTGATCAGCGCATGCTCGAGCGCCGTCTGGCAGCCATGCTTGCACGGCTCCTGGCGGCCGACAAGTTTGGGCGCCGTCCGCTTGACCAGGGCGCGCGCCGAATCGGCGTTGGCGAGCAGAACCTTGATGACCGCCTCGACGGTCACATGGTCGTGGTCGGGATGCCAGCAATCGTAATCGGTCACCATCGCGACCGTGGCATAGCAAAGCTCCGCTTCGCGCGCGAGCTTCGCCTCGGGCATGTTGGTCATGCCGATCACTGCGCAGCCCCAGCTGCGGTAGAGACGCGATTCGGCAAGCGACGAGAACTGCGGACCCTCCATCACCATGTAAGTGCCGCCGCGCACGCAGGCGTGGCCGATCTCGCGCGCGGCCGCCTCGAGCGCGTCGCCGACGCGCTGGCACACCGGGTGCGCCATCGACACGTGTGCGACGAGGCCGTTGCCGAAGAAGCTCTTCTCGCGCGCGAAGGTGCGATCGATGAACTGATCGACGATGACGAAGGTGCCGGGCGCCAGATCCTCGCGCAGCGATCCGACGGCGCTGACGGAGATGATCTCGGTCACCCCCGCGCGCTTCATCGCGTCGATGTTGGCGCGGAAATTGATGCCGGTCGGCGACAGCCTATGGCCTCGACCATGGCGCGGCAGGAACACGAGCTGCTGACCGTCGAGCTTGCCGAACAGAAGCTGGTCCGACGGCTCGCCGAACGGGGACGTCACGCGCTCCCAGCGCGTATCGGTCAGGCCGTCGATCTCGTAGACGCCGCTGCCACCGATTATGCCAACGACTGGCTTCGCCGCATTCATGATCACAACCCCCGGCCCCGCCCCGTGACGCGCGGGCCAGTCTTTCAGCAATTGCGATGGCGATCAACCGGGCCGACCGGAGGTCCACGTCAAAAGGCCCTGCCGCGAGGGCAGGGCCTTCAACTGCGCAACGGTCGCAACGATCAGTGGACGCCGGCCCAGGTCCGCCGCTTGGCGGCGTAGAGCATGATGGTGAGCACGATGAGGAACAGGATGACCTTCACGCCCATCTGCTTGCGCACTTCCAGCTCGGGTTCGGCCGCCCAGGCGAGGAAGGTGACGACGTCCTTCGACATCTGTGCGACGGTCGCGGGCGTGCCGTCGCCGAAGGTCACGGCATCGGCATTGAGCGGCGGCGCCATGGCGATCTGCCCGCCCGGGAAGAACTTGTTGTAGTTCATGCCCTCCATCAGCTTCACCGAGGGCGGCGGCGGCTCATAGCCGGTCAGGAGCGCGTGGACGTAGTTCGCGCCGCTGGGACGCGCCTTGATCATCAGCGAAAGATCGGGCGGGAAGGCGCCGTTGTTCGCAGCGCGCGCCGCCTTCTCATTGGCGAACGGCGCCTTGAACCGGTCCGAGGGCCGGCCCGCTCGCTGGAACATGTTGCCCTCGTCGTTCGGGCCGTCCGTCACCTCGTACTCGGCGGCGATGCCCTTGACCTCGTCCTCGCTGAAGCCGAGCGCGCGCAGATTGCGGTACGCCAGCAGGTTCATCGAATGGCAGGCGGCGCATACGTCCTTGTAGACGTGGAAGCCACGCTGAAGGGCGGCGCGATCGAATGTGCCGAAGATGCCGCCGAAGCCCCAGGACTGCGACGGCGGCTTGATCGCCTCGGAGGACGACGCCGGCAGGCTTCCGGCGAAGCAGGCGGCCGCAACGGCAAGGGCGGTCAGGACGATCTTGCGCATTACGGCTTCTCCATACGCGCGGCCTGCGGTTGGGCCGCACCGCTACCGATCACCGGCGTGCTGATGCTCGCCGGCAGCTCAAGCGGCCGCTCGAGCTTGCCCAGCAGCGGGATGATGATGAGCAGGTGGATGAAGTAATAGGCCGTCGCGATGCGGCCGATCACGATGAACCAGCCCTCCGGCGGATTGGCGCCGATGTAGCCGAGCACCAGGCAGTCGACCACGAAGACCCAGAAGAACTGCTTGTAGATCGGCCGGTAGGTCGCGCTGCGCACGCGGCTGGTGTCGAGCCAGGGCAGCGCCATCAGCAGCAGGATCGAGCCGAACATCGCGATCACGCCGGTCAGCTTGTCCGGAATGGCGCGCAGGATCGCGTAGAACGGCAGCAGGTACCATTCGGGGACGATGTGCGCCGGCGTGACCAGCGGATTGGCCGGAATGTAGTTGTCGGGCTCGCCGAAGAAGTTGGGCGCGAAGAACACGAAGCCGGCGAACACCA
Organism: Alphaproteobacteria bacterium; assembly: GCA_016869645.1. Taxonomy (GTDB): domain Bacteria; phylum Pseudomonadota; class Alphaproteobacteria; order SHVW01; family SHVW01; genus SHVW01. Next base: position 8,472 of record VGDO01000171.1, read on the forward strand.
GCAGGAAGACGCCCGTCCCGAAGGCATCCTTGATCGTGTAGTAGGGATGGAAGGGGATCGAATCCTGCGGGCCCTTGGTGTCGATGCCGATCGGGTTGTTCGAGCCGAAGCGGTGCAACGCCCAGAGGTGCAGAAACACCACGCCGACGATCAGGAACGGCAGCAGGTAGTGGAGCGAGAAGAAACGGTTGAGCGTCGCGTTGTCGACCGAGAAGCCGCCCCACAGCCAGGTCACGATCGGATCGCCGAACAAGGGGATGGCCGAGAACAGGTTGGTGATGACGGTGGCGCCCCAGAAGCTCATCTGTCCCCAGGGCAGCACATAGCCCATGAAGGCCGTGGCCATCATGAGCAGCAGGATGACGACGCCGAGGATCCACAGGAGCTCGCGCGGGTATTTGTAGGAGCCGTAGTACATCCCGCGGAAGAGGTGGATGTAGACGACCAGGAAGAACATGCTGGCGCCGTTCATGTGGAGGTAGCGGATCAGCCAGCCGTAGTTGACGTCGCGCATGATGCGCTCGACCGACTGGAAGGCGTAGTCGACGTGCGGCGTGTAGTGCATGGCCAGCCAGATGCCGGTCACGATCATGATGACCAGCACGATTCCGGCCAGCGAACCGAAATTCCACCAGTAGCTCAGATTTTTCGGCGCAGGGTATTCATGCAGCTCGTGGTGCATGAAGGTGAAGATCGGCATCCGGTGGTCGATCCACCGGATCAGCGCGTTCTGGCTCTGCGGAGCGCTCATGTGCCCAGGTCCCCCTCGTGCCCTCAGCCGATCCGAATGGTGGTGTCGCCCGTGAACTCGTAGGGCGGCACCGGCAGGTTCTTCGGCGCGGGACCTTTGCGAATGCGTCCGGACGTATCGTAGTGGGAGCCGTGGCAGGGGCAGAACCACCCGCCATACTCGCCGCGCGCCTCGGTCGCCTTCTGGCCGAGCGGCACGCAGCCGAGATGGGTGCACACGCCGATCAGCACGAGCCACTCCGGCTTCTTGACACGCACCGCGTCGTCCTGCGGATCGGGCAGATCGGCCGGCTTGATCGCGCGCGCCTGCTCGATCTCCGCCGCCGTGCGCCGGCGCACGAAGACCGGTCGTCCACGCCAGGTCACGGTGATCGCCTGGCCTTCCTGGATCGGCGCCACGTCAACCTCGGTCGAGGACAGCGCCAGAACGTCAGCCGACGGGTTCCAGTAGTGGATGAAAGGCCATGCCGCCGCCGCCGCCCCTACGGCGCCCATGGCGCCCGATGCCAAGACGAGAAAATCCCGGCGCGAGCCCCCATGATCACCCGATCCGGGCCCCCGGCCATGCGCGGTGTCCGCCATATCGCTGTCCCTCGCTCTTGCAACCTCAAGCGCGCGCACTTTTGCGCCTTAGGGCTTGAATTTGAACCGGTTTTGGCCGCGTGCGACACTCTGCCGCACGACGCAGCTTGGCCCGAGGACGGACGCAAAGCAGCGATCGGCAGCCGACCGATCCCCCTCGCAGCCAAGGTATAATTGAATGGGATGGGGGCGCAAGAGGTTGTGCCGCCACACTCCTGGATAGGCCGACAAATTGCGCATTGCCCTGTTCGAACCCGATATCCCGCAGAACGCCGGGGCAATCATGCGCCTGGCCTCCTGTCTCGGCATATGCCTGGACCTGATCGGCCCGTGCGGCTTCCTGCTCGATGACCGCCGGCTGCGCCGGGCGGGCATGGATTATCTCGACGGGCTCGACCTGGCGCGCCATGCCTCCTGGGAGCGCTTCCGCGTCGATCGGGGGCCAGGCCGGCTCGTGCTGCTGACCACGGCAGGGAGCATCGGATACTGCGACTTTGCCTTCCGCCCCGATGACACGATCCTGCTCGGGCGCGAAAGCGCCGGCGTTCCCGCCCATGTGCACGAGGCCGCGGACGCGCGCCTCGTCGTGCCGATGGCGCCCGGCCGGCGCTCGCTCAACGTTGCACTCGCCGCGGCGATGGTGTTGGGTGAGGCGTTGCGCCAGCTCGGCGCGTTTCCCGCACGTCAGCCGACCGACAGCAGATGACGATCGATTCGGCCGACAGCGGCCAGAGCAACGACCGCAAGGGCAAGGCGACGCGCTGGTTCGAGGAGCTGCGCGACCGCATCTGTGCCGCCTTCGAGCGGCTCGAGGATGAAGCCGCTGGACCGCTATCCGACCGCCCGGCCGGGCGCTTCGAGCGCAAGGCCTGGCAGCGCCCGGGCGGCGGCGGCGGCGTCATGTCGATCATGCGCGGACGCGTGTTCGAGAAGGTCGGCGTCAACGTGTCGACCGTGTGGGGCGAGTTCTCGCCCGACTTCGCCAACCAGATCCCCGGCGCCGGCGGCGATCCGCGCTTCTGGGCGTCGGGCATTTCGCTGGTCGCGCACATGCAGTCGCCGCTCGTGCCGGCCGTGCACATGAACACCAGACACATCGTCACGACCAAGGCCTGGTTCGGCGGTGGCGCCGACCTCACGCCGATGTTTCCCGACAAAGCCGACACCGCGACCTTCCACGCCGCGCTCAAGGCCGCGTGCGATGCCCACGATCCGCAATACCATCAGCGCTTCAAGGCATGGTGCGACAACTACTTCCATCTCAAGCATCGCAACGAGCCGCGCGGCGTGGGCGGCATCTTCTTCGACAATCTCGACACCGGGGACTGGCAGCGCGACTTCGCCTTCACGCGCGAGGTCGGCAGCGCCTTCCTCGGCGTTTATCCCGGCCTCGTGCGCCGGCACATGAACCGGGTGTGGACGGCGGAGCAGCGCCGGCACCAGCTCGTGCGCCGCGGCCGCTATGTCGAATTCAATCTGCTCTACGACCGCGGCACGCTGTTCGGCCTCAAGACCGGCGGCAATGTCGAGGCGATCCTGATGTCCCTGCCGCCCGAGGTCGCCTGGCCCTAGCAAATGCCAGCGCCCAATCGTCAGTCCCATTAACCATGACTTAACCCATTGGGACCGATAATCCGCCGAGAGAACTGATCTCGGAGGAAGCCAATGGCACTGTCGATCCTGCGCCTCGGAAAAGCCTTCGTCCTTCTGCTCGTGGCTGCCGGCGCCGCGTCGACGCCCGTCTATGGCGCCGAGATCCTGAGCAAGCTGTCCGCACCTGGCGCGATCGAACTCGTCGCGCGCTAGCCGAGACCGTCTCCGGGGATCTAGACTGAACTTTGCCCGAATTTTGACCAAGCCACTGATGTGACTCGCGTTTGTCTGCGGGTCCTGACTACAGGCTGGGCTTGACGGCGAGCAGATCGAGTGCGCGGCGC
>VGDO01000172.1 GCA_016869645.1 Alphaproteobacteria bacterium
AAGAGCGCCAGCAGAAGGTTGCCGCGTAGCCGATCAGGTCACGCTCGGTAGTACGGCGTCAAACACCATCTCCGCGGCCTTTACCGGACGCGTACGGACATAATACGCGTCGCATTCCGCCAGCTTGGAGGCGAGCCGGACTCGTCTCCGCTCACACCACCGTGGTTTCTCGCAGGAGCAGAGGGGGTCTGGCGACAAATCGCCGAGACCGAGCGCGCGCTGCGTGGCGTTGTACGGGACGTCTACTTCGCACGCTTCGGTGATTCCGCGGCGAATAGGATTGAGAGAGCGCTACCAGAGCGCGAACGTGAAACCCTCCTACGCGCGCTCCGACGACGGCCTGTTGGATCCGACCCGCTTAGTATCGTGGATTACCTCTACCTCGGTCAGCTTCCAATTCTCCTGTTTGAGGAAGATGTGCAGCAGGAGGCTCGCAAACGCCTGAGCAAAGGCGCAGACGCGAAACAGCAACTTCTGGATGCCATCAGCAAGATAGCCCCAATCCGCAACGAGATCGCGCACGTCCGCGAGGTTGACCGTGACCGACTTCTTCGTGCGAGTGTTGCGTGCACGGACGTGCTGGACATGCTTCAAGGTAGACGCTAGTTCTGCGGCGAATAGCGCCACCGGAAAACTTCACGGCGTCGCGACGTAGCCGTCGCGGCGGGGATCGCAGGCGCCGGTCATGGCGCCGGTCTGCGGATCGATGGCGATGCCCTGCATGCCGCCGACGCGCATCGTCCACGGCGCATCAATCGTGATGTCGTGGCCGCGCTTGCGCAGCGCCTCGACCGTGTCGGCCGCCAGGCGCCCTTCCGGATGAACGGCCTTGCCATCCCACAGGCGCGCGCGCGGCTCCTCGATCGCGTCCTGAAGCGGAAGCCCGAAGTCCACGTGCTGGACCAGCGCCTGAACCTGCGTCTGCAGAATGCCGTAGCTCCCGGGGGTGCCGAGCGCCAGGCAGGGCCGGCCGTCGCGCGTCGCGATGCTGGGCGCCATGCAGATCGGCAGCTCGCCGCCCGGGCGCGAATGGTTGGGACTCTTCGGATTGTAGTCGGCCCAGTGCAGGAAGTTGTTGAGGCACAGGCCGGTTCCCGGCACGACGACGCCCGCGCCGAACAAGCTGCCCAGGCTCTGCGTGACGCAGATGACGTTGCCGTCGCGATCGGCAATCGAGAACGACGTGGTGTGGCGGTCTGAAGCGCCGGCCGGCTCGGGTGCCATCCACTGTTCGGTCGGTCCCGCAATCGGCCGGCCGTCGCGCAGGCGATCGCGCAGACCGGAGACATTGCCATCCGAAAGCAGCTTGTTCAGAGCTTCGGCCGTCGGATTGTTGTGAGCGATGCGGACACCGGCGGCGAGCCGGATCGCGCGCCACACCATATCGAGATGGTCGACGCCGTTGCGTGCGAGCCCCTTCAGGTCGAATCCGTCGAGGATGCGCAGCGCGAGCAGGTATTGAAACCCCTCGCAGGGCGGCGGGAGCGTATGGACCGACATGTTGCGATAGGGCGCGGCGACGGCATCGCGCCATGCCGGACGCACGGATTCGAGGTCGCGCTGCGTGAGGTGGCCGCCGACGCCGCTCACATGCTCGACGATCCGGCGACCGAGCGCGCCGCCGTAAAGCAGTCCCGGCCCCTCCTTGGCCAGCGCTTCCAGCGTGCGCGCCAAATCGGGCTGCTTCAGCACCATACCCATCGCGACGGTCTCGCCGCCGTTCATATAGGTCGCCGACCACAGATCGAAGAGCCCGGCGTGCGCCCGGATCTCGTGCTTGGTCTCGTTGATCTTCTCGACGTTGAATTCGATCAGCGGAAAACCATCACGCGCGAGCGCGACGGCGGGCGCCAGGCTGTCAGCAAGCGGCTTTCGGCCGTGGGCGCGTACCAGCTCGGCCCATCCCGCGAAATTGCCGGGCGTGCCGACCGCGCCGCCGCCGCGCTGGTTGGCCATGCGGTCCGGATAGCGCTCGATGGCGAACTTCTCCGGCAGGCGCGGCACGAAGTCGAGCGTGCGAACCCGCTTCTCGGCCGCGATGTAGCAGGTCGCCAGGCCCTGGCCGGCCAAGCCCGACATGAAGGGCTCGACCACGTTGAGCGCCGCGGCCGTGGCAGCGGCCGCATCGAAGGCATTGCCGCCCGAGGCGAGCAGGCGGGCGCCGGCCTGGGCGGCCAGCGGATGCGCCGCCGCCACGATGCCATGGAGCGAAGAGATCGTCGGCCGTCTGCCGTGCATGGTTGGACCCTTCTTCTGGCGCTGTCCGGGGAGCACGCGCGACGGCGCGCTTGTGCCGTCGGGTGCGCCATAGTTTCACAGATCGCGGGAATTTGCCGGGACGTGCTAGGATTTTGGTGTCGAGTCGGATGCTGCAGGGAGAGATATTCCATGATCGGGATCCTGTCCAGAACAGGCATGCGTCTTCGACCGATCGTCCGGTGGCTCGGTCCGGTCATTGTTTCGCTGCCGGCGGCCGTCATGGCCGTCGCCGCCTCCGTATCGATTGCCAGCGAGTCAGCCCCGCCGAACCTGGAAGGCCGGTGGAGCGTCCAGGAGCGGGACAACCCGAATCAGATCGTCCAATTGCCGTTTCTCAAAACGGACAAGGACTACGAAATGGTCATCACGCAGAAGGGGGCGGAAATCACCATCGTTCTGCCGGGCGACAACGTGCGGTTTGAGCCGACACACGTCAAGGACAATGCCATCAACGCGGTTGGGCGGCATCCGACACGTGGCGCCGTCAATCTGCGTCTCACCTTCGATCGCACGTCCTACCGGCTGACGGGCCTCGCCACCTTTCAATACGAACTGCTCGACCGCAAAGTCGACGCGTTCCTGCCCGATGACGAGACCCGGCGGCGGCTCGCGGACCTGCAAGGCCGCGGCCAGAGCATCGTCGTCGCCAAGAGTGCCGTCGAAGAGGAGGTGGCGCGTCTGCAGGAAGCGCTCCGGGCGAGCGAAGCGCGACTGGCGGAGGTGCAGCGTCGTGCCTCGGCCGCCGAGCAGCGCGTGAGCGAGCTCGAGCGCAACGTCGCCGAGCTCGGGGCCAGAAGGGAACGGGACGCCGACCGACAGATGGCGCAGTTGCGGCAGGAGCGGCGCGAGCAGGACGTGCTGATCGCACGCCTGCGCAACGAGATCACGACGGCCCACGATCAGAACCGGGCAGCCATTGAATCGGCCGAGCGCAAGGTCGTGGCGATCGGCAACGATCTGCAAAGCCAAAGAGCCGAATTCGAGAACATGCGGCGCGCACTCGACGAGGCAAAGCGGAGCGCGCAGTCCACGCCTTGCGAACCGGCCCCCGGCAACGCGCCGACTACGGAATGAGCGATGCCTTGCGCAGCTGCGGCACGAGGTCCCGCCACACCTCCGACAGCTTGACGATTGCATCATGGATCTGGTCGGGAGGGACGCCGCCGTCGGGCGTCAGGTTCATGTGCCATTCGAGGATCAGATCGCCCTCGGCATCGGCGTACATGCGCTGCGGGATCCAGACATAGGCCGTCCACTTGTTGGCGAACTCGTAGAATCTCGCCCGGTTCAGGATCCGCCTGCTTTTCGCCTCGAAGGCATAGCCCTGGATCTTGATGACCTGCTCGACTGGCTTGTTCGTGGCCTTGTCCCGCTCGCCCACGAAGGTGTCGACCGTGATCCGGAACGACGGAATGCCGTCTGCCGCGAACAGCAGCGACAGATAGACGTCATCGGGCTTGTTCGCCTTGGACATGACCTCGATGTTCCACGTGGTCCGGCTGCGCAGGTACTGCGCGATCTGAAGCTCGAGGTCGCGCGCCGAGTCCGTCGGCAACAAGGCCAGCATGCGCCCGGCCGGGGCCGATGCGAGAAGGGCGGGCACCGGTCCGGCTGCAGGTGCGGGCGGTTTCGGGTCCTTGTCCGCTTCTTCCACGGCGTGAGCGGGCACATCGGCTCTCCCGGCAAGTTCCGCGACTTGCCGCGCGGCATCTGCCGGGTCTTTCGCATCGAGTCGCCGCTGCGAGATCTGAACGGCCTCGCGCCATGAGGCCAACTTGCGGCTCGGCTCCGTTTCTCGTCCGGCCCGCTCGACCTTGCCGAAATAGTCGCGCCAGGCAGCGATGCGCGCTTCGATGGGCGCGGCATCGGCGCCGAGGGGCGTACCGGCTTCGGCCATCAACGCTCGGAGTCTGCCGAGTTCGGCGGCGGCCGCGCCGACCTCATCCGCGCTCGTCGCGCCGACCGATCGGAAGCGCTGCAACTCGGCCGTCATGGCGCAGACCTGCTCCAGGCGGTCGGGTTGATGGCCATGGTACGAGGCCCAGGCCGATTTGATCTCGCGGGAAGGACACCGGCCCCGCAACGGCGATTTGAGGTAACCGTTGATCGCCGCGTTGACCGGGTTGCCCAGCCTTCCGATCAGCTCCTCGCGCTTCTCCGGGGCAAGGCGCTTCAGCTGATCCAGGTCCTCGCGAAGGATTTCAGGCGCCGCCTCGAGCTCGATGCGCGCGACGAGGATCTCCGCCGTGAGTTCCGGCTGCAGCAGCGGATCGGCGAAGCGCGCGGCGCGGTTGATCAGCTCCTGGGCGCGATCGCGGTTCCCCGTCCTGAGAAATGCCTTGGCGACGGCATGGGCGCAAATTCCGGTACCGGGTTGGAGTGTCTGCGCCGCAGCCGCTTCCAGCTGCCTTTTTTGCAGGTGATCCTCGACCTGCCGGCAATCGGCCTGAGCCGCTGCCTCGATCGGCGCCAGGCACGCCACGAGCGCGCAGAGGACGACGCGCCGATTTACACCTGAATGCGCCATGCGGCGCTCACGCCTACCCGACGAGGTCGAGCACGACCACGGGGATTTCGCGCGTCGTCTTGCGCTGGTAGTCGGCATAGGGCGGCCAGAATTCCAGCGCTTTCTTCCATAGCCTCTGCCGCTCCTCGCCTTTGGCCGTGCGCGCCTTGGCGCGCATCTTCCTGGTGGCGACCTGGATCTCGACGTTCGGGTCGGCGAGGATGTTGCGGTACCAGCCCGGGTGCTTCGGCGCACCGCCCTTAGAGGCGACGATGAAGTAGCTGTCTCCCTCGCGCCCGTAAAACAGCGGGAAGATGAACTTCGTGCCGGACTTTCGGCCCGTGGTCGACAGCAGCAGCGACGCAACTGTCATGGTCGGCCGGTCTGGCTGGTTGATCGTGTACATGTGACCGTCGGCGCCGCCGCTGGAGAGATAGCGATTGGCGTGCTCGACCATCCAATCCGGCATGTTGGGTGCGAGTTTGGTCTCGGTCATGCGTTGCTCCTCCTCCGGTCGGCGCTCCGGACGCCATGGAAAGTTCCACGGCGTCCGAAGTCACCAGACAAATCGAAGGATCCTATCGGCCGACTATGCGAGATGCTTCTTGAAGAACGCGATCGTCCGATCCCAGGCCAGCTTGGCCGACGCCTCGTGGTAGCGCGGCGTCGAGTTGTTATGGAAGCCATGCTGAGTGCCGGGATAGACGTGCATCTCGTACGGGACCTTGGCTGCCTTGAGCGCCGCCTCGTAGGCCGGCCACATGGCGTTGATGCGCTCGTCGTTCTCGGCGTACTGCACGAGAAGCGGCGACTTGATGTTCGGCACCGACGCCGTGTCGGCCGCCGGGCCGTAGAACGGTACGCCGGCATGCATGTCGGCGCCGAGCGTCGCGGCCAGGAAATTGGTCGTGCCGCCGCCCCAGCAGAAGCCGGTGACGCCGAGCTTGCCCGACGACAGCGAATGCGCCTTCAGATAGCGCGCGCTGTTGACCATGTCGGTGCGCAGCTTGCCCTGGTCGAGCGTCGCCTGAAGCGTCCGGCCGTCGTCGTCGTTGCCGGGATATCCGCCGACCGGCGACAATCCGTCGGGCGCGAGCGCCAGGAACCCCATGGTCGCGGCGCGGCGCGCCACGTCCTCGATATAGGGGTTGAGGCCGCGGTTCTCGTGGACGACGAGAACGGTGGGAAACGGGCCGTTGCCGGTCGGCTGCACGAGGTAGCCGCGCATGTTGCCCGAGGTGCCGCCCGGCGACGGATAGCTCACATAGCGCGCCTTGATCCGTTCGTCGGTGAAGGAGATCGTCTGGGCCTGCGCATAGCGCGGCAGCAGCGCCTGCGCCATGGCCAGGCCGCCGATCGCCACGGCGGCGGCGCGCGCCAGGAACTCGCGGCGGTCCATGCCGCCATGGCAGTACTCGTCGTAGAGCTCGAACACGCGCCGGTCGATCTCGCCCTGAGTCAGCGCCGGCGGCGCTTCGGGCGCGATTGTCGACAGCGCCTCATCCCATTGCTTGTCCATGGATGAACCTCCTCCGTTGGTGCCGGCCTTGCGTGCCGGACGTGTGACCCGGGAATTTCGTGATGCCCGCCGCCTTCAGCTCGCGCCGTGGCCGGGGCTTCTTGGGTGCCTGATTTTAGCAGGTGCCGCGCCTTCGCACAGCCACCACCGGCTCGGCGGGAATCCGCCGGCCCTCCAGGACGGGATCAAGCAGCAGCCGTCTGCTCCGCGGTGAACAAGCTGTTTGCCGATGAAATGGGCAGCGACTGCCCGCGGGTGGCGTTACCGGGCGTGTGACGTCGCCGGGCATCGAGTATGGCCGGCCGGTTCATTTGCCCGTGGTCGCCGGAGCCCCGACAGGCTCCGCGCGGAACGAGCCGCTCGACGCCGCGGTCAAAAAGAAGCTTCTCGACGGCAACGCCAAGGAGTTCAATGCGCTGCAGGCACAGGCGCCGGCGACGTGCTTCGCCAGATCCAGGAGACCGCACCATGCAGCAAGTCAAGCCGCAGATGAGAGTGGGCAAAGCCGCCACCAGCACGGACGATTGGATCGGCCAGCTCGTCAACTTCGCCAAGGACGCGGGTCCTAGTCTGTTCGCGCTCAAGGCTCCCCTGCCGACCCAGGGCCGCACGGATTTCCCGCTGGCCGCCACCGACAACCTCAACATCGTGCTCAAGACCTATGCCTCGGGCGGCGAGAACGGACTGCACGCGCACATCAACGAGGACCACGCCTTCATCGTCCTGCAGGGCCGAGCGAAGTTCTATGGCAAGGGGAAGGACAAGGGTCCCCAGCACATCGCGACGCTCGAAAAGTTTCAGGGGATCATGGTACCGAAGGGCGCCCTCTACTCCTTCGAGGCCGTCGCGGGCGAACCCCTCGTCATGTTGCGCGTCGGCACCGTCGACATTTCGGAGGATCCCGTGGCGGCCTTCGCCCGGGTCGGCGAGGATGGCCGCGACATGGACAGCTACTCCGCGGAAAACAAGCAGGAGCCGCTGCGCTACGACCGCGAGCTGTGGTTTCCCGCCTGACGTCTGCGATCTGCTTCTGACGCCCGACGAAACGTGACCCTGCCGTGGCGCGAACGGTGAAGCGGCCGGCGCTGCGGCTCGTCGTGGCGGGCGGCCTGATGAGGGGCGCGCTCGAGCAGATCCGCGCGAGCTTTCCCCGCATTGACGCCGAATATTGCCCCGATGGCGCGGCGCTCTGCCGCGTCGTCGATCGACTGAAGCCGACCGTTGCGTTCGTCACCAAGGATCCCGTGGGGATTAAGCCTGAGCACTGGCGCTATCTGCTCGACCAGCATGAGCTGCGCTGGCTCAACCTCGGCAATATCGGGTTCGATCATGTCCCGGCGTGGGACCGTTCGCGCCTCAAGGTGACGAATTCGGGCGGCGCGGCGGCGAACGAAATGGCCGAGTTCGCCCTTGCGGCCATCATGATGATCAATGCCGGGTTCTTGCATTACCAGGCGCGCCAGCGCACCAGGACCTGGCAGAAGCACTATTGGACTCCGCTCAGCCAGAAGACCCTCGCCGTCATTGGCGCCGGCAAGATCGGCTCACACCTCATCAAGAAGGCGCGCGCGCTCGGAATGCGCATCGTCGCGATCCGTGCGTCCGACAGGAAGGCGCCCGGCGCCCATGTCACATTGCCGGCGAGCAAGCTGCATAAAGGACTGGCGCAGGCCGACTACGTCTCCATCCAGATACCGCTCAGCGCGGATACGGAGAACCTGATCGACGCCGCGGCCTTGGCGCACATGAAGCCCGATGCCTGGCTGATCAATATTGCGCGGGGTGCGATCATCGACGAAGCGGCCCTGCTCGACGCGCTCCGCAACGGCCGGATCGGCGGAGCGGTTCTCGATGCGCTCCGGACCGAACCTTTGCCCGGCAGCAGCGAATTCTGGGGCTTCGACAATGTCGTGGTCACGTCGCACAATTCGGGCCAGATCGTGGGCTTCTATTCGATGATCACCGAGATGTTCTGCGAGAATCTCCGGCGCTTCAAAGCCGGCAAACGGCTCATGAACCTGATCTAAACTCGGCCGGGTCGTCGGCGGGGGATTTTGCCCGACGCGCGCCTTGTCAGAGCGACATGATGACGGACTTGACCTCGGTGTAAAGGTTCAGGCCCTCATGGCCCTTCTCGCGGCCCCAGCCGGACTGCTTGAAGCCGCCGGTCGGCAGTGCCGCGTCGATTGAGCCATGGATGTTGACGCCGACGCGTCCGGCGCGGATGCGGCGCGCCATCTTGTGCGCGATGCTGAGGTCGCGCGTCCAGACGCTGCCGGCGAGGCCGTAGATCGACTCATTGGCCTGCCGCGCGATGCGGTCGAGATCGTCGTCGTCGAAGCTCATGGCGCACAGCACGGGCCCGAAGATCTCCTCGCGCACCACCGACATCTCGGGCGTGGTGCCGGTCAGGATGGTCGGCGCGACGAAATATCCCTCGTTGCCGACACGGCTGCCGCCGGCTGCGACCGTGGCGCCGGCCGCCTTGCCCTGATCGATGTAGCCGGTCACCCGCTCAAGCTGCACCTGAGAGATGACCGGCCCCATCTGCGTGCCCTCGCTGAGCCCGTGGCCGACGCGGATCTTGCCGGCCTCCTGGGCGATGCCGTCGACCATGCGGTCGAACACCTTCTTGTGGGCGAACAGCCGCGAGCCGGCCGAGCACACCTGACCAGTATTGTTGAAGATCGCCTGGGAGGCGCCTGCCACGGCGACCGACATGTCGGCATCGGGAAAGACGATGACAGGCGACTTGCCGCCGAGTTCGAGGGATACCTTCTTCAGATTGCCGGCCGCAGCCTTGACGATGATACGGCCGACCTCGCTTGATCCGGTGAAGACCACCTTGTCGACGTCGGGATGCGCGGCGATGGCACCGCCCGCCGTGGGACCGAAGCCCGGCACGATGTTGACCACGCCATCGGGAATGCCGGCCTCCTGGATCAGCTCGCCGAGGCGCAACGCTGTCAGCGGCGTCTGCTCAGCTGGCTTGAGCACCACCGTGCACCCCGCGGCCAGCGCCGGCGCCAGCTTCCAGGCCGCCATCAGCAGGGGCGCGTTCCACGGAATGATTTGCCCGACGACTCCGATCGGCTCGCGCACGGTGAAGGCGTGATAGCTTCCCGGGGTCGAAATGCTGAGCGTCTCGCCGGTGATCTTGGTGGCCCAGCCCGCCATGTAGCGGAACATGTCGGCGCTCAGCGGAATGTCGCCGTTCTTCGCCGAAGCGAGCGACTTGCCGTTGTTCAGCGCTTCGAGCTCGGCGAGCTCGTCGGCGTTCTGCTCGAGCAGATCGGCGATCTTCCAGATCATCCGGCCGCGCTCGCTCGGGCTGACCCGTCCCCAGGCGCCGCCGTCGAAGGCCTGGCGTGCCGCCTGGACGGCGAGGTCGATGTCGGCCGCGTCGCCCTCCGCCACCCGCGCGATGATCCGTCCAGTGCCGGGATCATAGGTCTCGAAGGTCCTGCCTGAGAGGGCCGGCACCCACTTGCCGCCGATCAGGAGCTTGTGCTCGCGGGCCAGGAAGGCCGTCGCCTTCCTGCCGATCCGGGGGTGAACGAAAAGCGCATTCATGGGGACCTCCGCTATCGCGCCGCGGCAATGGAGCTTGGTGTCAGGGCAGCACGCCCGGCCCGCATATGTTCGCACTTCCGGAAATCTGGCGGAACTCCATTCGAAGCGCAATCGCACGTGGCGACGATATTACGTATTGAGACATCTGCCGGGCGCCGGAGGACGCCGCAACGGCCTCGATCACCTTGACTGCTGGCGTGTCCGCAAGGCGGCGCCGAACGCCTCGAACAAGGCGCGATTTATCGGATTCGTCTGCGGATCGTACTCGGCATGCCATTGAACGCCGAGCGCAAAGGACGGGGCGTCGGCAACGCTGATCGCCTCGATCGTGCCGTCGACCGCCACGCCTTCAACCACGATCCGCTCGCCGAGCTGCAGGATCCCCTGTCCGTGGAGCGAGTTCACGCAGATTTTGTCGCGGCCCAGGATTCTGGCGAAGACGCCGTCCGCCGTGAGCTGCACATCGTGGCGGTCGGCAAAGACAACCTCGGGGTCGGGATGGATTTCGCCGTTCTCGAGCCGGGGCATGCGATGGTTCATGCGCCCCGGCAGTTCGCGGATTTCAGGATGCAGCGAGCCGCCGAAGGCGACGTTCATCTCCTGGAAGCCGCGGCAGATGCCGAAGACGGGAATCCCGCGCTTGACACAGACCTTGATCAAGGGAAGCGCCACCGCGTCGCGGCTCTGATCGTAGGGCTCGTGCCGAGGATCGGGCTCGACGCCGAAACAGGTGGGATGAATGTTGGCGCGTGCGCCGGTCAGCAGGATGCCGTCGACCGAGTCGAGCAACGCGTCGGTGTCGGTGACCTCGGGCATGCCGGCGAACATCAATGGCAGCGCGCCGGCCACGTCGGCGACCGCGCGCAGATTCCGTTGGCCCACGATCTGGACGTTGAACCGGTCGTTGATCATCGTGGCGTTGCCGATCACGCCCACCACCGGCTTTGCCATGCTCGACTCTCGCGTCCGCCCCACCCGTGGACGATTCGAGCCGGGGCTTCCCCCGGGAGAAAGCGAATCGCCCGAGGCTATATCTTATCGCAAATTGCGATCGGGGGAGAGGTGCGGTCGGGAGCCTGACGCCGGTCTGCACCACCATCGCGGAGCTTTGAAAAACTGGCCCGAAGAGCAATCCGCCCGCCAAGTGGTCTGGCGGGCGATGTCTTGATTTGGTTGCGGGGACCCGCAACCGCTTATATCGAACGGTGATCAAATTGGCGTTGTGATGGTCAAATCATTTAGACAAAAGAATACCTTGGTCACGATCTCAACCCAGTAGCAGACTTGAATTGCCGTGCTCTACTTTTTGGCACAGCAGTATGCGGTAGGAGCGGGCTATTTCCCCGCGTTGCTCGGAATCGTTCAGGCGGCCTTGGGCGTCGGCACATGCCAGAGACTTTGAGTCAGCCGCATCTTGAAGGTGAGCCATGCCTTTTGCCCTTTCACGCCGCCAGCTCTATGACCTGGTCTGGTCCGAGCCAATGCAGCGCCTCGCCAAGCAGATCGGCATTTCCGATGTCGCGCTGGCGAAATCCTGTCGGAAAATCGACGTTCCCGTCCCTGAGCGGGGTTACTGGAACAAGCTGCACGCAGGCAAGCGTGTCCATCGGGTCGAACTCTCCCCCGCAGACCTTGGGACAGCAAAAGGCATCGAGATCAGCGGCACCCTGAACGACGAACTCAAAAGCCGACTGGCGGCGAGCCCGGAGAGCGCAATCGAGGAAAAGATCGAAATTCTGACGGAACGCTTCGCTAAGAGGCTTGGAAAAGTGACCGTACCGAAGAATTTCGACAAAGCGCACCCGCTGATCGCGAAGCTCTTGGAGAAAGACGAGACTATCCGGCAGGCCAAACTCACTGAGCGCTTTTATTGGCGG
>VGDO01000173.1 GCA_016869645.1 Alphaproteobacteria bacterium
GAATGCGAAGGTCCTCCGAATACGGTGATGCCATCCATGCTGGCCTCCTCTCCAGTAGCCAGTTTGAATCACATCACGCGCCAAAAGGGAATCCCTCCCGATTCCACCTTCTCGGAAAACGCTCTAGCCGCGCTGACCTTCGGGACCGGGCGTCGCCTGCAGCGGCGGCCCCTGCCCCGCCGATTCCTGAAGTGCCCGCTCGCGTGCGAGGCGCATCTGCTCATGCATGGCGGTCACTTCGGCGAGGTCGCGCGCTTCCTTTTCCGGCGTGGTCGCGGGCGGGCGGTTGGTCGGCGGCGCGGGAATGTCCAACGCACCGTTGGCCGATGCCTCGACCGGCCGGCGATCGGTGCCGATGATCTTCACCTTGGTGACCACGCCCTGGCCGAAGGCCTGCCGGCACAGAACCATGAAATGGCGCTCGATATCGTGCTGGCTGAGCTGGCGGAAGGTCTCGTCGGTCAATTGCTTGACGAGCTCCGACATGCTGAGGCGCAGATTGTCCATGCTGGGCCCGATGAGCACGTCACGCGAATCGCTGAACACCTCGAGCTCGACCTCGATCGTGTAGTTCTCCGATGGATTCCCCTTGTCGTCGTTGAGGAGCACGGAAATCGGCGGGTTGATCCGCCATCTCGTACGCGGGGCCTCAATCAGTTGCCGGGTCTGCGACATCACAAAGCGCATGAGGACCGCAACGATTGACAGGATCAGGGCGCCGGCCATGCCGACAATGACCCAGATCTGAATCAGCCGCACGTTGAGCGTGTCGCCTCCCGGTCCTTGCCCCGCCAGGCCCAGCCCGCCCTCGGGCATCATGGACTGCAGGGCGCGCCAGCCGGCCATGCCGTAGTTGACGAGCGTCGACGCCAGCAGACCGAGCGC
Source organism: Alphaproteobacteria bacterium (assembly GCA_016869645.1). Lineage (GTDB taxonomy): Bacteria > Pseudomonadota > Alphaproteobacteria > SHVW01 > SHVW01 > SHVW01. Next base: position 886 of record VGDO01000173.1, read on the forward strand.
CACCAGGAACGCCACGGCCCACAGAAATTGATAGGCGGCCAACAGCAGCGAGATCTTCTGCTGCCGCGGGATGGCCGACTGCTCGAGCTTGAGATCGGGCAGTGCGTCAAAGTTCAGCGGCGGCAGTTCGTCCGTTGCGGTGGTCATGGCTTAGCTGCTCGACCCCTTTGCCGAGGTCGAGGGATCGCGCCGCTTCTGCGACGACAGGTCGGCGAACAGGCTGACACGCGGATCGCGCAGGGCGTCGCGCGCGGCAAACATGCGCGCCTGCATGTCGGGGATCTCCTGCTCGTCCGCCGTCGGCGGCGGTGTGGCGGCGGCGTCCCGGATTGGGGCTCGGGCTCGGATTCGATCGCTTGGCGCACCGTGTTGAACACGGCGACGATGCCGCACATGGCCCAGAACTGGATCATCTTGGCGCTGACCGGATCGGACATCACGCCGCCGGCCGATCCTGGGCCGTCCATTTGGCTCGGCAGCATGGTCTGAACCATGCGCCAGGCGACCATGCCGTCGTTGATCACCGTCGTCGCGGGCATGAGGAAGGCGACCAGGAACACGATGAACCACAGCCCCTGATAGGCCATCATGAGGCGCGACAGGCGCTCCTGGCGCGGCTTGATCCCAGGTCAACGGAAAGCGGCGGCAGCCCGATTGGATCGAGCGGCTCCAGGTGCTTTTCGACGGTCGTCATGGCCCCGCAATTTGGGTTCCGCCCGCGCTGAAATTCCGGACCGTAGGATAGGGTAAATCGGCATCCGACACCAGTTCGCCCGTGATCTCGCGGATGAGCTTCGAAAGTATTGCGTCGGCGAAATCATTGAAATTCTTTGCCACGACAACGAACGCCGCCGGCCCGGTGATCAGGAAGTGCCGATAGTGCTCCTCCAGAAACGGCTCTTCGTTGACGATCGCCAAACCGTTGATCGTCACGCCGCGCTTGGCCGCCTCGTCGCGCCCCACGCTGGCCGGACGGCCCTCGTTGCTCATGCCGTCACCCGAGACGTCGATCGCGAGGCGCCGGCCGCGGAAGGGTCCCTGGTCGAAGAGCGGCAGGGAGAACATCACGGCCTCGCCCAACGCCGTGGCTCCCTCCATCAGCCGCGGCGACTCGAAGATCGCGGTCGCCAGGCGCTCGGCCGTCGCCGTGCTGGACACTTCGAGCCAGTCGATTGCGACCTTCTGCTGATACTGGCCCGACCACTGCACCATGGCGACGGCGATGCGGCCGAGCGGTCCGGCCTGGATCGCTTTCACGACGCGCGGATCACGGAAGGCCTGGACGTAGCCGTCGATCTCCAGGTTGAACTCCTTGTAGTCGACGCTCGAAGAGACGTCGACCGCCAGGATGAGTTGCAGATCAACGGGAGTCTGTGCCGCGGCGCCGCGGGTCGTCGCGACGCACAGCAGCGCGAGCACGAGGCATGCCCGAGCGAGCATGCCGCCCGCCAACTGCGCCCTTGGTCCGTGGCCGTGGCAGCCGATCGGCCGCCAGCGACGGTCCACCGTCGACCGCTCAGGCCCCGGCGGCGATCAGGTCCCGCCGCTCGTCGAGCCAGTCCTCGATCGCCTGGGCGAAGCCGTCCAGATCGGCGTCAGTCATCGGCAGCGAGAGCGTGATCATGCCGCGCCGGGCCAAGTAGTAGCCGCGCCCGATCATGTCCAGGTGGAACAGGTCGGCCCAGCGCTTGTCCTTGCGCGCGAGGTCGTCGGGTGAGCGGATGGCGCCGCGCAGGACGTGCACGGTCATCATCGATCCGATGCCTGTGAACTGCACGGGTAGGCCGCGTTTCTCGGCCAGCGCGTTCAGTCGCGCACGCAGCTTGTCGCCGCGCGCATTGAACGACACCGCCACTTCGGGCGTGTAGACCTGCGACAGGCCGGCAGCCCCCGCGCTCATGGTCAGGATGTTGTTGTTGAAAGTGCCGGCATGCGGCCAGGCGTCCGGTCGCCGCGGATCGAAGCGGTCCATGATCTCGGCCCGTCCGCCGAAGCCGCCGAAGGTGAGCCCGCCGCCGATGTATTTGCCGAGCGTCGTCAGGTCGGGCGTGATGCCGTGTTTGCCCTGCAAGCCGCTCGGCGTCAGGCGCGAGGTCATGACCTCGTCGAAGATCAGGACCACGCCGTGCTTGCGGGTCGCCTCGCGCAGCATGCGGAGGAACTCGGCATCCGCCGCGATGCAACCGCCGCCGCCCATCATCGGCTCCACGATGACCGCGGCGAGGTCGCGCGCGTGCAGCTCGATCAGCTTGAGCGTGCCCTCGATGTCGTTGTAGCGCGTCTTGACGAAAGAGAACGGCGCGTTGATCGGCGAGCCGTCACCCGAGAAATAGAACACGCCGCCATGGTAGCCGCCCTGCATGACCATGATCTTGTTGCGGCCGGTATGGGCGCGCGCGGCGACCAGCGCAAAGAGGTTGGCCTCGGTGCCCGAATTGCAGAAGCGCACCCGCTCGAGCGAGGGAAAGCGCGCGCAGACCAGCGAGGCAAGCTCCGCTTCGACCTTGTTGTGTCCGCCGAGCGCAATACCGTCGGCCAGCGCGCGCTCGATCGCGGCCCGGATGATCGGATTGGAATGACCGTACAGCCCGGCCGAATACTCGCCGAGGAAATCGACGTAGCGGTGCCCGTCCGTATCCCAGAGCTGGCAGCCCTCGCCGCGCGCGATGGTCAGCGGGAAGGGCCCGAAGAACAGCACCGTGCGCGTGTTGCCGCCGGGCATGACTTTCGTCGCGCCGTCGTAGCGCCGCTTGCTGTCGGGATTGGCCCGGGTGAAGCGCTCCTCGGCGTCGGCCAGCGCCGAGGCGAGATCGAGATTGCGGGCAATTGCGGTGGTCATGAGGGACTCTCCAGAATGTGCAGCACGTGCGAGCGGAATTCGCGCCGGTAGAGCACCAGCACGACCCAAAGGGACGCCGCGGCGAACAGCCAAGGGTGCAGGAACCAGGTCAGCGCCGCCAGTCCGAAATAATAGGCGCGGATACCACGGTTGAAGTGCTCGGCCGCGCGCGAGGCCATGCGCGCCGCGCGGTCGGCATAGATCTCCGGTGTCGCGCAGTTGGCGGGCAATGGCACGGCGCCGATCAGGGTCGAGACGTAATTGAACAGCCGCATGCCCCAGGTGAACTTGAAGAAGGCATAGACGAAGATCGCGGCCAGCAGCAGCACCTTGCCTTCCCACACCGCGCCAGACGTGGTGATTGCGTAGGGCAGCGCTGCGACGACGTTCCTTGCCGCATCGCCGGCGCCCAGGATGGCCATCAGGCCGGCAAGGATGAAGATCGAGGTCGACGCGAAGAAGTTCACGCCTTGCTGCAGCATGGTGACGATGGTGGAATCGAGCACGCGGTTGTCGCGCTCGATCATGCGCCGCATCCAATCCAGCCGGTAGCGGTGCATGTTGCCCATCAGGCTGTGCGCCCGGCGGCTGTCATGATCGGCATAGTGCGTGTAGCCGATCCAGCACAGGAAAAACCAGACGATGACGAGCCCGTCGGCGAGCGAGATGTCGGCGAGCGGCACGATTGGCTTCCTTCGTTGCGTTCGATGCCGATGATAGCGGGATCGCCGCCGGCCGCCTACCGGTCAAACGCCGAGGACCACAGCGGCAACGCTGTCGAGTGCGGCAGCCGCGGTATCGACGTGATTGACGCCGTCGACGCGGGCAGCGCCAGCCAGGCCGAAGACCCGCTTGCCGAACTGCAGGCCGAGCGCCACTTCCGAGAGCGTGCCATAGCTGTCGCCGATCGCGACCAGACACAACGCGGCGCGCGCGACCAACGCGTTCCGCGCCTCGCCGATGCCGGTGGCCAGCGAGATGGTGACAAACGGATTGGCCGCGTCGGCGTTCGTCTCCGGCAGCAAGCCGATCGCGATGCCGTCATGCCGTGCCACCCCCCGGCAGACCGCCTCCATGATGCCCTGCCGGCCGCCGCAAACCACTGCCAGGCCCATGTCGGCGAGGCCGACGCCGATCTCCTCGGCGATCGCAAGCTGCTCGTCGGTGGCCGAGCGCGGTCCGATGACACCGATCGGAGCGCGCACGCGATGCGTCGTGTCGCGCTGCAACCAGCGGACGGCCGCGTGAAGCTCGATGGCAACGCCTTGGACCGTACCCGCCGTCCAGACGCGTTGTGCCGGATCGAAGCGCCGGCCGGAGGCGTCCCCGAGCGTCGCCGAGCGGCGATCAAACACCAGCATGGCTGCGCTCCTGGCGCGCCGCGATGACTTCGCCCGTCGCCATGATCAGCGAGCAGATCGCCGTCAGCACCAACGAAAGGGCGGCGGCCGCCGCGAAGTCGGAACCGGTCTCCGAGATCATGCTGTAGAGCTGCAGCGGCAGGATGTTGACGCGCGTGCCGACCAGCGCCAGCGCCGTGCCATAGGCGCCGAACACCACGGCGGCAACCAGGCAGAACGCGGCGAACGCCGTCGGCACGATCTGCGGCACGATGACGTCGAATACGGCGCGCACCCGTCGTGCGCCCAGCGATTCCGCAGCGCTGACCTGCGCCCAGTCGAAATTCACCAGCACCGGCAGCATGAGCATGACGACGCGCGGGATGAGGTAGTAGGACGAAGCGAAGGCGAGCCCGATCGGGCTGTACAGCACACCGGAGAACGCCACGGCGTCGACGCCGGTCGTGGCAAGGATCTGCGTCACGAAGCCGGCGCGGCCGTAGCAGAGGATGAACCCGTAGGCGACGATCAGGCCGGAGAAGGTCAGGGGCAAGGCGATGAAGAACGCGAGCGCGCCGCGCAGGGCGGGCGCCAGGCGCGAGAGGTGAAGCGCCACGACGAAGCCGACGAGCAGCGAGAAGCCGGCGGCCGTGAATGTCAGGAGCGCGCTGCCCGCCAGGCCTCTGACGAACAGCTCGTTGCCGAACACCCGCGCGAAGGCGCCGCCGACGAACGCATCGCGTCCGACGGCGGCGAGCGGCAGTAAGAAAAAGAAACCCAGCAGCAAAGCGCCCGGGGCGATCAAAAGCGAGAGCGTTCCCGGGCGCAGCTGCATCGGTTCAGTTCCCCACGGCGACCTTGGCCCAGCCGGCGTCGATCTCGGCTTTCTTGGCCGCGGCCGCCTGGACGTCGAGTGGGCGGACCTGGGGTGCGGCCGGCAGCTTGTCGGCGACGTTGTCGGGCAGCTTGACGCCGGGAACGGCGGGACGCACGAAGCCTTGCGCGAAGATCCCCTGCCCCATCTCGGTCATGATGAAATTGAGCCAGAGCTTGCCGGCATTCGGATTGGGCGCGTTCTTGACCAGGCTGATGCCGTAGGGCGCGGCAGCCGACGCCTCCTTGGGAATGACGACAGCCACCGCGTCGCCCAGCCCGTCGATGTGCTTGGCCTTGAGGCCGTCGTTCTCGTACGAGATCCAGATCGGTATCTCGCCCTTGACGAACTGCGCGTAGGGCGTCGTGCCGACCACGCGCAGCACGTTGCCTGCCTTGTGCAGCCGGCCCAGGTATTCGATGCCGGGCTGCACGTTGTTCATGTCGCCGCCATGAGCGAAATTGGCGGCGAAGGCCAGCACCTGACCGACGCCGGTCGAGCGCGGGTCGAGATAGACGACCGAGTTCTTGTGCTCGGGCTTGAGCAGATCGGCCCAGGATTGCGGCACGTTCTTGACCAGCTTGGTGTTGACCACGAAGGCGATGGTGAGCGAGTGGATGGTGAACCACTTGCCCTCGGGATGGCGGAACACATCGGGCAGCTTGTCGAAATTGACCGGCTTGAACGGCGCGACCACGTCCTTCGCCGCGGCATCGACGGCCGATGCGGCGAAATAGTACGCGGTATCCGCCTGCGGCCGGTTGCGCGCCTTCTCGAGCGCCACGACGGTGGCTGCCGAGCCGAGATCGTTGTAGGTCATCTCGACCTGCGGGTAGCGCTTCTTGAAGGCAGCGAACTGTGCCGCCCAGTTGGCCCAGGTCGGCCCGGTGTCGAACGACACGACCATGCCTTCCTTGCTGGCCGCTTCATAGAGTGCCTTCTCGCCCGGATAGAGCTCGGGCGAATCCGCCGCTGTCTGCGCCAGCGCCGGCGCAGCGGCAAGCGTCAGGACCAGTGCCAATCCTGTGAGCCTCATTGGGACCTCCCTTGTTGACGTTGACGATCAAAGTGATGGACATCATGCCGTCCCGCCCGTGTCGCCTTGATGACCGTCATCGGCTTCATGGCCGGTCCTGCAAGATCCGAATATCCGCGGGCGGGATGTGCACGAACTCGATCGGCCCGCTTGTGGCGGTTTCGCCGGTGATCATAGCGCCCGCCACGGCCAGATCGTAGCGCCGCATCGCACCCAGGAACCGATCCCGGAGGAGGCGCCCGGCAAAGCCATTGACGCCATCGCGGGCCGGTCCCGGCACCACCCGCTCCGGACGCACCAGCACGGTCACCCTCGCGCCCGTAGCGCAGCCGTGTGGCAATGTCCGCAAGATGCCGACCGGCGTTTCGACCGTATCGGGCGCCAGGATCCTGCTGTCCCACAAATTGGCATGGCCGACGAAGGCGGCGACGGCGCGGCTGGCGGGATGGTCGTATAACTCGCGCGGCGTGCCGACCTGCTCGATCCGCCCACCGATCATGAGAGCGATGCGGTCGGCCATCGACAGCGCCTCTTCCTGATCGTGCGTGATATGAACCGTCGCGATGGCATGCTCGCGCTGGATACGCCGGATCTCATCGCGCATGGTCAGGCGCCGCGCGGCGTCGAGCGCAGACAGGGGTTCGTCGAGCAGCAGGGCGCGCGGTTCGATGACGAGCGCGCGCGCGAGCGCCACGCGCTGCTGCTGCCCGCCCGACAGATCGCCCGGCCGGCGTCCGGCGAAATCCGCCAGGCCGACCAGATCCAATGTGGCCAGCGCCCGGGACCGCCGCACGGAGCCATCGACGCCGCGGACCTTGAGTCCATAGGCGACATTCTCCCAGGCCGTCATGTGCGGAAACAGCGCATAGGACTGGAACACCACGCCCAGGTTGCGCAGGCGCGGCGGGACAGCAGTCATGTCGGCGCCATCGATGCGGATCGTGCCGCGGTCGGCCGCGAGAAAGCCGGCGATCAGCTTGAGCAGCGTCGTCTTGCCGCAGCCGCTGGCGCCGATCACGGCCAGCAGCTCGCCCGGAGCAATCGCGAGGTCGACGCCTTTGACGCCCGCTCCGGAGCCCGGATAGGAGAAGTCGACGCCGAGGAGTTCGATCGCCGGGGTGCTCACGCCGCAACCGATCGCGCCGCAGCCGCGCCGCGCACCGTGAGGGCGCCGCCGACCGCCGCAGCCAGCGCCAGAACCAGCAGGATCACCGTCGCCGCACAGGCGAAGCCGGTCGCACCATAGAAAGCCTGCAGAAGGACGACCGGATAGGGTCGAGTCAGGAAGCCGGCAACCAGGTTGGAGAGTTGGAACTCTCCAATCGACAGCGCGGCCACCATGATCAGCCCCGATGCAAGGCTGTGACGCAGCGCGGGCACCACGATGTCGATGAAGCTGCGCGCGAAGCCCGCGCCCAGGGATTCGGCGGCGGACTCCAGTTCGGCCAAGTTGAGATGGCGCATGTCACCGACCAGGGTCTGCAGGAGGTAGGGCAAGGTCAGCACCACGTGACCGCCGATCAGGACCCAGATCGAGCCGAGATAGGGCAATTCGTCGCTCGAGAACACGAGCACGAAGCCGAATGCGAGCACCAGCGGCGGCACGGCGATCGGCAGCAGATAGACCACACGCGCCATGGCACGCACGCCGCGCGAGGCCGTCCGGTAGATCGCATAGGCGAGCGGCAGGCCGACCGCGGCGGTGATCGCGCAGGTCGCCACCGCCACCTGCAGGCTGACTCGGAAGGCGCGTTGAAACGTACGGTCGTCCCATACGGCGGTGTACCATTTGCCGGTGAGGCCGGTCGGCAACAGCGTGTTGAACCACGCATCACCGAACGAGCCGACCAGCAGCAGCCCCATCGGCAGGAACAGGTACGCAAGGTAGAGACCGGTCACCCAGGCCATCGACCGCGCCTCCCCCCGAGCGATCTGGCGAAGCGGTCAGTGCGGGAGCGCCGGCGCCCTAGCGCAGCGCCGCCGCGATATTGCCGCCGTCGACCGTGAGCACGGCGCCCGTCGTTTTGCGTGCCTGCGCCAGCATGACGAAGGCCTGGGCGACATCCGTGGTCTTGACCTCCCGCTTGAGCAGATTGCCGTCGGACAAGTACTGCTGCACGGACAGCCCGCGCGCCTTGGCGCGCTGCTCGAGCAGGCCGCCGGCGAAGATGCCGGTGTTGACCCGGTCGGCATTGACCGCGTTCACGCGGATGCCGTCGCCGCCATATTCGAGCGCGTACTGGCGCGACAGGAACAAGGTCGAGGCCTTGGGCAATCCATAGGGTCCGAAATCCGGGCCGGGATTGACTGCCTGCTTCGACACGTTGAACAGCAGCACGCCGCCGGTGCCTTGCGTCTTCATGATGCGCACCGCATTCTGCGCGACGGACTGGTGAGCGAAGAAGTTGAGCTCGAAGCTCTGGCGCAGCACGTCGTTCGACACCTCGCCGATCTTGCCTTGCCAGGCAGCACCGGCATTCGAGACGACGATGTCGACGCCGCCGAAGCGCGCGGCGACCCGGTCGAAGGCCTTGCGCACGGATTGCGGATCGGTCACGTCGCACTCGACTGCGAAGGCGGCGCCGCCGATCTTCTTGGCGGTCGCCTTCGCCGCAGCCATGTCACGGTCGAGCACGGCGACTTCGGCGCCCTCCTTGGCGAAGGAAACTGCCGTCGCGGCGCCAATGCCGCCGCCCGCCCCGGTCACCACCGCAACCTGGCGGGTGAATGGTTTGTCGGCCGCCTTGCCGAGCTTGGCCTGCTCGAGCGACCAGTATTCGACGTCGAACATGTCGGCCTCGGAGATCGAGGCGAAGCGGCCGATCGATTCGGCGGCCGAGATCGTGTCGATCGCATTGCACGCGACGTCGGCCGCGATGGCCGCATCCTTAGCCGTCTTGCCCAGGCCGAACAGGCCGAGGCCTGGCACGAGGATGACGCGCGGCATCGGATCGAGCTCGATCTTCTTGCTCTGGTGACGCGGGTTGTGGCGCTTGAAATAGGCGTGATAGTCCGCGACGAACTTTTCGATCGCCTGCCTGGCACGGTCGCGGAATGCATCGAGCTTGCCCGCCTCCGGCGCCGGCACGACGAGCGGCCAGTTCTTGGTGCGGATCGTGTGGTCGGGCGTCACCACGCCAACGGCCGAATACCGTCCGACGTCGCGCCCGTTGACATAGCCCAGCACCGTGGGGCCGGTGCGGAATTCCATGACCAGCCGGTTCCACGTGCCCTCGTTGCGGTCGACCGGCTCGCTGGTCAGGCCACGCAGGATCGGCGCGATCTCGGCGACACCGGCGAGCTGCTTGGGCAATTTCGCCTGGACCATGCGCTTGCTGCCGCGCTCCAGCCGCTTCTCGGCGAGCGTCACCATATCGATCATGTTGGTATAGGCCTCTTCGGCGGTGTCACCGAAGGTGAAAATGCCGTGCTTGTGCAGCACGAGGCCGATCGCTTTGGGATGCTTGCGCTGCACCTGAGCCGCCGCCTTGGCGAGCGCGAAGCCCGGCATGATGTATGGAACGACTGCCATCTTGCCGCCATAGATGTCGGCCAGCTTGCGCTCGCCGTCTGGCTGATCGGACACGGCCAGCACGGCGGTCGAATGGGTATGGTCGATGAACTTGGCGGGCAGGAAGGCGTGCAGCAGCGTCTCGACCGACGGATTTGGCGCGTTGCTGTCGAGCAGCTGGCCGCGCTGAAAGTTCACCATGTCCTCGTCGGACAGGCGGTCGAGCTTCTCGAGCTTGCGCAACGGCTGGAGCCTGACCGCCGGCAAGCCGGGCGGCGCGATGTCGCCCATATCCCAGCCGCTGCCCTTGACGCACAGCACCTCGATCTTGTCGCCGAGAATGTCCTTGGCCTCGGTCTTGACCGAGGTGTTACCGCCGCCATGCAGAACCAGGTCGGGATTCTGGCCGAGCAGACGTGTCGTGTAGACGCGCAACGCCAGGTCGCGCGAAACGCCCGATTTGGCGTAGTCGCGCACCATCGCCTCGGCGTCGGATTTTTTCCACTCGTTGCGCATGGCCAGCCCTCGTCGTCCCCGAATCGGGCGGCACTACAGGGAAAACCGCGCCCCCCGTCAAGCAGCATTAGGCCACAGTGATCTCGGGGCGCGGGCTGGCGCTTACGGGATCTCCGGTTCGGTGAGCGCGATCAGCTGGTCGAGCGAATCGCGCCAGCCGAGGTAGCAGCCATCCTCCGGGATGATGGCCGGCACACCTTCCTGGACGATGTTGATCTCGGTGCCGCTCGGGACCTTCTTGAGGTTCACGGTCACGGTGATCGTGCCCGGCAGGTTCGGATCCTCGAACCGGTCGGTGTAGCGGAGCCGCTCATTCGGCACGAGCTCGAGGAACTCGCCGCCGAAAGCATGGCTCTTGCCGGTGGTGAAGTTGGTGAAGTGCATGCGGAAGCTGCCGCCGACCTTGGCGTCCATATGGTGGACATGGCAGGTGAAGCCATTGGGCGGCAGCCATTTGGCCATGGCGTCGGCATCGGTGAACGCACGATAGACGCGCTCGGGCGGGGCCTTCAGCACGCGATGCAGGCGAATGGTATGGGTATCGGTCTTGGCCATGGGTCTGATCCTTTCTTGGGTCCTTCGCCCCTAGGACGAACCGGTCGGCGCGATTCCGACAGCATGCGAGCAAAA
>VGDO01000174.1 GCA_016869645.1 Alphaproteobacteria bacterium
TACCACCAGCTTCAGCGCCGGATCGAAGACTATGACCGGCAGATTGCCGAGCTCAATGAGCTGCGCAACCTGGCAATCCAGGAGCAGCAGGTCATCTTAAGCTATCGACACTAGGCAGCTAAGCCCTGCCTGGAGCCTGTGCTCGGTCGAGCGTGGCGCCATCGCGCGCCACGACTTGACCATTGTGGAGCACGAGCTTGCGCGGCGGATAGCCGGCGACGGCCTCGGGCACGCTGCCCGCCGCGACCGTGCACAGATTGGCCCGCGCGCCGACCTTGATCCCATAATCGGCGACGCCGAGCGCGCGCGCTCCCGCCGCCGTCACCATGTCATAAGCGATCATGATCTGATCGTCGCGCCGGAAGTCGGCGCGCCAGCCGATCAGCGCCGCGCGCTCCAGCACATCTGCCGTGCCGTAGGGTGACCAGGTGTCGCGGATGTCGTCATTGCCGGCGAAGACGGTGACGCCGGCCTCGCGCATCATGGCGATCGGCGGCAGCGCCCAGCCGGCGGCCCCATGGGTCACCAGCATCACGCCGGCCTCGGCCATCGCCGCAACGGCCGCGCGCGCCTTGCTCTCGGTGACGTCGCCCAGGCAGAAGCCATGGCTGATCGTGACCTTGCCGGCCATGCCCGCAGCTTTGGTGCGCTGGCAGATCTCGTGGACGTTGAACAGGCCGAGCTCGCCCGGTTCATGCAGGTGAATGTCGATGCCGACGCCGCGCCGCCCGGCGATGGCGAAGATGCCGTCGAGCTGGCCCTTGGGATCGCGGTCGATCTCGCCGGGATCGATGCCACCAACGAGGTCGGCGCCGGCGGCAATCGCCTGGTCGAGCAGATCGAGCGTCCCGGGACGGCGCATCACGCCGCTCTGCGGAAAGGCGACGATCTGCACGGTGGCGAGATCTCGGCAGCGCTCGCGCGCGTCGAGCACACCCTCGAGCTTGGTCAGCCGGCTTTCGAGATCGATATCGACATGGCTGCGCAGGTGGGCCGAGCCCTTGGCGACGCATTGGCGGATCAGATTGACGGAGCGCTCGGCGGTCGACAGCGGAAGGTTCGGCAGGATCGTCTTGTCGGTCTCGATCCGGCTCATGCGGGTCGGGCCCGCAGCGTGACCCATCCAGGGCAGGCCGGTCAGGGTCTTGTCGAGGTGCAGGTGACCGTCGCACAGGCCGGGCAGGACGACGTCGCCACCGAGATCGAGCACCGGAGTCTGATTGGCGATGACGCTCGATGCCGCGTCGATCGCGCTGATCTGGCCACCCGAGATGCTGATATGGGCGCGACTTCCATCGGGGAGCAGTGCGTTGGCGAGAACAGCGTCGACCTTGGTCACGGCAGCCTCCTCAACGAGGGTCAGACGTAGCGGAGAGGATCAGGCATTCCATCCGGCGCGGATCGTGCCCCTCGATGAAGGTGAAGAAATGGTCCAGCACGGCAGCAGCGCCTTGTCCGGCCCGTGATTGTACCACTCGCCCCAGCCGGTAATTCCGTCATCCGTGTCGATCGCGACGATCAGGCACGGGCGGTCATTGTCGCGCGACATGAAGGCGCGCAATCTGTCGATCTTCATGTCGGTTTCTTCTTCCCGAAATAGACGCCGCGCCTGAAGCGCGTCTGGACATAGACCTGTTCGTCGAAGGTGCCCTCGGCATAGGAACCAGCCTTCTCGGTCACGGGGATCGACACGTTCATCTCGCTCGGCCACTGCCTGACGAAATCCTCGTCGATGTCGACGCCGAGGCCGGGCGCATCGGGCACGCGCAGATAGCCGTTCTCCTGTCGCGGATGCGGGATGATGGTCTTCTCCCTGCCCTCCCAATCGTCCTCGATGCGCTCGAGGATCAAGCCGTTGGGGATGGCTGCCAGGATATGCAATGCCGCGTATTCGGCGACCGGGCCCAGCGAACCCGAATGCGGCGCCATCATGATGTGATGGGCCTCGGCCATGGCGGCGATCTTCTTCATTTGGGTGATGCCGCCGGCGCGGCCCGTATCGGGCTGGATGACATCGACCAGCTCGCGCTCGATCAGGTCGCGTTCGCCGAAGATCGTCGCCATCCGCTCGCCCGCCGCCAGCGCCACATTGGCGTGGTCGCGAATGCGCCGATAGCCATCGACGTTCTCGGGAGCGATCGGATCCTCGACGAAGAGAAGATTGTAGGGCTCGAGCGCACGCGCGACCTGGGCCGCGTCGGCCGGCGTCAGCCAGGGCGGTCCATGCAGGTCGATCATGATGTCCATGCTGTCGCCGACCGCGTCGCGCAGCTCGGCGACCTTGCGTACCGGGTCCGACACGCCGCCGCACTTGAAGGCCGTGAATCCGCGCTCGCGCAGGCTGAGCGCAGCATCGACGGCGTTGGCGTGGCTGTAGAGCCGGATGCGGTCGCGCACCTTTCCGCCGAGCAGGTTCCAGACCGGCACGCCGAGCGCCTTGCCCTTGATGTCCCACAACGCCATGTCGATGCCGGTCATGGCCCCGGCGCCGACCACGCCGGTCATGCCGTGACCCATGATCGCGATCTGCATCTTCTGCCACAGCCGCTCGATATGGGCTGGGTCTTCACCGACCAAGAGCGGCGCCAGATCGCGCACGCCGGTCTCGATCACGCGCGGCCAGCCCGAGCATTCGCCGATGCCGACAATGCCTTCGTCGGTCATGACCTTGACGAACAGCCAGTTGCGCGTGCCGGTCAGATTCTTGGAAAAGGTCTGCTTGCCGAACGACCCATCGGCCGCCCAGCGGCGCAGGTCCGGTGCCCCGGCATGCATGAGGAAGGTCTTGATACCCGTGATCTTCATCGCGAATCTTTCAGGCGTTGTAGCGGAAGCGCTGGTGGATGCGGCGCTGGCGCGGATCGGGCTTGGGAATGGCCGAGAGCAGCGCCTGGGTATAGGGATGGGTCGGCGGGTGTGCTGGAGCTTCATCAGCAGGTCGAGCATCTGCGCGCGCAACGACGCATCGAGGGCTGACGTCGCCTATACCATCTGGTGTCGAAACATTCGCTTCGCCAGTCATCGGCATGATCCTGTCCCGCATGGCCATTGCCATTGGGTCGGCGGCGCGCGGTCCTGACAGTGCGCCGGTATCCCCTGCCTAGTGGAGCACCGCCGCCGCCTGCCCGCGCGCCTTGTCCCAGCGGGCGACCAGCCGGTCGAGTTGGCTGGACAGCTCGGCAAAGACCTCCTCGGCCTGGCGCGGCGGCGCGACGTCGGCACTGTCGACCGAATCGAACAGGCCGTTGAACTTCTCGTGCAGGCCGCTCGCCCAGAGCTGCGCCCCGCTATAGTTCACGTCGATAAGCAGGCCGCGGATTGCCGCCAGCTCGCGGCGGATTGCGGCCGGACTCCCACGCGTCTTGCCGGAACGCGGCTTGCCCCTCACCCGATAGCCGAGGCTGGTCATGGCACTGGTGAGTGCATCGATGTCGTTGATCGTTGCGTTGACCGTCGCCAGCTTGCCCAGGATTCGCTTGAGCATCGCGAACTGCGCCGTCAGATCGCCGATTCCCGCTTTGACCTGCGGGTCGGGCAGGATGTCGAACTCCTGGGTCTGGCTGCGCCCGTCGACATCGAGGCGGACGGCATAGCGGCCGGGCACGACGACCGGGCCGTCGCCACGGTTCCACGGCTCGAGGTCGCGCGCCGTCACATTGGGGACGCCCGACACGCGGCGGTTCCACAGGAAGCGGTTGACGCCGGCCTTGGCCGGCACCCGATCGCGGGCAGCGCTGAAACTGCGCAGCTCGCGGCCCTTGGCATCGAGGAAGGTCAGCGTCACCCCGTCATCAGGCGCTTCCGCCAGATGATAGTGGACGACCACACCGTTCGGCGGGTTACGCCCGGAATCGAGATAGAGCGTGTCATGCCCGCCATCCGGCCTGCGCACGGGCAGAACGCGGAAAATGTTGGTGCCGGTGCGCGGATAGCTGATCATGCCGGGCCACGCCTCGCCGCGCGAACCGGTCGCCTGGGCCGCGACGCCGCCATAGCCGCCGGTGATGCGGAGCCGCGTGGTGGCGCGTGGCTTGAACAGGAAGGTTCCGCCCCTGGCGCTTGCACCTCGCTTGCCCTTGAGCATGTCCTGCATTTGATGGAGCGGCGTCAGATCGTCGAGGATCCAGATCGAGCGACCGTGGGTCGCCACGACCATCTCGACGCCCTTGACGACGAGATCGTGGACTGGCGCCACGGGCAGATTGCCGCCCAGGCGATGCCAGCGACCGCCATCGTCGAATGACACGTAGATGCTCGTCTCGGTCCCGCAATAGAGCAGACCGGGCCTGGCAGGATCCTCGCGGATCGTGCGGGTAAACTCGTGAGCGGGAATGCCGCCGACGATCTTGCGCCAAGTCTTGCCGCGGTCCGCTGACTTGTAGAGATAGGGCTTGAGATCGTCGTGCTTGTAGCGTGTTGCCGCGATGTAGATCTTGTCCGGATCGTGCGGCGAGGCCTCGACGATGCTGATCAGCGCCCAGGCCGGCAACACCTCGTTTGCGCCGCCGGCAACCCTGCCGTGCTTACCGTCGGGCGTGATGTTGGTCCACTTGCGCCCGCCATCCTCCGAGCAGTGAACCAGCCCGTCATCGGTGCCGCACCACAGCAGGTTCCGCCGCTGGGGCGATTCCGCGAAGGCGAAGATGGTGCAATAGACCTCGGCACCGGTGTTGTCGCGCGTCACCGGCCCGCCCGAGGGCACGAGCTTCGTCGGGTCGTTGCGCGTGAGATCGGGGCTCAGCACCTCCCAGTTCGCGCCGTTGTCGGTCGAACGGTGCAGATACTGCGAGGCGACCCACAACACGTCGGGGTCGTGCCGGCTGTAGTGGATGGGAAACGTCCAGTTGAAGCGGTATCTGAGCGTCTCCGCGCCGACGCCCCAGCCATAGAGCTCCGGCCACACGGTGTTCTGCCAGTCCTGCTGCGTCTTGTGGTCGTGCAGATACATGATGTCGTTGGGGCTGCGCCGGCCGATCGGACCCGACGCCACGACGAGGTCCTGGTCATCCGGCTTGATCGCGATGTATCCGCTTTCGCCGCCGCCTGGCTTGATCCAATCGCGCTCGGTGATGGCGCCGATCGGCGACGCGCTGGGAATGCTGATCGCCGTGTTGTCCTGCTGCGAGGCGTAGACGCGATAGGGGAAACGGTCGTCGGTGGTGACGTGATAGAGCTGCGCGGTCGGCTGGTTGTAGATCGACGACCAGGACTGGCCGCCGTTGAACGACACGCAGGCGCCGCCGTCATTGCCCTCGATCATGCGCCGCGGGTTCTTCGGATCGATCCACAGCGCATGGTCGTCGCCATGCGGCGTCGGCACCTGCAGGAAGCTGCGGCCCGCGTCGATCGACTTCCACAGGCGGTAGTTCTGCACGTAGACGGTGTCCGCATCGCACGGATCGGCCGTCACGTGCATGTAGTACCAGGGCCGCGTGCGCAGGCCGGAGAACTCCGAGGCGCGCTCCCAGGTGGCACCGCCGTCATCGGAGCGGAACAGGGCACCGTCCTCCGCCTCGATCAGCGCCCAGACGCGGCCCCAGCCGCGCCCGCCGACCGGCTCCGGCGACACGGCAACGCCGATCTTGCCGAGCATGCCCTTGGGCAGGCCGGGGCTGCGCGTGATATCCGTCCAGCTGTCGCCGCCATCGGCCGAGCGCCACAATCCGCACTGCTCGCCGCCGCTGATCAGCGCATGGGGATAGCGCTGCGCCTGCCAGATCGGCGCATAGAGGATGTTGGGATTGCGCGGATCGAGCGCGATGTCATGCGATCCCGCCCGCTCGCTCTTGTAGAGGATGTGCTTCCAAGTCGCACCGCCGTCCGCCGAACGGTAGATGCCGCGCTGCTTGCTCGGTCCCCAGGCATGGCCCAGCGCGGCGACATAGACGAGATCGGGATTGCGTGGGTGGACGATGATGCGGCCGATGTGGCGCGTGTCGGCCAGGCCCAAATTGCTCCAGGTCTTGCCGCCGTCGGTCGACCTGTAGACGCCGTCGCCATGCGAGACGTCGTTGCGGATGCAGGCTTCGCCGGTGCCGGCATAGATGATGTTGGCATCCGATGGCGCCACCGCAATGGCGCCGACCGCGCCCGTGCTGAAGAAACCATCGGTCTGGCACAGCCAAGTCCAGCCGCCATCGGTCGTCTTCCACACACCGCCGGCGCAGGCACCGAAATAAAAGGTCATCGGGTCGACCGGACAACCTGCAACCGCCACGACGCGACCGCCCCGGTGCGGTCCAATGCAACGCCACTCGAGCGAGCCCAGGAGGCTCGCCTGAATCTGATCAGGCTTGCTTGGCACGGAAATCCCCCTTGGATACCACGCCGGCCTCGCGCCGGCGTCAGCCGCGGTAGCGGCGTTGCACCATGATGTTGGCGGCGGCGGTCAGGATCAGCGTCGCGCTCATCAGCACGAAGGAGACGGCGGCGCCGAACGGCCAGTTGTTCTTGACCGCAAACTGCACGTAGACGAGCGGCCCCATCATGACGAATTGCGGCCCGCCCAGCAGCACGGGCGTCGCATAGGCATTCATGGTCAGGATGAAGCAGAAGATGGCTCCCGCAGCGAAGCCCGGCAAGGCGAGCGGCCACAGCACGCGCCGCGCCATGGTCCAGGGGTTTGCGCCGAGGCTGTAGGCGGCTTCCTCGACGGCGCGGTCGATGCCTTCGATGACGCTTTGCAGCGTCAGCACGACATAGGGCAGATTGACCGCGGTGATGCCGATGATCACCGCCCACTCCGTGTACATGATCCGGATCGGCTCGCTGATCAGGCCGAGCCATTCCAGCGTGACGTTGAGGAAGCCCTTGTTGCCGAACAGCGTCATCCAGCCGGCCGCGCGCACCGCATTGCCGACGAAGAGCGGCAGCACGACCAGCATGATCAGCAGGTTCTTGTAGCGGCTCTCCATGCGCGCGAGCTTGTAGGCGAGCGGGAACGCCAGAACGATGCAGATCACGGTCACGACCGCGGCGACACGCAGCGTGCGATAGAACGCGGCGAGAAAGTATGGATCGGTGAAGAACAGGATGTAGTTCTCCACGGTCAGGGCATCGACCATGAACCTGCCGGGGACGAACTTGTTGAGGCTGTAGCGGAACAGGATGATGATCGGCAGCAGCAGGCCGATCGTGACGAAGATCGTCGCCGGCCCGACCAGCGCGGCCGCGGCCGAGCGCCGCCCGCCGCGGCTTTCGCGCGCGGCGAGCGACGTCAGGCTTTCAGCGGTTGCCGAGGCGGACATGAATTTTTCCTCCCTCCCTCGCGCGCAGCGCGGGGGAGGGCTGGGTGGGGGCCCCTGCGGACCAGCCTTGAAGTAGCACGACCGCTTCGGGCCCCCTCCTCGGTCCTCCCCCGCGCTTCGGGCAGGGGAGGAAGACGAAGGGCATGACTCGTGTCGTTGCTACGCCTTGAACTCCTTGTCCCAGAAGTCCTTGAGCTCGGCGTTCTTCTTGGTCAGGAACTCGAGATCGGGATTGACCAGCAATCCCTCCTCGGCCGAGGTGAAGCCGATCCGCTTGCGCAGATCGTCGGCCACCTTGGCATTGCCGACGACGGGGTTGTAGCCCATGTCGACGGCGAAGGCCTCCTGCGGCGGTACCGCGAGCGCGGCATCGAGGTAGGCATAGGCGCCTTCCTTGTTCGGCGCGTTCTTCGGAATGACGAAGCCCGAGACGTAGGTGATGATGCCTTCCTTGGGCGCGATGGTCTGCACATTGATGCCGGCGTTCTGCCATTGCACCGCGCGTGCCTTCCACATGATGCAGAGGCCGATCTCCTCGGTCTTGAGCGCCTGGGCCAACGCCTCGTTTGTCGGATAGATGCGCGGCTTCAGCTTCTTCAGGTCGAGCAGTGCCTTCTTGGCCTTGTCGAAATCGCCGGTCTTGCCGCCGCCGACCAGTGCCGCCGCCATGGTCGTATAGGTGTGCTGAATGTCGATGACACCGACCTTGCCCTGGTTCTTGGAATCCCACAGATCGGCCATGCCGGTCGGCGGCGTGGAGATCATCTTCGGGTTGTAGAGCACGACCTTGCCGCTGTAGATGTGCGGCGAGAAATAAGGCGAGTCGGCGATGCTGAAGATCTTCAGCAGATGCTTCGCGTTGGGAATCTTGGACATGTCGAGCTTCTCGAGCACGCCCGCTTCGATCATGTCGCCGATGTCGGTCGCGGCCAGCGCCTGCACGTCCGACGTGCCGCGCGGCAGACGCTGCTCGGCAAACACCTTGGTGCGGCGCTGCGGGCTGCCGGCTTCGTCGACCACGACTTCCCAGCCTTTCGGCTCCATCAGCGGCTTGACGACGTTCTTGCTCAAGAGCTGCGCGTAGTCACCGCCCCAGGTGGCGAGCACCATGCGCTTGTTCTGCGCGAGCGTCGGCGACAACGCGCCCAATGCGCCGACGCCGGCGACCGCGGCCGCGCCCTGCAGTGCGCCGCGACGGCTGATGAACGGTCCCATTCGATTGGTCATGGCTCGATCTCCTTTTCGCTCCCTGTTGGTTGTGAACCGCGATCCCTGATGCCACCCGATGCTATCACGCAGACGTTGCCGCGGCATCGTCGGCGAAGACGACCGCCGCACTCGCCGCCCAACCCACGTCGATCTTGTCGCCCTCGCTCGGCACGCGCCCATCGGCACGGTTCGGCTGGCTGACGACGACGCGGTCGGCCGTCGACACCCTGATGTGCACGTCGATCGACGCACCGAGATAGGAGACGATCTCGACGGTGCCCGGCAGGCGGTTGTCCAGCCCCGCGGCCGCCGGCCCCATGGCCAGCCGCTCCGGCCTGAGCGCGATGACCGACGGGCCCGGCGCGCCGCCCGCACATGCAATTGTCAGCCCGCCGGCCGTCTGGAAACGACCTGGCGCCACCACCCTGCCCGTCAGCAAGTTGCTGCGGCCGACGAACCCCGCAACGAAACGATCGGCCGGGCGCTCATAGAGGTCGCGCTGCGTGCCGACCTGGCGCACTGCGCCATCGGACATGACGACCAGCCGGTCGGCCATGATCAGCGCTTCCTCCTGGTCGTGCGTGACCATCACCGTGGTGATGTCGAGCTGGCGCTGCAGCTCGCGGATCTCCACGCGCACGGTCTCGCGCAGCTTGGCGTCGAGGTTCGACAGCGGCTCGTCGAGCAGCAGCACGTCGGGCCGGATGACCAGCGCGCGCGCAAGTGCCACGCGCTGCTGCTGTCCGCCCGAGAGTTGACGCGGCAGGCGCTCGCCGAGCCCGCCCAGGCGCACCAGGCGCAGGGCCTCGGCCACGCGCGGCGCGATCTCGGCCGTCGGCACCTTGCGCATCTCCAGGCCAAAGGCGACGTTCTGCTCGACCGTCAGATGCGGGAACAGCGCATAGCTCTGGAACACCATGCCCGCGTTGCGCTTCCACGGCGGCAGCGCGGTCACGTCCTGGCCCGCCAGCCGAACCGTGCCGCCGGTCGGCGCGACGAAGCCGGCGATCATGCGCAAGGTCGTCGTCTTGCCGCAGCCGCTCGGCCCCAATAGCACGACGAACTCGCCGTTGCCGACGTCGAGCGACACCTCACGCACCGCCACGGTCGAGCCGAAATGCTTGGACAGTTGATGAAGCTCGAGCCGGGCCATCCCTACACCACGCGGGAAATTCGAACGAAGCGATCGGTCGCCACCATGGCGGCGCCGATCAGGAGGATCTGCAGGACCGACACAGCGGCGATCGTCGGATCGATCCGCCATTCCAAATATTGAAGGATGGCGATCGGCAGTGTGGTGCGGCCCGGGCCGACCAGGAACAAGCTCATTTCGAGATTGCCGAAGGACACCACGAAGCCGAAGAGGGCTGCCGCGACGATGCCAGGCCGGATGACCGGCAGCGTGATGCGGAAGAACGTCGTCAGCGGCGTCGCACCCAGACTCTGCGCCGCCTCCTCGATGCCGCGATCGAAGCCGGCGAGGCTCGCCGTCACCATGCGCACGCACCAGGGTATGACGATCAGGATGTGCCCGGCCACCATGGCCGCGACCGATCCCAGGACCGGCAGGCCCGTGACGATCTCCGCCTCGACGTGGAACACGTAGAGCGATGTGCCGAGCACGATGCCGGGAACGACCAGCGGAAGCAGCAGAAGGCTGCTGAGGCCCTCGCGGCCCCAAAAGCGGTAGCGTGCCAGGCACAACGCGCCGGGCACGCCGATCGCGAGCCCGATCAGCATGGCGGCCACGGCGACCTGCATGCTCAAGAGAAATCCCTCGACGAACTTCTTGTTGTCGCCGATGGCGAAGAACCACTTGAGGCTGTAGCCCTCGGGCGGGAAGGATGGAATCGCTTGGCGGAAGAACGCCAGCCAGGTGACGAAAACGAGCGGCAGCAGGATGAAGCCGAGCACGGCTCCGGCGATGCCGTTGAACGCCCAGCTCCCGAGGCGTCGCCTTGCGATGGAAATCAGCGCGCTCATTCGCCTCGCAACCACCACATCACCGCTGAGGGGAGCATTGAATTTTCCTTAGCAGAGCACCAGATTTTATACAATATCCATTCGACAGGTCGGGCGGCGCAAGCCATGATGGCGGCGATCGTCGACGACGAACAGTCAGATCGAAATCCGTGAACATCACCAACGGCAAGCCACCGATCGCATCATTTTCCCATCGCACCGTCGCCGCCTCCGCGGCCGATGCGATCCGCCGCAAGATCTTTGACGGACAGCTGCGCGACGGAGAGCCCTTGCGTCAGGATTTGCTCGCCGCGGAATTCGGCATCAGTCGTACGCCGATCCGCGAGGCCTTGGTGCAGCTCGAGGCCGAAGGCCTGATCCGCATCGAGCCGCACAAGGGCGCGGTCGTCCGTGGCGCCTCGGTATCCGACATCGAGGAAACCTTCGAGCTGCGCGCCATTCTCGAGCCCATGCTGCTCGCGCGCTCCGCGCCACGCCTGACTGCACGCGATTTCGACGACATCAAGTCGATCCTCAACGAATACTCGAGCGAGCTGCGCAGCCACAACGTCCACCGCTGGGGCGAGTTGAACACCATCCTTCATGCGCGGCTCTATGCCCGCGCCGAGCGGCCGCAGATGCAGGCGATCGTCGACAAGCTGCTGACGGCTTCGGATCGTTACACGCGGCTGCAGCTCCTGCACACGGACGGCCTGCGCCGGGCCGAGCGCGAGCACGCGCAGATCGTTGAGCTCTGCCGCAAGCGCGACTACGATGCGGCTGCCACGCTGCTGGCGCGCCACATCCATTCCGTGAAAGACGCCCTGGTCGGCATTGTCACGCCGCCGGCGACGGAGACAAGCCAGCCAGCCCGGGCTCGCAGGCGAGCGATGCGTCCAGTCAGGGCGGGCGCGGCGACCTGACGGCCCCATAGGCGAAGCGCTCGACGGGCGCGGCAACGCTCCCTATACTCAGGGAATCGCGGCCGCCGTCCGGCATTTCGAGATTTCAGCCGATGTAAGCGCCGGAGCAAAAATCCCTCACTGAAGCGGCCGGATTGTCCGGTTGCGCCGGAGTAAAAATCCGGCAGCAGATAGCTCTTTGCGGTTTTGGCAGAGGGCGGA